>JAKFCC010000001.1:0-36772 GCA_036676795.1 Gemmatimonadota bacterium
GCGATTCAGCTCGGAATCCACCTCAGTTGCCCCGGGGACGATAAGAAGCGTGTCCGGTGGCCAGAGAGACGCGATAGACGTTCGCTCGTCGGCCATCTCCGCATTGTCTTCATCGCGTGGCGCCGCCCCGTCCACCGGAAGAACAAGCGCAAACTCCGCGTCACGGGTGGACCGCTGCGTGAGCAGGTCGAAATGCCGCAGCTCGGAAATGTCGTCACCCCAGAATTCAAGGCGAACCGGCTCGGACATTCCAAAACTGTAGATGTCGAATATTCCTCCGCGCCGGCTGAACTGTGCCACATCCTCCACCATCTCGACTTCCTCGAACCCGATGGACTCAAGGTGGTTTGCAAGATCATCGGGTCGCCGCACGTCGCCCTTGCGGATCTCGAGCCTTGCTGAAGCGAGAGTTCGTGGAAGCCGAGTCTTTTCCATCACTGCGCGGGCAGTAGTGAGCAGAATCCGGATTCCGGACTCGCCGCCCCGCGCGATGCGCTCGAGGGTTTCTACCCGCTCGCCTGCAATCTCCGCGTGCGGTTCAGATTCCCCGAAAGCTTCCCGCGGCGGGTAGAAGGCGACACCCGCGCCGCCGATGGACTCGAGGTCTGCGAGCCATCGTTCGGCGTCGCCAACATGTGGCGCCAGCACCACAAAGAATCTGGTCGGCAGCCGCCGGGCCACCGCCGCCAGGAAAACGGCGTCGCTGGACCCGAAAAGTCCGCCCAGGTGTATGAGGTCACCCTGGGCGGGGATGGCATCGATGATGTTCCCAAACTCTGGTAGAAGCTCCAGCTCGTCCAGCAATTGCGGTAATGCCATAGGAGCAACCTAAGTGGCTGTGGATTTTGGAGGTAGCCAACCTCCGTACCGGGCTTTAGACTGATGTTGCGGGACAGATGCAGCGGACGCGCTGCGAGGAGGAAAACATGGTCTGGAAGAGTTTCCTTGTTGCCGGAATTGCAGCTGCCGTTGCGCTTCCCGCGGCCCACGCTCAGGACAGAGCCCCAAGGGTTCGGCTTGCGGCCCTGCCTGTCACGGCGCCGGGCACGATTTCGCCGTCGGTTTCACTGAGCGAACCTGCCTACATCTTTGCGGTCGCCATCGACAACAGCGGTGAGATCGTGGTACTGAGCCCCACGATGCCGGCCGACGCAATCCAGTTCGATGCGGCAAAGTCGATTCGGTTCCCTGAATTCTTCAGCGGCTTCAGCACTGTTTCCAACTATGGCGAATATGGCAATCGCTATCGCCGGTCCAGTTTCGCCGGTTATGGAGATGCCGGAGCGGCATACGGTTCGGTGATGGTGGTGGCTTCCCGCACACCGTTCAACTACGCAGCCATATCCGACGGCATCTACTGGAGCGAGCCCGCTCTCAGGCAGATCATTCGATACCGTACTCCCACCGAAGCCGTCACGGCCCTCGGTCGCGCGCTCACGGCAAAGGGCCAGACGTTCGGGCATGACTATGTGTACTTCGGACGCTCGCCCCATTCACAGTCTGCCTTTGCTCTGCTCAGGGGCGACTGCACAATGGATTACTCTTTCTCGCCGTACGGCTACTCAAGTTTTGCCAATTACTACGGTGCGGTCGGTTTCCCCTACTCCGGTCTGATAGTCTCCGGCTACGGCGGGATGGCCGGCATGCGCCTGGTGCGGGTTGGAACCGATGGGTGTGGCCGTGCGCGCTACATGCTGATGCCTGTGCAGGTCCTTCCGCCCGCTGTGGGCGACACCACCCGGATCGACAGTGTAAAGAAGGCGGAATCCCGCTCTGTCATCGCCGCACGGTACGAGGGAGAGGCTGCTCGCCGGGTGTTTGAAAGTGTACTGAGGAATCGCAACTCGTCGGATTCGTATGTGGGCGTGACTGAGAGCCCTGCTTACAACGAAAAAGAAGAAATCCTGACCGCACGTTCGCTGGCGCGTGAAGCCAGGGCGAGCCGAGCCGAAGCCATGGAACGGATGCGCGGCCGCGCCGATCGTCCGACCAGGGAAAACACGCCCGTCTTGCGCGAGCAGCCTGTCTATCGCACTGAAAGGGCCTCAAGCGAACCAGCCATGCGCAGCGCACCGCAGGTTGAGCGCGAACCCAGGCCCGTTGAACTCCGTTCGAGAATAAAGGACAACTAAACTCCAACCAGAGACACTCCAGGGGACTGCAACTTCGGATGCAGTCCCCTTTTTCTTTGCCGGATCAACGGCTCACCAGCACAAACATTTATATTTGATGACTCCCCTCGAAATCCTTAAGGCTTAACGACTTGAAGCTCGACCACATCCGCAATTTCTGCATCGTCGCCCACATCGATCACGGCAAATCAACGCTTGCCGACAGACTGATCGAGGCCACAGGCATGCTCGAGAAGCGCGAAATGAAAGCGCAGGTTCTCGATACCCTGGACCTGGAGCGCGAGCGCGGAATTACCATCAAGCTGAACGCCGTTCGCATGACCTACACGGCGAAGGATGGAAGCGACTACGAGCTCAACCTGATCGACACGCCGGGACACGTTGATTTCACCTATGAAGTTTCCCGGTCGCTCGCGGCCTGTGAAGGCGCGATCCTCGTGGTGGACGCGTCGCAGGGAATTCAGGCGCAGACATTGTCGAACCTCTTCCTCGCCATGGATGCAGGACTGGAAATCATCCCGATCCTGAACAAGATCGACCTGCCGGGTGCCGAGCCGGAGAAGCGCAAACAGGAAGTGCACGATCTGTTGGGGGCAAACTTCGACGACATCCTGCTTGTCAGCGCGAAGGAAGGAATTGGAATTCCTGAGCTGCTCGAGAAGATCGTCGAGCGCGTACCTCCCCCCGAAGGTGATGTGAACGGACCGCTGCGCGCGCTGATCTACGATTCGTACTACGACAGGTATCGCGGCGCGATTCCCTCTGTGCGCGTAGTTGACGGCTTCATACGACCGGGAACAAAGATCACCTTCGGTGCGAGCGATTCGATTTACGAAGTCGCGGAAGTCGGCTACAACCAGATGCGCCAGGTGAAGACGGACCAGCTCGGACCGGGTGAAGTGGGCTATGTGGTCGCGAACGTACGGTCGGTCAAGGAGACTCGTGCCGGCGACACAATTTTCGACGCCACCAACAAGGCAGACGCGCCGCTTCCCGGATACAAGGAAGTTCGCTCCTTTGTCTTCGCCGGAATGTATCCCACGGATACGACCCAGTACGAGACACTGCGCGACGCGCTCGAGAAGCTCCAGCTGAACGACGCATCGCTGCAGTATGAGCCCGAAACATCCACAGCACTGGGGTTTGGTTTCCGCTGCGGATTTCTGGGGCTGCTCCACATGGAGATCGTGCAGGAGCGTCTGACGCGCGAGTACGAGCTGGATCTTGTCACCACGGTCCCAAGCGTCGAGTATCGCGTGTACAAGACCGATGGCACGATGGATCTCATTGAAAATCCATCGCTGATGCCGGCCGCCGGAAACATCAACTACATCGAAGAGCCGTACGTCAAAGCGCGCATCATGGCGCCCTCGGACTACATCGGTCCGATCATGACGCTCGGCACCGAACGCCGCGGCGTGTACAAGAACATGACATACCTGGACCAGGAGCGGGTCGAGTTCGACTGGGAATTCCCGCTCGGCGAAATCATCCTGGACTTCTTCGACCGCCTGAAGACGATCAGCCGCGGGTATGCGTCGCTCGACTATGAAATGCTGGAGTACCGCCGCAGCGACCTGGTGAAGCTCGACATGCTGATCAATGGCGATCCTGTCGATGCCTTCTCGGTAATCATCCACACAGAGAAAGCCTACGAGTGGGGCAGAAAGATCGCCGACAAGCTGCGTGAGCTGATTCCGAGGCAGCTGTATGAGGTCGCCATCCAGGCAGCGATCGGACAGAAAGTCATCGCGCGCACGACGGTGAAGCCGCTGCGAAAGGACGTGCTCGCCAAGTGCTACGGCGGAGACATCTCGCGCAAGCGCAAGCTGCTCGAGAAACAGAAGGCCGGAAAAAAGCGGATGAAGCAGGTCGGCAGCGTAGAGATTCCCCAGGAGGCGTTTCTGGCGGTACTCCAGGTCGATTAGCGGTGTCCTCGCTCGTTGTTCAGACGAGCTTTCTGGGCGACGTCATACTTACGACGCCGCTGATCGCAGAGCTTTCCGGGCGCGGCCCGGTGGACGTTCTCACGACACCCATCGGCCGCACCGTCCTCGCGAACAACCCGGCAATTCGCAGCGTGATTGTCTTCGACAAGAAGGCCAGCGGCAGGATCATTCAGACATGGAAGATCGCCCGCTCGCTGCGTGAGCCGGAAAGCGGACTGCAATCCTCCACCGCGTACATGGCGCAGGGCTCGATGCGCAGTGCGGCCATAGCCGCCTTCGCCGGAATTCCGGAGCGAATCGGGTTCGACACGTCGGCGGGCAGGCCCTTCTACACCAGTACTGTGGAATACCGGGGGGACAAGCACCACGCGGAAAGGCTGTTGCGACTGGCAGGCGTGGACAACGCCGATGCGGCGCGCATCCGGCCCAGGCTTTACCCCGGGGATCAAGAGAGGGAGGCCGTTGACGGCCTGCTTGGCGGTGTCTCTCCATTCATCGTCTTTGCTCCGGGCAGCGCCTGGGGCACAAAGCGCTGGCCATTTTTTCCGGACCTCGCCCGACTGGTGACCTCCGACTTCCGCGTGGTTGTGATCGGAGGCGCGGCCGAAGGAGCTCTTGCGGGTGCAATCGAGATTGCTGCCCCTGGAAAGACAATAGATGCCACGGGAGAGCTTTCAGTGCTCGGCTCTGCGGAGCTTATTCGCCGGGCTGCCGCGATCGTCTCGAACGACTCAGCTCCATTGCACCTCGCTTCTGCCATGAACACACCCACTGTTGCGGTGTTCGGGCCTACCGTCCCCGATTTCGGATTCGGCCCGCTGGCAGACTTGCGGAAGGTTGCGGGACTCGAGGGTCTCGCGTGCCGACCCTGCGACCGCCATGGACCTCAGCGGTGTCCGCTTGGACATTGGCGGTGCATGCGCGAACTTTCGGCAGAGTACGTTTACGAACTGCTTCAGACACTGGTCCAGTTGCCAAGGGTGGCATGAGCACAAGAGAGCGCTACATCATCGGAGTCGATCTGGGCGGAACCAACATCGCGGCCGGCGCGATGCCGACTGACGGCACCCGCGAGATTGCGATGCGCATGACGCCCACGCTCGCCGAAAATGGCGCCGCGGGCGTTGTAGACCGCATTGTGCAGATGATCGAAGATGTAATTGCGCAGACGATATCGGAGACCGGTGCAGTGCGTGACGATTTCCTTGGCGTGGGAATCGGGTCGCCCGGTCCGCTCGACCGCGAAAAGGGAATCGTCATCGTCACGCCGAATCTCGGGTGGCGGGACTTCCCGCTGCGCGACGAGATCGCCAAGCGCGTGAATCTGGATGCCACTCTCGACAACGATGCCAATTGCGCCACGCTCGGTGAGTGGTGGGCCGGGGCGGCGAAGGGCGGACGCCATGTTGTCGGCCTCACTATTGGCACGGGGATCGGCGGCGGCCTGATCCTCGATGGAAAGCTTTATCACGGCGCGTCAGACGCGGCCGGTGAGATCGGTCACACGACCATCGAGTCGAACGGGCGGCGGTGCAAATGCGGCAATTATGGCTGCCTCGAGGCGTACACCTCCGGGCCCGCGATTGCCGAACGCGCCCGCGAAGCCCTTTCATCGGATGGCGGCTCGATTCTGTCGGACATCGTAGGCGGGGATCATTCCAGGATCACCGCACAGACTGTGTATGAGGCGTCGAAGCGCGGCGACGAAATCGCGCGCGGTGTGGTGCGAGACACGGCCCACTTTCTGGGCGTCGGGATCTCGAATCTCATCAATATTTTCAACCCCGATACGGTGGTCATTGCAGGCGGAGTGACGCAGGCAGGCGAGGCTCTGTTCGATCCACTGAGAGCGGAAGTGAAGCGGCGGGCATTCAAGCCTGCCGTTGACGCATGCCGGATCGTTCCGGGCGCGCTTCCCCTCTCCGCCGGTGTTGTCGGCGCGGTTGCCACCTTCAAGGCGCAGAAGTTCGGGGACGTTTAGTGGCAAAACGAGTGGGCGTGATCGGAACGTTCGTGTGGGACGAAATCCACGGACGGGATCCGCTCGCAAAACCGGTTGAAGAATGGGGCGGCATCACCTACGCCCTCGGCGCTTTTGACGCCTATCTCTCGAATGACTGGGAAATCGTACCGATCCTGAAAGTCGGGTACGACCTGGCTCCAAGAGCGCGCGAATTCATGGCATCGCTCCGAAAGGTGGCGGCGGGCACCGGCCCCATCGAGGTTCCTCACCCGACCAATCGCGTCACGCTTCAGTACGAGAGCAGCGAAAGGCGCTGCGAGTATCTGCGCGGCGGGATTCCCGGCTGGGGATGGCGCGGGTTACAGCCGCTCATGGGCGACCTGGACGCCCTGTACATCAACATGATCAGCGGATTCGAGATTGACCTCGAGACTGCGCAGCTCATTAGGCAGAATTTTCGCGGACCCATTTACTGCGATCTCCACTCTCTGCTGCTGGCAGTCCAGCCGGACGGAGCCCGCACCCTTCAGCCTCTCCCGAACGCGGAAGCCTGGCTCCGGTGCTTCGACGTGGTGCAGGTGAATGAAGACGAGATGTCGATGCTGGCGAGTGATGGAATGGAGCTGGCCGCCAAGGCGTTCGCCGCGGGCGTGCACTGCCTGACTGTAACCATGGGCAGCCGGGGCGCCGTCTATTTCGCCGCCCCGGGGTTCGAATCTCTGGCGGATCTTCGAAGGGACGCGATAGGCGGGAAGACGGGCGCAATCAGGACAGCGTTGGTTCCCGCAAAGGCTTCCCGCGACATGTCAATGGGAGATCCAACCGGATGTGGAGACGTATGGGGCGCAACCTACTTCTCGCGACTGCTCGCGGGGGATAACTTAGACACTGCGATGGAGGCGGCGATGGCTGCAGCCGCAAAAAACGTGGACCATCGCGGGGCCACCGGGCTGGCCGGTTATTTACGAGGAGAACTGAGCTTCAGGTGACGCGGCTAATCAACGTTCCGACGAACGTGAACGACAAAAGCTTCGAGGAAATTCTCGAGCAGACCTCGCCACTTCCTCCTGACGAAAAAATCCTGATCGACTGTCGGCACTGCACATTTGCAACGCCGTACGGACTGACGGCGATGCTCTCGCTTGGCCAGACTCGCCTCGTCAAGCCGTCATTCCTGGTGCCGGAAGACGCCAACGTGGCGTCCTACTGGGCACGCGCTGACTTTTTTGCGCATGGCGAGGAGTTTTTCGAGTTCGACAAGCGGGTTGCGCGCCCGCGGGCGCGATCAAACAGCGTAGTGCTGGAGTGCACGCCTATCACAAAATCGGATGACGTGCATGGAATTGTGGATAAGATCAGCGAGCGAGCCCACGAGATACTAGTGGAGAGTTTGCATTTTTCTCCGCAGATTACATCGCGCTTCACGATGGCACTTTCCGAGGTCTGCCAGAACATTCTCGAGCATGCGGGACGCGGAGGCTGGGTGGCCGTTCAGAAGTACGACTACAAGAGCAAGCGCCGCAACGTGATTCTCGCGGTCTGCGATGTCGGAATCGGATTTCGCCAGTCGCTCGAGGGCTCGCATGGCCGCCGCCTGAGCGATCGCTGGGATGATGCCGCCGCTCTCGAGGACACGGTAATGCGGGGCGTCAGCCGCTTTCCCGACAAGGGGCGTGGCCAGGGCCTCCAGGGCGTAAAGAAGTTCATTGGGCAGAACGACGGGAAATTTTCTGTCCGCAGCGGGACGGCGCGCATCGCGCTCGTGCCTGCGTGGGATGAAGACGAAGCGCTGATCCGGGATCTCGCATTTTTTCCCGGAGCGCAGCTCCAGTTGACCATTCCTGAAAAGATCGTAACGCCGTGATCAACCACATAGACGTAAGCTCGGTTCTCAAGACAAGCGTGTCCGAGTTCTACACGAACCTCGTGACACGGCCAACGGGTGTAGCTGTCCGCAGCCACATCGAGCATCAGCTCGACCAGCTTGGAGAGCGTGCACTCACTGTGCTCGATTTTTCGCATGTCGGATTGATGGACCTGTCGTGCGCGGATGAAATCGTCGCGAAGCTGCTGCTTCACTACGTGGACGCCGAGCAGAACAACCGCGAGGTGTACTTCCTCTTCCGCGGAATCAACGAATCCCACCGTTACGCGATTGAAACCGTTCTCGAGCGGCACGGACTTGCGCTTGTATCCCAGCTTTCCGACGGTGAAGCTGTGCTGGTCGGCACCACCGACGGCACCGAGCGGCGAATATGGGATGCGATCTGCAAGCTCGGGGCAGCGCGCCCCGAGGATCTCGCGGTCGTAACCGGCATGGGATGCGAGGACGCAGAGAATGCGCTTCATGCACTCTGGAAGCGGCGGCTGCTGATGCGCAATGACAGCGCGTACACGCCGACTTTCCTGCTTCCGCTCCACGAAACGTGAAAGCCGGATTTCAGCCACCGCTGCGCGTCGCGGGTTTTATAGCGACCCGCAGGGGAGATCCTGAACGCGGACCGATGATCCGCATTTCGCCCGAAGAGGCGAAGCTCAGGCTGCTCCAGGACGGCGAACTCGCATGGGTGTACGGTCCGCGCAGAAATGAACTCGCAGTCGTCGTCATCGACGACACTGTCCCTGCCGGGGGCGTGATAGCGCGGGACATCGCGGGCATTACCGTGATAGACAGCGTGCGCGTCACCAAGCCCGACCTCGATTCCCGACGAAACAGACAGGTAGGCTGATTGGCAATGATTCGCCTCCTCAAAGTCTCGAAGGAGTACACGCGGGGCCGCGTGGCGCTTTCCCACGTCACGTTCCAGATAAAGAAGGGCGAGTTCGCGTTCCTGACCGGACCCAGCGGCGCGGGCAAGTCAACCATAATGAAGCTCGTCTTCATGGAAGAACGCCCCACTAGCGGCGATCTCTGGGTGAGCGGCGTCAATTCCCGGACGGCGAAACAGAAGGAAATTCCGAAGCTCCGCCGCAAGCTCGGTGTCGTATTCCAGGATTTCAGGCTGCTCGAGGATCGCACGGCTGAAGCGAACGTCGCGTTCGCACTCGAGGTTACGGGTGCCCCGAAGGCGATGATTGCGCCCAAGGTCTCCCGGGTGCTCGCCCAGGTGGGGCTTGCAGCCAAGGCAACGAGCTATCCGTCCGAACTGTCCGGAGGCGAGCAGCAGCGTGTTGCAATTGCGCGCGCGCTCGTGAATGACCCGATGGTTCTGCTCGCCGACGAGCCGACCGGCAACCTCGACGACCGCGCAACTCGCGGAGTGTTCCAGCTGCTGCGCGACATCAATGCAGCGGGAACTTCCGTCATCATGGCGACACACGATCTCGACCTTGTGCGCCGCGCCGATTTCAGGACCATAGAACTGAATCACGGCCGGATTGTTTACGACTCCGCCGAGACTCCGCGCGAGCCGGACGCGCCGCAGACGTGATACAGCTGGCACTTCGCGAAACTGTCACCGCCGCGCGCCGCGCGCCGCTGCTGACTGCGCTCGCCATCATCACGATCGCGTTTTCCCTGTATGCATTCGGGCTTTTCGGGCTCGTTGCCCTCAACATCCGGCAGTCCATACGCGCCGTGGAAGAGCGCGTGGAAGTCCGGGCATTCCTGCGCGACTCCTCTTCCATCTATGCGGTCGATTCGGCGATGGCTGCCATTGGAAAGTATCCAGAGGTTGCCCGCGTCGAATACGTATCCCAGGAGAAGGCACTCGACAGGGCACGCTCCGAGATGGGAGAGTTCAGTGACGTATTCGATCAGGCAGTACTTCCTGCTTCCATTGAAGTTCACATGCGTGCAGGCCTGCGCTCGCCCGAGACGGTTGCCGCCGTCGCGAAGCGGATCGGCTCCTTTCCGATCGTTGACGACGTTCGCTACGGAGAGGAATGGGTTGGCAAGCTTTATCGGCTGAGAACAATCGCGAGCTTCGTGGGTATTGCACTCGGCCTGGCCTTCGCCGCTGTGGCCGTGATCATCATCGGAGCAACGATTAGAATGACAGTGCTCGCCCGCGAAAAGGAAATTGCCGTGATGCGAATCGTAGGCGCGACCGACTCGTTCGTGCGCAGGCCCTTTCTCATCGACGGCCTGATCAAGGGGGTCTTCGGCGGCATCCTGGCCCTCCTGATGACCTGGGCCACCCACAGGACAGTGAACGAGTACTTCGTCCAGACAGTCTTTTTCGACAATCGGCTGATGCTCGTCGGACTCCTCGCCGGCGCATTCATTGGAGTCGTGGGCTCGATGGTTTCCGTCGGGCGCCAGCTCAAGCGCATCTAGATCGCTGTGACCAAACGCGGATTGCTGGCTGCAGCGGTGGTTGCAGCAATGAGTTTTTCCAATCCCGCACCCGCGTCCGCCCAGACGGCGGAAGCAAAGCTCAAGCAGCAGCAGGAAGAGCTGGCCAGAATCCGGAAGGAACGCGCTGACCTGCAGCGCCGAATGAAGGGGCTCCAGTCCACCGCGCACGACCTTTCCGAAGAAGTCACTCTTCTGAACCGCCAGCATTCCGCAACAGAGCGGGCAGTAAGGTCGCTCGACCAGCAGCTCCGCTCCATCCGGGAGCAGGTTGACCAGACGACGGGCAGCCTGATGAACGCCGAGGTCGAAACAATCGAGAAGCGCGCGATTCTCCAGCAGCGCCTCGTGGACATCTATAAGCGCGGGCCGCTGTACACCTCGGAAGTGCTGCTCTCTGCGCAATCCTTCGGGAATCTGGTCGCGCGCTACAAGTACCTGCACATCCTCGCCCTTCGCGACCAGGAGCTGATGAACCGGGTGCGCAGCCTGCGCGACACCATTCGCAATCAGCGGCGTCAGCTGGTCCAGCTTCAGAACGGCGTCAGCCAGAACCGGCAGGAGAAGGCGCAGGAGGAGGCACGCCTGCGCGAGCTCGAGGGCCGCCGCGCACTGAGCCTGAAGAAGGTTCAGGCCGATACTCGCAAAGCAAAGGCACGCCTCGACCAGCTCGCGCGCAGCGAGGCACGCCTCAACAGCGTGCTGGCGTCAATCGAAGCCGCGCGGCGAAGAGGCGCAGCGCGCGGCGGCGCGGCATCGCGCGCACCCAGCTCGATCAGGACTTCCGACCTCGGCCGTCTCGACTGGCCGGTGGACGGAACCATTCTGTACCGGTTCGGACGCGTCATCAATCCGAACAACACGACAACGCGCTGGAACGGAATGGGAATCCAGGCCGCTTCGGGAACGCCGGTGAAATCGGTTTCCAACGGAACCGTCGCCCTCAACGACATAATGGGGACCTACGGCCGCACGGTCATCGTGGATCACGGCGGCGGTGACTATTCGGTCTATAGCTCGCTCTCCCAGTCGTCACTGAGCAAGGGCTCACGTGTCACGAAGGGGCAGACCATAGGCACGGTCGGATCGAACGATCCTTCCCTGCCCCCGCACCTTCATTTCGAGATACGCCGGGGCGGCGGTCCTGCTGTTGACCCGTTCGAGTGGCTCCGTGGAAGGTAGGAGCAAAGGGGCGCGAAAGAATAAGGTGAAGCTCGCAGTCAAGAAGCCGGTTGCACGAAGGAGAACTGCGAAACCGGCAAGCAAGAGTCCCGCGAAAAAGCGCGCTACCAGGAAAGCGGCTCCCATGAAAACCGCAGCGAATGCGCCGCGATATACAAAGCGAAACCCCCAGCCGTCTCCCCCGCCCGATCAATGGCCCGCATCAGACCATCACATAGAGCGTGAGCCTGCCTGGCTTGCGGCACAGCCGCCCCTGGGAGCGCATACATCCATTGCCGGTGGCACACGTGAGGCGCCGGGCCGCGGAAAAGCAATCGGCGCGACTGCAATGCAGATCTTCACCAAGATGGCCAACAGGTGGGCCGAACGCGTGTGCGAAGACGAAGAGTGCACAGCATTCATTTCCCAGCTCGGCGAGACTGCGATACGCGAAACCTGCGCGCACGACAGCTACCTGATCAATCTTGCCTCTCCCGACCCTGTGTTGCGCCAGCGCTCCATCGAGTCGTTTACCGAGGAAATACGCCGCTGCAATGCACTCGGCTTGAATTACCTCGTATCACACCCGGGCAATTACATGGACGACCGCGAGGCCGGGATCGCTCGCAACGCCGATGCGATTGCACTTGTACTGGACCAGGTTCCCGGCAAAACTATCCTGCTGATGGAAACCACTGCCGGCTCCGGTACCGTTCTGGGCTCGCGGTTTGAAGAGATGGCCCTGCTGCTGGCGCGGCTTCCTGCACACCTGCAGGAACGGGTGGGAGTGTGCGTGGATACGGCGCACATCTTCGCAGCCGGGTACGATCTCGCCAACGACTATGAAGGTGTCTGGAACCGCTTTGCCGATGTCGTCGGGATGCATCGGCTCCGAATGATGCACCTCAACGATTCAAAGGCCCCGTTGGGCTCGCGCCGGGACCGGCACGAGCTGATCGGCGAGGGCATGATTGGGGAGAGTGCATTCCGGAAGATCATGAATGATCCACGGTTTGCGAGCGTCGCCAAGGTCATTGAAACACCCAAGCTGGACGACGCCGAGGTGACCGACCGACGCATGATAAACCGGCTGCGCAGCTATGTTGAGTAACTGTTCGGACTTGCCTGAAAGCCGCATTCGTGGGTATTAAACCACTGTGAAACAGGACGCCCTTACTCCGCCATCGATCAGATCAGTGCGCAAGCTCCTGATCGGGCTGGTCATTCTTCTCGGCCAGCTTGGCGTCGCCGGTGCGGGACTCTTGCACTCCGACGCCGAAATGAAGGCAGCGCCGCATTTCGAAAGCGGCGGCACGGACCTGCATTACAGCCACAACGACGCGGACTGCCTTACCTGCCGGGCGCAGCACCTCGGCAACGCCGCTCCCCTCGGCAATGAGCGGGTAGAGCCGCCCGCTTTGAAGGCGCTTGCCATTGCAAGTGAAAATTCCCGTCCTGACCAACTGGGCTGGTACGCAGCTCAGCATTCCCGGGCTCCCCCCACGATCGTTTGATTCCCGTGCCGGAAAGCCCGGCACGCACTTCGCGGCTACCACACCGCCAAACATCAAACATCAAAAAAAAAATGAAATACCGCTTCTTGATCGCGGCTCTGCCCCTCTTCGCAGGAACTCTCTCTGCCCAGGATAAGGCACAGAAGTCGGACTCCACGGCGGCAGCTGACAGCGCTGCGCGCGCCGATTCCCTTGCGCTGCTGAAAGAACTCGAAAAGGAACTGAGCACGGGCGACACCGTGATTGCTCCAACCGCGTCTCTACCAGCCGCCCCTGCCCGGTTACCGGGTGCATACATGAATATCGGATTCGTTTCGTTTACCAACGCCGGCTGGTCCAGCGCGAAGGATGTGGAGCAGCTGGAGCCGGGCGACCATGATCCTCGCGTGCGCGGATTCAGCGTGCCAAACGCCGAGCTCTCGCTGGATGGTGCGGTCGATCCCTACTTCAAGGGCGTCGCGAACATTGTATTCAAGATCGACCCGGAAGGAGAAACAGGCGTCGAGCTGGAGGAGGTCTACGGAATAACCACGTCTCTGCCGGCCAACCTTCAGGTGAAATTCGGTCAGTTCTTCGCGGAGTTCGGACGCCAGAACCCTCAGCACCCGCACTCATGGGCGTTTGTAGACCAGCCGCTCGCACTCAACAGGATGTTCGGGCCGGAAGGGCTGAGAAGTCAGGGTGCACGAGTATCGTGGCTCCTGCCGACCTCTTTCTACTCCGAGGCCATGCTGGGCGTCTTCAACAGCCTGGGTCCCACGGCCTGGAGCTTCCGCTCGCCGGAATCCAGTGAAATACACGGGGGGATACCAGCTGAACGGACTGTTGATGATCTGGGAGACCTGCTCATTGTCCCCCGTTTTGCAACCTCCTTTGACCTGACCGGGACGCAGACGGTGGTGCTGGGAATTTCAGGCGCATTCGGGCCCAACAATTCCGGACCCACAGCCCGTACCCGGGTGTATGGAATTGATGGGTACTGGAAGTGGAAACCCGAAGCAGCGCAGGCGGGATTCCCATTTCTGTCCTTGCAGGCGGAAGCGCTGTCGCGTCGTTATGACGCTGCGGAACGGGAGAGTGAGGACGGTTCTCCGCTGCCGGCGGAGACAATCAGTGACCAGGGCGGGTACGCACAGCTGCTCTGGGGTATCAAGCCGAGGCTGGTTGCAGGCGTTCGTGGCGACTGGTCGACCGGCGATGCAATCGCGTTCGCGTCCCCGCTCCTGTCGGACAGGACTCGATTCTCGCCGAATATCACCTGGTATCCGACAGAGTTTTCCAAGTTCAGGGTTCAGTACAATTTCGATGACCGCAAGGGGATTGGCCGCGATCACTCACTCTGGTTTCAGCTCGAGTTCCTGCTTGGTGCGCATGCGTCACACAAATTCTAGAACGGGAAATCAATGATCCGACATAAATTTTTTGGCCGTCTTGCCGTCACCAGTGCGGTTGCGGCGCTGTTCGCCCTTTCGGCGCCGGCGCAGGCGCAGCTTCGCGTCGTGGCAACGACACCTGACCTCGCATCCATTGCGCGGGAGATTGGCGGAAGCCTCGTTACCGTCACCGCGCTTGCCAAGCCGACCGAGGATCCGCATTTCGTGGACGCGAAACCGAGTCACATCGTCACCCTGAACCGTGCCGACGCGCTCATCGAGGGTGGCGCGGAACTCGAGCTGGGCTGGCTTCCACCGCTCTTGGAAAACTCGCGCAACGCGAAGATTACTTTGGGCGCGCCAGGAAGGATCGTGGCCACGCAGGGCGTGAGAATGCTCGAAGTACCGTCGAGTTTCGACAGATCCAAGGGCGACGTGCATTCGCTTGGAAATCCTCACTTTCTCATCGACCCACTGAACGTGAAGATCATTGCCCGCAACATGAGTGAGAGATTCGCGCGAATCGATCCAAGGAATGCGGCCGCCTACAGATCCAATTTCTCGCGATTCAACGCGCGTCTCGACACAAAACTGGCCGGCTGGCAGGCACAGCTCGCACCCTACCGGGGAGCGAAGATGGTCACATATCATCGTGACTTTGTCTATCTCGCCGCGCGCTTTGGCCTCCAGGTCGTGGAGACGCTGGAACCGAAGCCCGGTATCGCACCCTCCCCCGCGCACCTCGCAAGCGTGATCGGTGCAATGCGCCGCGCCAACGCACGCGTCATCCTGGTGCAGCCATTCCAGAACCGCAAGACAGCCGAAACCGTGGCGCGCCGCACGAACGCTGTAGTGCTCGACGTCGCGCAGCAACCGGGTGCGCGCAAGGATACGCAGTCCTATTTCGACATGATGGACTACATGGTTTCAGAGCTGGCTAAGGCGTTCAAGGCACTGAAATGACAACCGATCTCTCAGTTGTCTGGGAGGTAATGAAGTGGCCGCTGGCGGCGTGCCTGCTCTTTCCGCCCCTGCTGGTTTACCTCGGCCTGCATGTGGTAAAGAGAGAAGTGATCTTTGTGGACCTCGCGCTCGCACAGGTCGCAACCCTGGGCACGTGCGTAGCGCTGCTCATGGGATATCACTTTGATGAACGAATCACTTTCTGGATTTCCCTTGGCGTGACGTTCATTGGCGCGGCCTTCTTCAGCTGGTCGCGCGGCAGCAAGCAAAGTGCTGTGCCGCAGGAAGCCATCATCGGGATCACCTTCGTGGTAGCTGCGGCGGGAGTGATCCTTATGCTCAGCCGCGTGGCGGGCGGCAAGGAGGAACTCGAGCACCTGCTCACTGGTGACATCCTCAACGTCACGGCCGGGGCGATCGGCCAGCGGACGCTGCTCTTTGCCGCACTCGCAGGCTTTTATGCGGCTTTTCACAAGCGCTTCGTGCTGATCTCATCCGATCCGGAAGCAGCGCTTGCGTCCGGCATGAGCGTGCGTCTCTGGGATTTCCTGTTCTACGCGTCGTTCGCGCTTGTCGTCGTGAGCTTCGTGCAGATCGCCGGAGTGCTGCTGACGTTCGCCTATCTCATCGTTCCCGCCGTGTCCGGGACGATGCTTGCGACCCAGTGGGGAAAGCGCCTGATCGCCGGGTGGGTAGTCGCATGTATCTCCAGCCTTGTCGGGCTCTGGGCGTCTTACCAGATGGATCTTCCCACCGGAGCCGCAATTGTCTGCGCGTCAGGGCTCATTCTGGCGGTAGTGGCGCTCATCGCGTCGCGCAGACGATAGCAGAAAATTGCCCTCCTGCGGTTGGCAGGGGGGCACGAAGTGGGCATAATTCACTTCTAAATGAAACGTGACGACGCCCTCGACTACCACTCGTCTGGCCGACCCGGCAAGATCGCAGTCGTACCGACCAAACCCCTCAATAACCAGCGCGACCTTTCGCTTGCCTACTCTCCCGGAGTAGCCAAGCCCTGCCTGGAGATCGAGAAGCGGCCTGAAGACGCCTACAAGTACACAGCCAAGGGAAACCTCGTTGCCGTAGTTACCAACGGCACGGCTGTGCTCGGGCTTGGCAACATCGGCGCGCTGGCTGGGAAGCCCGTGATGGAGGGAAAGGGCAACCTCTTCAAGCAGTTCGCCGACCTCGACGTGTTCGATCTCGAGGTGGGCTCCGAGGATCCCGAAGACGTGATCCGTTTCTGCCAGCTTCTGGAGCCCACAGTCGGCGGAATCAACCTCGAAGATATTCGCGCTCCCGATTGTTTCTACATCGAAGAGACGCTGCGCAAGACCATGAAGATCCCGGTGTTTCACGACGATCAGCATGGAACCGCAATCATATCGGGTGCCGCGCTGCTCAACGCACTTGAAGTTGCCGAAAAGGACATTGCTGACGTGCGTGTCGTTTTCTCCGGCGCGGGCGCGGCTGCCATCTCGACGGCCGAACATTATGTCCGCCTTGGAGTACAGCGCGAGAACATCCTGCTAACCGACCGGGCCGGTGTCATCTACAAGGACAGACCCGGTACGATGGACCCGTACAAGGCACGATTCGCGAATGTCACGAATGCGCGAACCATTGCCGAGGCGCTCGTCGGCGCCGACGTGTTCGTGGGACTCTCAGTCGCGGGTGCAGTGTCTGGCGAAATGATCGCGACCATGGCCGAGCGTCCCATCGTATTCGCGCTTGCCAATCCAGATCCGGAAATTCTCCCCGATGCGATCCGCGCCGTTCGCGACGACGCAATCATTGCAACGGGCCGCAGCGATTATCCGAACCAGGTCAATAACGTTCTCGGCTTCCCCTTCATTTTCCGCGGGGCGATCGACGCCCGGGCAACGGAAGTGAACGAAGCCATGAAGATGGCGGCGACCCGTGCTCTGGCGTCGCTCGCGAAAGAAGACGTTCCGGAAAGCGTGTCCCGCCTGTACGGACTGAAGTCCGTGAAGTTCGGGGCCGATTATCTGATCCCGTTCCCCTTCGACCCGCGCGTTCTGCTATGGGTTGCGCCCGCGGTCGCGTGGGCCGCCGTCGCCAGCGGTGCGACTGAGAAGTTCATGGACCTGGAAGAGTACCGCGAACAGCTCGAGGCCCGCCTGGGCCGCGCCAAGGGGATCATGCGCGGGATCATCAACCGGGCACTGCGCAATCCAAAGCGCGTTGTGTTTCCCGAGGGAACGGACACGCGCATCATTCGCGCCGCACGTCAGGTGGCGGATGAAGGCATCGCCTACCCCATACTTCTCGGACAGCGCGAAGCGATCGAGCGGGTTGCGCGCGAGAACGCGATATCCCTCGACGAGATCACAGTTGAAGAACCCTCGACCTCACCGCGTCGCGAGACGTACATCGATTACCTCTGGGCCCGGAGACAGCGCAAGGGACTGAGTCGCGGAGAGGCCGATCAGCTCCTGTTCAATGCCAACTATTTCGGCAGCGTCATGGTTGCACATGGCGACGCGGACGCTCTCGTGTCCGGCGTGAACATGCAGTATCCGGAAACCATTCGGCCTGCACTGCAGGTAATTGGCGCCCATCCCAAGGCCGAAGTTGTGAGCGGCCTCTATATGCTCGTTTTCGACAAGCATGTTATCTTTTGCGGGGACACGACCGTCAACATCGATCCGACCGCGGAGCAGCTCGCACGAATTGCCTACTCCACCGGAAGGATCGTTCGCACGTTCGGGCTCACGCCGCGAATTGCGATGCTGTCGTTCTCGAACTTCGGCTCCGTGAATCACGCGGAAGCGAAGAAGGTGGCACGCGCGGTCGAGCTGCTTCGCGCGCGCGACCCGGGGTTGATGGTTGATGGAGAGATGCAGGCCGACACGGCGCTCGACCAGGAAATCATGAAGTCGGCATACCCGTTCAGCACGCTCACCGAGCGGGCGAACGTCCTGATCTTTCCGAACCTGAGCGCAGGTAACATCGCGTACAAGCTGTTGAATCATCTTGGTGGTGCCACGGCGGTGGGACCCATTCTTGTGGGTATGAACCGCCCAGTACACGTCCTCGAATTTGGCGCGGACGTGCAGGATATCGTGAACATGGCTGCAGTTGCGGTGATGGACGCGCAGGAACGCTCCGGCGGATCTGCCCGTGCTCCGCATCTGCCGATCGCATAAGGGGAACGCTCTAGAATGTCGACCAACGCGCACACTCATGGACTTCGGTCGCTCGGCATCAATCCGAGTGGTGAAGTTCATTACAATCTTCAGAACGCACAGCTGATTCAGACGGCCGTGCGCAGGGGCGAGGGAGAACTGGCTGCCAGTGGACCCTTTGTCGCCGTGACACGCCCGCACACCGGCCGGTCGCCCAACGACAAGTTCGTGGTTCGTGAAAGCACCACCGAGAACGACGTGGACTGGGGCAAGGTCAACCAGCCGATCGGGGAGGAACAGTACAAGCTTCTTCTCGAGGATGTCCGCGAGTACCTGGGCAGGCAGCCGGAGCTGTTCGTCGAAGACCTGTACTGCGGCGCGGATCCGGCCTACCGCCTGTCCGTTCGGTACGTCTCGCCCAACGCCTGGCACATGGCGTTCGTGCGCAACATGTTCATCCGCCCCGAGTTGAGCGAGCTCGCAGGGTTCGCACAGAATTTTACCGTGCTGCACGCTCCGGAGTTCGAAGCGGAGCCGGGCAAGCACGGCACCCGCACCACGACATTCATCATTCTCAACCTCGCAGAGCGCACCATCCTGATTGGCGGTACGCGGTACGCGGGTGAGCTCAAGAAATCGATGTTCACTGTCATGAACTACCTGCTGCCCAAGCAGGGGGTTCTGTCCATGCACTGCTCAGCCAATACAGGCAAGGACGGAGACACCGCGCTCTTTTTTGGTCTCTCCGGCACTGGAAAGACCACGCTGTCTGCCGACCCGGCACGCAGTCTTATCGGTGATGACGAGCATGGATGGTCAAAAGACGGTGTCTTCAATTTCGAGGGCGGATGCTATGCGAAGGTCATCAACCTTTCGCCCGAGAATGAACCCGACATTTACCAGACTACCCAGATGTTCGGGACCATTCTCGAGAACGTGGTCCTGGATGACGCCACCCGGCGCGTGAAGTTCGAGGACCAGTCGATCACCGAGAACACCCGCGCATCCTATCCGCTGCACTACATCAAGAACCACGTGCCCGACGGTCGCGGCGGTCATCCAAGAAACGTCGTGTTCCTGACGGCCGATGCGTTCGGGGTTCTTCCACCCATCGCCAGGCTGAGTCCCGAACAGGCCATGTACTATTTCCTGTCCGGTTACACGGCGAAGGTGGCAGGTACGGAACGCGGCGTTACCGAGCCGCAGGCCACTTTCAGTGCCTGCTTCGGCGCGGTGTTCCTCGTCTGGCATCCCACCAAGTACGCGCACATGCTCGGCGAGCTTCTTCGCGAGCACGGCTCCAACGTCTGGCTTGTGAACACGGGCTGGAGCGGTGGCGCATACGGTGTCGGCAAGCGCATGAAGCTGTCACACACGCGCAAGATGGTGACCGCCGCGCTGTCCGGACAACTGGATAATGCAGCGACTACAGTGGATCCGGTTTTCGGCCTTTCCATTCCAAACGAAGTTCCGGACGTACCGTCGGAAGTTCTGAGCCCGCGAAAGACATGGAGCGACGGCGCAGCGTATGACGCCCAGGCCAAAAAGCTTGCGGAGATGTTCCGCAAGAATTTCGAGAAGTTCGGCGACGTCGCGCCGGCTATTCGGGACGCGGGACCAAGGGGATAGGCAAGATGAGAGCGATGCGCGGCGTCGCTCCCATCGGGTCAAGGCAATGCCATGAAGTTTGACATCATCCGCGATCCGCTCTGGAACAACATCCGGGTAGACCCGGTCGCGCTGCGGCTGGTCGACACACCGGCCTTTCAGAGACTCCGCTACGTGCGCCAGCTTGGACTGGCGCACTTGGTTTATCCGGGTGCCACTCACTCGCGTTTCGAGCACGCGGTGGGAACCTATCACCTGGCGCGCCGAACGATCTCCATGCTCCGTGAGCGCGGTGACATCGATCACTTGCAGGATGAAATGCAGATCATCGCACCGGCGGCTCTCCTGCACGACCTGGGTCACTACCCGTTCTCTCACGCGCTCGAGGAAATCGGCGCTTTGCACCATGAGGATGTCGCAGGTCCGCTCATCACGTCGGGCGCCATAGCCGAAATCCTCACCAGCGAACTGGGCGCCGGCGTACCCGAACGGATTCACGCCCTCGTGCGCGGCCGCAGCGACAGCCCGCTGCAGGGCTTGATCTCCGGCTCGCTGGACCTGGACAAGATCGAGTACCTAAAGCGCGACGCACTGATGTGCGGTGTTCCATACGGCGAAATCGACGTGGACCGCCTGCTGAACTCGATGGTGGTGGTTCAGGACCCTGCCGACGGAAAGCTCAGGCTGGGAGTGATGGACAAGGCCCTGTCCGCTCTCGAATCACTGCTCTTCGCGAAGTATCAGATGTACCGGAACGTCTACTGGCACCACGCAGTGCGCAGCGCCACCTCGATGTACAAGCGGCTTGTCGGAGATTCCCTCCGCGCAGGGGCATTGAATGGCGCCGAGTTGTCCTCGATGACGGACGAAGGCCTCCTGCACAAACTGGAAGCCTCTGAAGACGGACTGCTTTCGGCGCTTCGCGAGCGCCGGCTATACAAGCGGGCCCTGGAGATATCCTCGAATGACATCCCGGACGGTCAGGGCGACTGGATCGCAGAGGACTATGAGCGGGTAGTAAAAGCTGAGGACGCGATCGCCGCTGAACTTGGGATGCCGAGCGGAAGCCTGCTGCTCGACTATCCGGCCAAGACACAGATGCTAGGCCTCGACATTCTCGTCGTGAGAAAGAGCGGCGGTGTAGAGCGACTGACCGAATCAGGATGGCCCGGGACGGTAAATCTTCCTTCGCTGTCCGAACAGCTTTACAGGAGCACGAGATGGCTGCGAATATTTTCAAGAGATCCTGTCAGCTCGCCGAAACCGTTACGGGACGCAGTGGAGCGCATCGTTTTCAACGCCTGACACGACTGTGCGCTGGAGGACTGGTTGCGGCGGCCTGGGGGTGCCAGCCGAACCATGCGGAAACCCCGCTTCCTGCACAGCGGACTGACGCCCGGACCATCTCGACCGTTTCCACGCTCGAAAACCAGGTGATCGACGCAATAAACCGGCGACGCTCCAGTGGCGGCCTCGCGCGGCTGACCCGCGACCGCTCCCTGGACAGCGCGGCCCGCTACCATGCGGCGAACATGGCGCGCCTCAGGACAATGTCACACACCCTTCCGGGAACGACCGCACCGGCCTTCCCTGACCGGATTCGCCGGGTGGGTTACAGGTACCGTCGAATTGCGGAGAACATCGCATATGGTCAGCTGACGGCAGCCGAGGTGGTGGATGGCTGGATGAGGTCAGCCGGGCATCGCGAGAACATCATGAATCCGGCGCTCACGGAAACCGGGATGGGAATCGCGCGTGCATCCAACGGACAGCTCTACTTCTGCCAGGTTTTCGGGCGCCCGCTGTAATCAGATCCGCAGTGCTTCCAGGTCCCTGAACAATTCCAGCGAGGCCGGGTTGGCAAGCGCCTCGGTGTTCTTCACGGGCTTGCCGTGCACGACATTCCGTACTGCCAGCTCACTGATCTTTCCGCTGATCGTGCGCGGAATGTCGGACACCGCGACAATGACCTTCGGAACGTGCAGCGGCGTCGTGTTGTCTCGAATCTGTTTTCGAATTCTGGACTGCAGCGCTTCGTCCAGCTCTACTCCTTCACGCAGCCGCACAAATAGCACGACGCGCACGTCGCCCTCACTGCCGATATCCTGTCCGATTGCAACACTCTCGACAATTTCAGGAAGCTGCTCAACCTGCCGGTATATCTCGGCGGTGCCGATCCGCACACCGCCCGGGTTGAGCGTTGCATCACTCCGCCCGTAAATGACCATCCCGTCATGGCTGGTGATCTCACACCAGTCACCGTGGCGCCACACATCCGGGAAAAAATCGAAGTATGCGCTTCTGTATTTCGAGCCGTCGGCATCGTTCCAGAACTCGATGGGCATGCTGGGAAAAGGCCTGGTGCAGACCAGCTCGCCGGCCTCACCGCGCACCGGCTGTCCATTCACATCCCAGACATCCACCGCCATCGCCAGCGCGCGGGTCTGCAGCTCACCGCGAAATACCGGCGCTACAGGATTGCCGCCGGCGAAACACGAAATGATGTCGGTTCCGCCGCTGATGCTGGCAAGGTGCACGTCCTGCTTGATCTCGGAGTAGACGTAATCGAAGCTGTGATTCGCCAGAGGGCTGCCGGTAGAGAGAATGGTCTGCAGCGCCGCCAGATCATGATCCCGTCCCGGCCTGAAGCCGGATTTTTCACAGAGCGCCAGGTATTTCGCGCTCGTCCCGAACACAGTGACCGATTCCTCTTCCGCCATCCTCCAGAGAATGTCTTCGTCGCCGGGTGGGAGCGGCGCGCCGTCATACAGCACGATCGTCGCACCCACGGCAAGACAGCTTGCCAGCCAGTTCCACATCATCCACCCGCACGTGGTGAAGTAGAACACCTTGTCCTCTCTCGTGATGTCGCAATGCAGCCGGTGCTCCTTGTGATGCTGCAGCAGCGTGCCGCCCGCGCCGTGCGTCATGCACTTCGGAAGTCCAGTCGTTCCTGACGAGTACATGATGTAGAGCGGGTGGTTGAACGGAAACCGCTCTCCCTTCCAGGCCGCTCCGCCCCCCGCCGGCACCCGCGCGAGCGGGGCAGCTATCCACTCCTTTACCGAAGGAAGCCTGTCCTTGAGCTCAGAGATGCGCGCGCTGAGGTCGATCTCCTTGCCCGCGTAGCGATACGACCCGGCAAAAAAACAAACCTTGGGCTCGATCTGGCCGAACCGGTCCAGCACGCCCTGCACCCCAAAGTCGGGCGAACAGGAAGACCACACGGCGCCCAGCGATGTGGCTGCAAGCATCGCAATGATCGCGTCAGGTGTGTTGGCGAGATATCCCGTTACGCGATCACCCTTCACTACCCCAGCCGCACGAAGTCTCGCCGCGACGGATCCGACATTGACCGCAAGCTCCCGGAAAGTCAGCCGCTCGGACAAGCCTGCTTCATTCCATGCGATGACGGCCACCCTGCTGTCATCCCATCGCAACAGGTTCTCCGCGAAGTTCAGCGTGATGTCGGGAAACCACCAGGGACCTTCACCCGGATCCGGCGGCTGCATCCTGTTGAGTCCGATTCCCACCCGCTCTGCGGATCCTGAAAAGATCATCCCGCTGAACTCGAGCATCAGCTTCCAGAATGACCCGCGATCATCCACAGACCATCGCCAGAGCGCCGGAAAACTCTCGGCCTCGGCACCACCCAGGTATCCGCGGCTCGCGGCGAGCGCCATGAAGCGGCGCATCTCCGATGCGGCAATCCGCTCTGGCGAAGGAGCCCAGAGCGGGGCGTCGTTAGCGGTCAGCTCGTCGGTGGATTGAACTGTTCATGCTGCCCTTCCACCCACGACTTGTGATAGCTGTCGTCCTCGATGCTGGTTGCCTGCTTCGCAACCTTGAGGGGACGGAAGCTGTCCATCATCACCGCAAGTTCCTCGGTGTACTTGGCACCGATGCTGGCCTCGGCGCGGCCCGGATGGGGTCCATGCGGAATACCGTCCGGGTGATGAGTTATCGAGCCGAACTCGATTCCCTTCCGGCTCATGAACTCGCTGGACGCGTAGTAGAGAACCTCATCCGAATCCACATTGCTGTGGTTGTAAGGTGCGGGAATCGCCTCGGGGTGAAAATCATACGGGCGCGGGCAGAACGAGCAGACTACGAAACCATCGCCCTGGAAAGTCTGGTGCACCGGTGGCGGCTGGTGAACCTTGCCGACGATCGGCTCGAAGTCGCCGATGTTGAATGCCCATGGGTAGAAGTAACCATCCCAGCCTACGACATCGAATGGGTGATGATCCAGGACCAGCTCATTCAGCGCGTCGTACTGCTTTACGATCAGCTGAAAATCGCCCATTTCATCGCGCGGCTGGAGCTGCATCGGCCGGCGAATGTCGCGCTCCGAGTAGGGCGCGCCTTCAATGAGCTGCCCGAATTCGTTCCGGTAGCGCGTGGGCCAGCGGACATGTCCGCGGCTCTCGAAAATCACGAATTTCGTTTCGTCCGACTCGAGCCTGTACCTGTGCAGTATCCCGCGGTGAATGACGAGATAATCACCCTCGCGATAGGGCAGCTCGCCGAACACCGACTCGAGGACGCCCGCGCCCTTGCTGACGTACACCAGCTCATCTGCCTGGGCGTTGCGATAGAAATGACTGTCCTCCCTGTCAGGCTCCGCGTAGTACATCGCGATATCCTGGTTGAAAAGCAGCGGCATGCGGTCCAGTGTCGGACTGCCTCCGCGCTTGACCTTGGAGGTGCGGAAATGGCGGTGCCGGAGCGAGTGCTCTTCATCCGCTTCGAGCTTTACCATCTTCAGGCGCTTTGCAGACTTTACGGTAGTGGGCGGATGCGTGTGGTACAGGAGCGATGACGTCCCGGTGAATCCCTCGTGGCCCATCAGCTCCTCGGCGTAAATCCCGCCATTCGGCTTCCGGAAGACGATGTGACGCTTCCGCGGAATGGTGCCCAGAGTATGGTAGATCGGCACTCTACAGATTTCCCCGCGATGCCTGCTCGCGCTCGATGGCCTCGAACAGCGCCTTGAAATTTCCCTTTCCAAAGCTGCGCGCACCCTTCCGCTCGATGATCTCATAGAAGAGCGTAGGGCGGTCCTGCACCGGCTTGGAGAAAATCTGGAGCAGATACCCGTCAGGATCGCGATCCACCAGGATTCCGAGCTCCTGCAGCTTCTCGAGCGGCTCGTCGATCTTCCCCACTCTTCCCTGAAGCTCGTCGTAATAGGATGTTGGGACGGTCAGGAACTCCACTCCCCGGTTCCGGAGTGTGGTGACTGTATGAATGATGTCGTTCGTTGCCAGCGCCATGTGCTGAACGCCGGGACCGCGATAGAACTCCAGGTATTCGTCGATCTGCGACTTCTTCTTTCCCGCCGCAGGCTCGTTGATGGGAAACTTGATCCGCTCGTTTCCATTGGAGACCACCTTGGACATGAGCGACGAGTACTCGGTGGAAATATCCTTGTCGTCGAACGAGATCAGGTTCTTGAACCCCATCACGCGCTCGTAGAACTCCACCCAGTAGTTCATCTTGCCGAGCTCGACATTTCCCACGCAGTGATCCACATGCAGCAGGCCCGTCTCTTCGGCCTGGTAATGGGGATTCATCTCGCGAAAACCCGGAAGGAAGAATCCGCGATAGTTCTTTCGCTCGACGAACGTATGGATGGTGTCACCGTAGATCTTGATCCCGGCCAGCACCACTTCGCCGTTGTCGTCCTTGACCACACGGGGTTCTGAATGTGATGTGGCACCGCGCTCGATCGCCTTGGTGTACGCGTCGCGCGCATCATCGACCCAGAGCGCCAGATCCCGCACTCCGTCGCCATGTTTTCTCACATGGTCGGCAATCTCTCCGTCATCCCCGAGAGAGGTGGTGAGGAGAAGCCGGATCTTGTTCTGCGCCAGCAGGTAGGTTGCCCTGTCGCGCACTCCGGTTTCCGGTCCGCGATATCCGATCAGCTTGAAGCCGAATGCCGATCGATAATAGTGGCTCGCCTGCTTGGCATTGCCGACATAGAACTCGATGTAGTCGGTTCCATTGATCGGAAAAGTGTCTGTATTGGTTTCCGGAGCTGGAAGTGTCGCTGCGCCCATTGGATTCTCCATCCGGTTGGTTAGAAACTGCCCTGAGTAGTGCTAGTCTGCATCATTAATAAACTAGCAAAAGAGACGCCTCCGCGGCGCCCGTTAACTGCCTGTTTCGGCTAGAAAAGCCTGGCGATGACAAGCCAGAGAAAGGCCCCCACCATATAGGCGATTCCCGCGAGAGCGATGAGCACGCCCAGCACGATCATGATCAGAACAGCCTTGGATGTATGCCGGCGCAAACCGGTCGCGCCGAGATCCCGTTCCATGATCGCGACATTCCTGGAATTCGACTGCCAGCCCATGTCGAAGAGATCGCCGAGTATTGGCAGTGAACCGACCGTCGTATCGAGAACTATGTTCCCGATCATCCGGATTACAGCTGGGCGGCTGGCACCGGCCCGAATCGCAAGCAGGACTATGTATGATGAGGCGGCTGCACCGGCCATGTCCCCTATGCCGGGTACAAGACCGATGATCGAGTCGAGTCCGAGCCGCATTCCGCCAGGAAGAGGCACCAGTCCGTCCAGCACCCGGGCGATGGCACGGGCCTGGGCAACTTCACGTCCCACCACCTTATCCATCGGCACGATAACGCTCTGTTTTAATGGGGTTGAATCGCGGCCGACTTGCCGTGTGCGGCCGCCAGCTTTCGGGCAATGCCTCTGTAAAACGCAGCGTCGGTGGTCTTCCCGTTTTCCTCGAGGCTGAGCGCTGCCAGTTCCAGCGCATACAGGAGGTTGCCCAGATACAGCTCCGCGAGCGCGGCAACTGTATCCGGCGTATCAGACATGACTGCGGGGATCCGGAATCGGAGTGACTTCGCCCGTGGCGAAGTTTGCGTTCTCGGGCAGAACCTTGACGACGATCGCAGTGATGTTGTCGATGCCGCCGTTGTTGTTCGCCTCTGCAATGAGTGCGTTGACGATTCGCTCGGGCGAAGCCTTGGAGAGCAGAAGCGACGCAATTCGCCTGTCATCCACCATTCCCGTAAGGCCGTCGCTGGCGAGAAGAAATACGTCGCCGATCATCGAATTCCCTTCCAGGATGTCCGGCTCGATCTCACTCCCCATTCCAATGCAGCGGGTGATCACATTGGACTGCGGGTGCCGGCGGGCCTGCTCAGGCGTAAGCAATCCTGCATCCACCTGTTCCTGTACCAGCGAGTGGTCGCGCGTCAGCTGCTGGAGCTTTCCTTCCCTGGACAGGTATATCCGGGAATCACCGACGTGGCCGATGATATAGTGAGTGTCGGAGAGCAGCATGGTCGAGGCTGTCGTGCCCATTCCAAGCTTCTCGACTTCTGCAACGGTTCGTTGATAGACGGTGCGATTTGCAAGGCGCAGGGCCTCGGAAACGCGGGTTGGGGCGTCGGGCCGCTCGAGATCGTTCACGTCGGCAAGCTCGCGCGTGATGGTCTGGACCGCCATTTCGCTGGCAACTTCGCCGGCTGCGTGGCCTCCCATCCCATCTGCGACGATGAATATCCCGCGGTGCTCGTTTGCGTCAGCGAACAGGTTGTCCTCGTTCGCCTTACGCATACGGCCTACATCAGTGCGTGCTGAAACTGCAAAATGCATCTAGTTATGAACGATTATTGAGAAAGAAGGAGCATTGGTAAGGTACGGGTCACAAAAAAGGGCGGCAACCTTCAACCCGCCCTGGACAGCTCGCGATTATCCTCACCGGCCTGCAGACGCCACAATCTATAGTATAGTCCGCCCCGTGTCATAAGTTGATCGTGGGTCCCCCGCTCGGACACCTCTCCGTGGTGCAGAACGAGGATGGTATCCGCCTCCCGGATGGTGCTCAGCCGATGCGCCACAGCGATTGTGGTACGCCCTGCCAGGAGCACCCGCAGAGCCTCCTGAATCTCATACTCGACCTGGCTGTCCACGGCGCTCGTGGCCTCATCGAGAATGACCAGCGCCGGGTCGGCGGCCACGGCTCTGGCGAAGGAGAGCAGCTGCCGCTCACCAACGCTTATGGACGCGCCTCGCTCACCCAGAACCTGGCGGTATCCGGAGGGAAGGCGGCGAATAACACGGTCCGCTCCCACCTTTTCAGCGGCAGCCACTACATCCGCCTCGGCAACGGGATTTGCGAGCCGGATATTCGTGAGAACATCTCCCGCAAAGAGAAAAATGTCCTGCTGCACATAACCGATCAGTGCGCGAAGCTGCTGAACAGGGATTTGCCTCACATCGACACCGTTAATGAGGATTCTTCCCCGCTGGGGGTCGTAGAAACGCATCAGCAGACTGATGACCGTTGTCTTGCCTGCCCCCGTGTGGCCGACGATGGCAAGCGTCTTTCCGGCACTCGCGCTGAAGCTGACGCCCTTGAGCACCCACTCCGGCTCTGCGTCCTCGCTCCTCTCAGCCTTGCCGCGTGAGAGATGCCCGAGATCGTAGGCAAACCAGACATCCTCGAAAACGACTTCGATGGGAGCCTCGACCAGGGCCGGTGCAGCTGGAGATGAGGTCAGTCCGGTCGCTTCCGTATCAGTTACCCCTGCCGGGGTATCGAGAAGCGTGAATATCCTCTCGGAGCTCGCCATCGCACTCTGGAGAATGTTGTATTTCTCCGAGAGATCCTGCAGCGGCTGGAAAAAGCGGCGGACCAGCTGGAGGAAGGCCGCGACTGTCCCTACAGTCAGCGTCCCGGCCCCTACTCGCGAGGCTCCCGCGACAAGAAGCAGCGCCAGGGCTACCGACGTGAGTATCTCGATCGCCGGAAAGTAGAGCGCGTACACAGTAACCGACTTCAGGTGCGAGTCGAGATGCGCCTGGTTCAATTCCGTGAAACGCTTCGCCTCGCGCTCCTCCTGGCCAAAGAGCTGCACGATCCGCATCCCGGTGATTCGTTCCTGGAGAAAGGAATTGATGCGGGCAAGACGAACACGAATATCCCGGTACGTCTCCCGCACATGCTTGCGAAAGAGGTGCGAGACGAGAAGGACGAAGGGAATTACCGCATAACCAACCAGCGCGAGGCGCCAGTCGATGAGAAACATTCCAATACTGAGCGCGACAAGGGTAAAAAGGTCGCCCAGGCCCGAAACCACACCTGCGGTGAACAGTTCGTTCAGCGTTTCAACGTCTGAGGTGACGCGAGTGATCAGGCGCCCCACAGGGTTGCGGTCGAAGAAGGAGATGGGGAGCCGCTGAAGATGCGCGAAGATGCGAAGTCTCAGGTCGCGCATGACCCGCTGCCCGAGTGTGGTCGTGAGCCAGGTCTCGCCGTACGAACAGAGGAACTGGGCCACGAGCGTTACAAGGAATAAAACACAGGACGTCAGGACCAGGCTGGTATCCCTGGCCGGAATGGCAACGTCTATCACTCGCTGGGTTAGAATGGGCCCAACGAGTTGCATAGCGCCTTCCAGACACAGGAGTCCGAGCGCGCCAAACACAAGTATCTGATATGGCTTTACGTACGCCATCAGACGGCGCATCAGCTGACTGTCGTACGCCTTGCCAAGTACGTCGTCTTCCTGAAGACTTTCCTGTGACGCCATTTCTCAATATGCTAGTGGTGCGGTCGGTCTTATGCTACGCTTACTGCAGAGCGTGGTACGCAGGTTGCACGAGGAGGCGGCATTCGTCCGGTGTCTGACTGGACAAAAAACTTCCAGGAGGAAGACTCGAATGATGATGAACCTGATTACGTGGGCAGTGCTCGGCCTTATCGCGGGCGCAATCGCTAAGGCAATTATGCCGGGAAATGACCCGGGTGGACTGATCGTAACGATGATCATCGGTATCATCGGTGCCTTCATCGGCGGATTCCTCGCCAGCATGCTCGGCATGGGCGGCGGTACGACCGGCTTCAATCTCCCAAGCATCATTACAGCGGTAATCGGCGCTCTCGTGCTTCTGTGGATCTACAGAATGGCGACGCGCACCCGCGGCCCACGCGTTCCGTAACAAGGTTCGCAATAGACTGACGGTCGGACGGTGCCGCTCTGGCTCTACTGGATTCTTCTGGGTCTCGTAGCCGGGACCCTCGCGAAATATCTGGTTCCAGGGCGCGACCCGTCCGGCTGCATAGTCACTGTAGTACTTGGAGTCGTCGGCGCCTTTGTTGGCGGCCTGATAGGGACTCGCCTGGGGTGGGGAGGCGTAGCTGCCGGAAGTTTTGATCCCCGTTCGATAGCGATCGCGACCCTTGGGGCTATCGTGCTGCTGCTGATCGGACGGTTGGTGCGGCGGCTGTAATCCCGTGGCCATTTCGTTGAGGCGAAATGGCCTTTGTTTTGGTCTTTCTTCGGGCGCGCCCAGCCCCTTAAATTGAGTCTGTGAAAGACGCGATCGTCGTAAAAGGGGCCCGTCAGCATAACCTGAAAAACGTTTCAGTCGAGATTCCGCGACGGACGTTTACCGTCATCACGGGACCTTCTGGATCGGGCAAATCCTCACTCGCTTTCGATACCATATACGCTGAAGGCCAGCGCAGGTACGTCGAATCGCTTTCGGCTTATGCACGCCAGTTCCTGGAGCGAATGGAGAAGCCGGATGTGGACTCCATCGAGGGAATCTCCCCCGCTGTCGCCATCGAGCAGTCGAATCCCACAAAAACTTCACGGTCTACAGTCGGCACAGCCACGGAGATCTACGACTTCCTGAGACTGTTGTGGGCTCGCGTCGGGCACACCATCTGTCCAAAGTGCGGACGCGAGATGAAGCCCGACACAGTTCAGTCAGTTGTGGACACCGTCATGAAGCTCCCGGACGGGACGAGATATCACGTTGCATTTCCCCTCCGTCTTTCCGACAAGGTGAAGCACGATGTCGTCGTCGAGAACCTGCGTGCGCAGGGGTTCGTGCGTGTAGCTGTGAATGGCGCGATTCACCACCTCGATGAAATCGCTGGAACAAAGCTGGATCTCACACGCGCGCGCGAGCTGCTCGTTGTCATCGACCGGCTTGTGGTCTCCGCCGATTCGTCCAATCGGCTGGCAGATGCAGTCGGGACAGCCTTCGCCGATGGAGAGGGTGACTGCATAATCATCTTCGCAGAGCAGGTGACTTCCCCGCTCGATGGAACCGCAACCGACCGGCTCCGCTTCACCGAACGATTCGAATGCGCCAACGACGGGACGCGCGCGCCTGCGCCCAGCCCTCAGCTTTTTTCGTTCAACAATCCGCGTGGCGCGTGCGAGCAGTGCAACGGGTTCGGTGCCACGCTCGAGTACGACGAATCACTCGTGATACCAAACCCTGCGCGATCACTCCGCGACGGTGCTATCGATCCGTGGACGAAGCCTCGCTATGAGGGCAAGCGTCGCGCGCTCGCCGAGTTTGCCAAGCGCGAGCGAATTCCCCAGGACGTTCCCTGGAGCGAGCTCACCGTCGCACAGCGGGATTTGCTGCTGCGATCCAAGTCGAAGGGATACAAGGGAATTCTTCCCTTCCTCAAGGATCTCGAGGAGAAACGGTACAAGCAGTACATCCGGGTTTTTCTGCGGCAGTACCAGACCGCGATGGAATGCACGCTCTGCAAGGGCAGCAAGCTCAAGCCGGACGCGCTGAACGTCCTTGTCGGGGGAAAAAACATCGCGCAGGTATCGGCGATGCCTGTGGATACTCTGAGTGAATGGCTCGAAGGACTTCGGCTTTCCGATTTCGAGCAGCAGGTTGCGTCGCAGGTGCTGAAGGAATCGCGCGAGCGGGTTCGGTTCCTCCGCGACGTTGGACTCGACTATCTCTCGCTGAACCGCGCGACTCGCACACTCTCCGGCGGTGAAGCACAGCGTATCGGCCTGGCCAACTCGCTGGGTTCGCATCTCGTCGACACTCTCTACGTGCTGGATGAACCGTCCATCGGATTGCACGCGCGTGACATGGACAGGCTCCTGCGCCTGCTTCACCGGCTGCGCGATGGCGGCAACACTGTGGTAGTTGTGGAGCACGACCTCGCAGCGATAGAGATGGCCGACTACATGGTGGAACTCGGGCCCGGCAGCGGTGAGCAGGGGGGACGCATCGTTTTCGCCGGCCCCATGTCCCGCGTTGGTGAGAGCCCGCTGACAGGCCAGTATGTAACCGGAGAGCGCAGCATCGCACTTCCGCTGGAGCGCCGCCGGCTGGGACCCAGATGGATCACTCTTACCGGCGCCCGCGAGCACAATCTCCAGAACGTGGACATCCGCGTTCCCATCGGCGCGCTCACGGCAGTGACTGGAGTTTCAGGGTCAGGCAAGAGCACACTCGTGCACGACGTTCTGTTCCGGGCGCTCGAAACCCAGATTTGCGGCGAGCATTCGGCGAAGCGCCATCTGGGCGAAGCGGTCGGCGAGTTCGACAGCATCACCGGCTGCGAGGCGGTGGAGGACGTGATCCTCATCGACCAGAGTCCCATCGGCCGGTCACCGCGCTCAAACCCGGTCACCTATGTGAAGGCCTTCGACCAGATCCGCAGCATTTTTGCGGACACTCCGCTCGCAAGACAGCGTCGCTATACACCCGGCACCTTCAGCTTCAATGTCGCAGGCGGCCGCTGTGAGAACTGCGAGGGTGCGGGCGCGCTCGAAGTCGAGATGGTGTTCATGGCCGATGTGTTCGTTCCCTGCGACGACTGCGGCGGGAAGCGTTTCAAGCCCGAAGTGCTGGATGTAAAGGTGAATGGGAGGAGCATCGACCAGGTTCTGGAGCTCACTGTTGACCAGGCAATTCGTTTCTTCCCGCGCGAAGAAAAGCTGGGGCAGGCGCTCTGGCAGCTTCAGCAGGTTGGACTGGGATACCTGAGACTGGGTCAGCCCGCTACCACTCTCTCCGGCGGCGAAGCGCAGCGAATCAAGATTGCACGCGAGCTGTCGCTGGCCACGAAGAAGTCCGGGAAGAAGCTGTACATAATGGACGAGCCGACGACGGGCCTGCATCTCGAAGACATCCAGAAGCTCGCAATCGTCTTCGACAGGCTACTGGAGCAGGGTCACACAATACTGCTGATCGAGCACAATCTGGATGTCATCAAGCTCGCCGACTGGGTGATAGATCTTGGGCCGGACGGCGGGATCAATGGCGGCCGCGTGCTTGGAATGGGACGTCCCGAAGAAATCGCGCAGCTGAAGGGTTCCCACACGGGTAAATGGCTGCAGACCGTGCTCGACGCACGGCCCTCAAAGAGCGCATCCCGCAGGAAAGTCAGCGGCGGCTGAATAAGCCGCTACCTGTTCTCCTGCACATAGCGCGCGATCCTGGTTGCCAGCGCACGCGGTGCAATTCGATTTCCCTGGGCGAGAATCTTGTTGCCGAGGCCGGGCACAACGACACGTTTCCCCGCCATCATCGCCCTGTAGCCATATTCGGCAGTCTCGTCTGCGCGAGCGACGCTGCGCACCACGAACAAGCCAGAATTGGTGACACCGGCCGCTTCCGCAAAATTTGTTGCGGTCGGGCCCGGGCAGAATGTCGTCATCGTCACGCCAGTTCCGCGCACCTCCTCCGCAATTGCCTCGCTGAAGGAGATCACATAGGCCTTGGTCGCATAGTAAACCGACATCAGGGGACCTGCCTGGAAGCCGGCCGTGGACGCGACATTCATGATGCGCCCTGAGCGGCGGGCCAGCATTGGCCGAAGGAACAATTTCGTCAGGTGAGTCAGGGCAGTGACATTGAGCTCGATCATCTCGATCTCGCGTGCAATGTCGGTTTCAGCGAAGGGCCCGCCGAGCCCAAACCCCGCGTTGTTGATCAGGATATCGACTTCGATGTTCTGGCTTCGAATTGCCGATTCGAGCGCCCCGGGCGCTTCAGGATCGGAGAGATCCAGGGGGATGACTGTCGCCTTCACACCATATTTTCCTTCCACGAGGCCTGCAAGCGCCTCGAGCGCGTCAGCGTTGCGCGCTGTGATCACGACATCGTGGCCATTTCTCGCCAGGATCCTGACCAGTTCCAGGCCGAGGCCGCTCGACGCACCAGTGACCAGGGCAGTTCCCTTCTCTATGCCGGGTTTCTTCATCCGGCAAATTTACGGAAAGGACCTGAAAAGCGTGGTACGGTTGGGTTGATTCGACCCGTTCGACCGGGTAACTTGCATGTCTATTCCCGAGTAGCTCAGGTGGTAGAGCAGGTGACTGTTAATCACCGGGTCGGGGGTTCAAGTCCCTCCTCGGGAGCTTTTTTAGGCTCAAGGGAATAACAAAAAGACGGGCGCTTCCTCATGGGGGCGCCCGTCTTTTTCGCTAAACCACTCTGTCCCGCTACGCGAGCTGCGGGGATGTCCGTGGGAGGCGCACTGAGAATAACGTCCCGGCCGCCTCGGACGAGCGCACATCTATCGACCCTCCATGGGCCGTCACGATTCTTTCCACGATGTACAGCCCGAGTCCAAGATTGCTGGAATCGGCCAGGGTCCGGGACGCAGTCAGGCGCTTGAAGGGACTGAAAATCCCCGCCAGCTCAGAGGGAGGTATAGGCGAGCCACAGTTGTGCACTCGGATCACTACATCGTTATCCTCGCCCAGCGCCGAAACTCCGATCACGTCTTTGGCTGTTCCATAGCGGATCGCGTTGTCGATGAGATTGGTGAGCACCTGCGAGATGCGCCCGGCATCGACCATCGCCTTCAAGTCGCCCGAGTAACTGAACTGGATCTGACTCTTCGGATTCGCAACCGATACCTCATCTACCACGCCGCTCACCAGGGTCTGCAGGTCGGTGACCGACAGGTTCATGGTGAGCCCTGACCCGAGTCTGCCCACGGTGAAGTCCAGAAGCGCGGAAACCATGTCATTCATGCGTCTCGCGCTTCTGAGCGTAGTCGTCGTCATCGCTCGGTGCTTCTCAGTCGCGTCCGGCGTTTGCAGAATGAATTCCGACGCAGTGATCACCGCGTTGAGCGGCGTGCGCAGGTCATGGCCGAGGATTCCCACGAATATCTCCCGCGAGCGGTCCACGTCCTCGGTGAATCTTTCGGTGGACTCGGCGAGCGCCTGATCTATCGTTTCATTGAAGCGCATCAGGTCTTCCAGGTCGTCACCGGTTAGCGAGCCCGAATCCTGTGTCCACAGTCGGATGACGCTCGCGCGCAGGGCACGATACTCCGACACCATTTCGCCTACCGTGAATCCCGACTGTGCCCGGCCGGCTCCATGCACTTCGGCGGCTGTATCGCTTGCACCAGCCTCAGGAACGGCTTCACCCTTGGACTTGGCTTCCTGCTCGGCGTCCGTCTGCGGGGTGCGAAGATCCTCGACGATGGCCTTCAGCATTTCTACCGCATGATCACGCAGCGCCACAAGATCCATCTTCGCGCCTGCCGCGCAGTTCTTCTCGGCGAAATCCACCCACTCCTCGAGGATGCGCTCAGTGTTCTGTTCGATGAAGTCAGCTAGGCGCATTGCAGGGGGAAAGGAATTTGTGAGGATGCCGCAGTACTGTCAGTACAAGTTAGTACACCCCTGTATCAGAAGAGGTGCACTCCGGCGGCCCGGTACCTGTCCTGGGAGGCTCTGCGGGCTCGGGAGGCCAACAACAGCAGAGCCCGAGGCGCCTCGCCGCATGCCTTCGAACCTTTCCCGTGGACCGGCTGTCTTATCACTGAAACCCGTCAACCCTCCACAGTCGACACCGTATGAAAAATTCAATTCGCCTTTTCGCCGTTGTGATCCTGCTCCCGCTCGCCCTCCCCGCCCAGGACCGCGAGCGCGCCCAGCGCTGGCTCGACAACTGTGACCGCAACGGCTGGAGGCAGGATCGCGAGAGGCTGTGCGAGATTCGCGAACTGGCAGCACCCACTGCGTCTACCATATCGGTTGACGGACGCGACAACGGCGGTGTTTCCTTCTATGGATCCGGCCGCAGCGACATAAAGGTCATTGCCATGATCGAAACGCAGGCCGACACCCGCGAAGAAGCACGTGAACTGGCAAAACAAATTCGCATCCGTACCGATGGCGGGAGAATCCGCGCGGAGGGACCGTCAACCCGCAGCCGTCAATCCTGGTCGGTCAGCTTTCAGCTGCTCGTTCCCCGGAAGTCCAACCTCGCCGCGGTGACGACGAATGGCGGCGTGTCGGTGGACGGCGTTGAGGGAAAAATGAACATCGAGGCGGTCAATGGTGGAATCCGCCTGAACGACGTCAGTGGTGATGTGAAAGCGGAAACGACAAATGGAGGAGTCAGCGCTTCGCTGTCGGGTACACGCTGGTCCGGTGCGGGACTGGACCTGCGAACAACCAATGGCGGCGTGAACATCGCCGTTCCCCGCGACTACAATGCCAACCTGGTAACCGGAACTGAAAATGGCGGCATGCGAGTCGATTTCCCGATCACGGTTCGGGGCACACTCGGTCGGACAGTGGAAACGAAACTCGGTGATGGAGGTGCAACCATTCGCGTAACGACAATTAACGGAGGCGTCCGGATTACCGAGAAGTAGTAGAAGCCGCTGACGGCGTGGACAGAGCCGTCAGTGGATGCCGGTCGATGATGCGCTGAGCCACTATCGCTGCCATCGCCATGATGGTCGCCTGTGGGTTTACACCTGGCGCCGTTGGAAAGAGCGAGCCGTCCGCAACGTATACTCCCGCTGCACCATATCTCTCCCCGTCGGGAGTGCAGCCGCTCGTGGCCTTGTCCCCACCAATCCTGCACGTG
>JAKFCC010000002.1:0-1977 GCA_036676795.1 Gemmatimonadota bacterium
CTTGACGACCTTGACGTTCTGCGTGGTGATGCGACGATCGCCCATATGGCCCGGCATCTTCTTGTTCTTGAAGGTCTTACCCGGGTCCTGACGACCACCGGTAGAACCGATCGAGCGGTGCGACACCGACACGCCGTGCGTTGCACGCAGGCCGCCGAAGTTCCAGCGCTTCATGCCGCCGGCAAAACCCTTACCGATCGAAGTACCGGTGACATCCACCAGCTGGCCTTCGAGGAAATGGTCGGCCTGGAGCGTGGCACCGACCTCGATGAGGTTGGCCTCGTCCACGCGGAATTCAGCGACGTGACGCTTGGGCTCGACCTTGGCGACGGCGAACTGGCCGCGCTCAGCCTTGGTCGTGTTCTTGACCTTGGCCTGGCCTGCGCCAAGCTGCAGGGCGACATAGCCGTCCTTGTCAGCGGTCCGCTGGCCTACCACCTGGCAGTTCTGCAGACCAAGCACGGTCACCGGAACGTGCGAGCCGTCCTCAGCGAAAATGCGGGTCATGCCCAGCTTCTGTGCGATCAATCCAGAACGCATCGGTTATTACCTTCTCTCTTGGCGCCGTACCGGGTCATGGCTTCAGAGGACCCTTTATCTGGTAGGCGCGGAAAACTTCGTGACTTAGAGCTTGATTTCGACGTCGACGCCGGCGGCGAGATCGAGCTTCATCAGTGCATCAACCGTCTGAGGGGTCGGATCCACGATGTCCAGGAGACGCTTGTGGGTCCGGATCTCGAACTGCTCACGCGCCTTCTTGTCGATGTGCGGCGAGCGGTTGACGGTAAACTTGTCGATTCGCGTCGGCAGCGGGATGGGACCGCGAACCTGCGCGCCCGTACGCTTGGCCGTCGACACGATCTCGCGCGTCGAAGCGTCGAGAACGCGATGGTCAAACGCCTTAAGGCGAATGCGAATATTCTGACCGTTCATCTTTGTAAATCCTGACGAAAATGGATCACGGCGCGCGTCAATCCGCGCGCCGCGAATGTCTCAATGAGGCTTACTTCAGGATCTTCGCAACGACGCCGGCGCCGACAGTGCGGCCACCTTCACGGATAGCGAAGCGGAGCTTCTCTTCCATGGCGATCGGAACGATGAGCTGAACGTTCATGTTGATGTTGTCGCCCGGCATCACCATTTCCGTGCCTTCAGGCAGGGTCACGATGCCCGTCACGTCAGTCGTACGGAAGTAGAACTGGGGACGGTAGTTGCCGAAGAACGGGGTGTGACGACCGCCTTCTTCCTTGGTGAGGATATAGGCCTCAGCAACGAAGTCGGTGTGCGGGGTCACGGAACCGGGCTTGCAGAGAACCTGACCGCGCTCAACCTGAGTACGATCGATACCGCGGATCAGTGCGCCGACGTTGTCGCCAGCCTGGCCCGAGTCGAGCAGCTTGCGGAACATTTCGACACCGGTAACGGTGGTCTTCTGGGTCGGCTTGATGCCGACGATTTCAACTTCTTCGCCAACCTTGACGATACCGCGTTCGACACGGCCGGTGACCACAGTACCGCGGCCCGAGATCGAGAACACGTCTTCGATCGGGAGCAGGAACGGCTGGTCAACCGGACGTTCCGGCTGCGGGATGTAGCTGTCGACAGCGGCCATCAGCTCGACGACGGCGTCGTGACCGAGCTTCTTGTCGCCGTTGTTCAGGGCTTCGGTAGCCGAACCCTTGATCATCGGGATGTCGTCGCCCGGGAATTCGTAGGACGACAGCAGCTCGCGGACTTCCAGCTCGACGAGTTCGAGCAGTTCCGGATCGTCGACCATGTCGCACTTGTTCAGGAACACGACCAGAGCCGGCACGCCAACCTGACGGGCGAGCAGGATGTGCTCACGAGTCTGGGGCATCGGGCCGTCGGCAGCCGACACGACCAGGATCGCGCCGTCCATCTGGGCGGCACCGGTGATCATGTTCTTCACATAGTCAGCGTGGCCAGGGCAATCGACGTGAGCATAGTGACGGTTGG
>JAKFCC010000003.1:0-2488 GCA_036676795.1 Gemmatimonadota bacterium
CCCTTGTCGAACACCTGCGGGATCTCGATCGGGATAAAGAACACGTCGTTGTCCGCGAGGGCCGACGTTTCCAGAACCGGCGTCACTTCGTACACGTTTGGCTGCGCCATGTTGGCTCCTATGCGGGCTTGCCGCTCGGCTTGGGGTCGGGCTTCATTGCAGCGATCTGCGTGGCGTGGGCCATCTTCTCGCGCTCGAGTTCAGCCTGCTTGTCCATCTCGATAAGTCGGAAGGCGTGCTCGCGGGCCTGCTTCTCAAGCTCGATCTGACCCTGCTTATCCGCAAGGATGAGTGCGTTCTGCCTGTCGGCTTCCCTCGTCGCGAGATCGGCCTCTAGCTCCGCCTGGTTCTTGACGATGTCGCCCTGAGCGCTGATCTGCGCCTGCTGCACGGCCAATTCGTTCTTGCCGGCTTCAACCTGCAGAGCGGTTTGCCCCTTGGCCTGTTCCAGTTGCGCCGCAACTTGGCCCTGCGCCTGGATCTCTTCGAGCTTCGGATTGGGTTGCGGCTGGGACGCAGCTTCCAACGCTTTGGCAAGATCCTCGTCGGTGAACTCCGGATAGAACTCCTCTGGGTTCTTCAGCCCGCTGGCCTCCGCCATCTTCACGGCAGTAGCCCGGATCTTGGGGATCATTTCGAGGGCTTTTTCGACCAGGCCAGCTTCCTTGAGCTGAATGGCCATGTTCATCTGGCCATTCATGATGTTGTTGAGCATCGCCATGTCGCGATCGCGGGAGCCTGTCCCCAAGCCCACGTTGATCGAGACCGCCATGTTGGGGTCCCACTTATTGGCGTCGACCTTCCGGAAGCCGTCTTCGCCATCCTTGCTGGGGATCTCGGCAACCAGCCCGTTGGCGATGGCCTGCTTGTTGCGCTTGGCGAAATACTTCTTCCACCCGAACTCAGCCGCGTTCCTGGCGATAAGCTCGATCTGCGAATAGCCCGCGTCTCGGTAGTTGCGGGACGCCTCGGCCGTCTGGTTCTGCAGCGCTTCAGGGTCCAGCGCCATGGTGGACCGAGAAACGCCTGTGCGTTTCGCGGTTATCTCGTCCATGTACTGCATACCGAGCATCAGCTTGTCGCCGATGAACGGGGTCTCGTGCGCGATTATCGGGTTGGCGCTACCCTTCTTGCGCCAGATGATCCCGCCGAACTTCGGGTTGACCAGAATATCCGGGTTCTCAACCGTGCCGGCCTCAACCTCACGCATCGGCAAGCCAACTGCGTAGGTGTTGTCGAGATACTGACGGATCAGAACCGTCTTGACACGCTGAACATCAGCGGTGCGGTCGAAAACGCTCTGCGCTTCGAAGCTGTGCGGTACGGGGTAGCATGGGATGTCCGTGTAGGGGACATCTGCCTCGTATTCTTCATAGCCAAGCAGAGCGCCGGTTCCGGTGTCACCAGCGAACCAGCATTGAAGCAGCTCCGCGATGCCGTCCCCATCGAGGTCGGCGCGAACGTAGCACTCGTACAGATCGATTGGGTCGCCGGACGCGACTGTCGATGAGTAGTCGACCACATTTGTCCCGTCACGGGCGGTCTGCACCTCGCGCCGGGCGGTGCGGCTGAACGAGGGGAGTTCCTTGATGACGCCCTTGTCCCAGCCGTAGTCGTCGGCCATGTCCATCAAGTCGGAGCGTGTTTTGTCATCGTGAAGGTAGGCGACAAACCGCGCATCTTCGATGGTCGTGGCCAGGTCGTTGAGAAACAGGTTCTCCGGCTTACAAGCCTCGTCACAAATCTTGGCGGGTCGCGACACCTTGGCAAGCTTCACAGTCAGCGTCGGCACATCGACCAGCATTGGCTGGCCAGTCGCCTCGTCGATCACCTCTTCCTGCGTCGGCTTACCTGGCTTGGCTATACCCGTGGGCTGCCAGCCCTCATCCTCGATGAGGATCGCGAGTTCCATCTCCGTCTTGTCGCGGAAGATGCGTGTCGTCGCGCGCTCCGGCTCCCAGTATGACCGCACCAAACCATTGCCGAGGACGAGAGAGTCATAGGTCGCGGCATACATGACCTGGTAGCCATCATTTTGGCTAAGGAACGACCAGTTGGCATACTCTGAGGCGTCTCGCGCCCAATCAGCACTCTCCTGACGAACCCGGCTGTATTCGACCATCTTCTCTGTGCCGAACACGCCGGTAACACCAGGCAAGATCCAGCCCACAATATCGGCCACGTCCCGGCTGGTCTGCGTCGAGCCGTTGGGCCGCGCAGGCGTGTCGTTCATTTCCCCGCGCATGTACTCAATGGCGCGCGTGCGCTTGTCGCTTAGCTCGGTCGAGTCATAGCCCTTGGCCGAACGGATTTCGTCTGCGACGATGGCGCCGAGATCGGAGCCTTCGATCTCGATGTCTTCAGCCATCAAGCCACCCACTCAATCTCGGCCAGATCGTCGGCAATGACGGCCTCGATAGCGTCGTCGGCCCAGTCGGCATCAGGGTTGTGCCAGTCCTGCCAACCACGCTGTGAGGCGCGGATCGAA
>JAKFCC010000004.1:0-2270 GCA_036676795.1 Gemmatimonadota bacterium
GGCTCAGCCGGGCATGCTTAAGGACATGCGCTCAGAAACGAAACAACCCGAATCTGTGATCCCTCTCCATCAGGACCGTGAGTCCTGCCAGGGGAGCATGAGAAGTAGCCTCTTGGGCAACAGGAGGGGGAGCGGGACGGGTGATCTGCGGGCCGTCGCGGGCGATCATTGCGGCGTTGGCGGAATCGCTCATCCAGTCATCAAGCCAGCCGTCATCGGGCGCAACCATGTCTTCCGGGATGGGGGCGAGTACCGGCTTCAGCGTGTGGCTGCGCAGCGCTTCTGCGAAGTACGGGGACATCGGCTGTTCGGCCTTCTCTTCCACCGGGAGCCACTGGCCGTTGAAGTTGTGAAGCTCTCCGGGGAGGAGGTCGTATTCAGCCGACTCGTCCGTTTCGTAGGGATAGGCTTTGCCATCGGAGAGGCGACGAGCGCCGCGTTGGAACATGGCTCCAGCTACTTCATACGCGGCTGCCTCATGCTCGCACCCGGTGCTCCAGTATTGGTCGGCGGCCTCCAGGCGCACAACGTCGCCCTTACGCTGGCGGTAAACGCCGCCAATCCTGAAAAGTGCTTGCTCCATGTCTATCGCTCCTTAGATGGTCGTTGGCTCGGTGGGGGATGGGGTGAGTTCGCAGCTCATGACTTCAGCGTGCGTGATGCCAGCGCTGGTCACGATGTATGCGGTGCTCTTTCGCATCCGTTGGGAAGGACTGCCGATGGCGGGACCTCGACGGCAGTTGCACTTACGGCAGACGGGCTCAACGTCGAGCGGCCGGTTGTAATCGCGGTGGTCGTATTGCTCCGCGACTACGCCGCAGTCAACGCAGGCGCAGGTGGTGGGAGGCTTCAGGGAGCCGCCAGCGATGGCGCTAGCAACGGCGCGATGAGCGAGGTACTGCAGCGTCGGGGCTGCGCGGCAGGCGGAGCACCGAAAGCCAGTGGTGCAGCCGGTGCGCAGTTCAATGCAACCGCATTTCGTGCAGGTGGCGCGCAGCATGGAACCGGGTTTGCGTCCCATTCAGGCCCCCGCCTTCTCTGCGCCATCCAAGCCCAGCACGCGCTCACGGCAACCGGGCTCCGCCTTCAAGTCGCCGTTGGTGATGTGCTCAAGTTGGAGTTGCCTGCGGTCGGGAGGGAACTCGCCCCAATCCGCCACCGATGGCTGAGCGATACCCAGCGCGCGAGCAAGCGCCGCCTGGCTACCGTAGAAACTGACTGCTTCATCCTTGCGCATGAGCCATTCTATAGCCAGCCCTATAGATACCGCAAGCCATGATCTATAGCCACAGCGATTTAATTTCGCTATCGGGACGCAACAATGCGTCCGTGACACCTATTGATCTAGCCTCATGCGACCTGGACACGCTCGGCGGCCGGGTGGCGTTCCTGCGCTTGACCAAGGGCTGGTCCGGCTCTCGGCTTGGCCGGGAGTGCGGCTTCAGTCAGAACACCATCTGGAAACTGGAGAGCAACGAGATCGTGGAGCCGAGCGCGCGCCTCCTGTGGGCCGTCGCCAGCGCCCTGGAGACGACACCTGAGTACTTATGGGCTGGTCAGTACGATCCCGACGAAGCCGCCCTAATTGCGGCCTTTCGTTTGCTACCTGCGGAGCAGCGCCCAGCGGTACTCAGAGCTGCTGGTGTAAACGGCCCGCCGACGCAGGATCAATCCACGGGTAAAGGCCGTCACTGATACGTATTGGTCGTATCCAACTCATCCGTAGTCGTGATAGAAATTGGGACAGGGGGTGCCCAATGGGTGAAGTTGTTAGGCTTGCGCAGTTCCAGAACAGGGATACGGCGGCGCTGCTACGCGCGCTGACCATCGCCGCAGTCAACGGCGACCTGATCGGCATCGATGCCGAAGTACGCATGAAAGGGGGCCGCACAGCCAGGTGCATCTCAGGCCCCTACACACAGCCTCCGCGACTTGCTGCGGACGGCACCTCCGACACTCCGCAAGAGTAGCCAGCGCGGCCCTGCGCCGCCGTCCCTGCCATTCAATAGGCCGCATCTATCGGCTTGGCTATGGCAATCCGATAATATTTCTGCTCAGCTACCACTCAGGCTATTGACGACTATCGATAGCCTCGCCTATAGTCCTCTCCATCGCCCAGACACAGGGCGCAACCCAAGGAGAGCGGAATGCAGGACAGCCCTCAAGTCAATGTGACCTCGGACTCCGTGACAGCGGAGAGTCGCGCATCGAAGCTCACTCTCAACGTCGGCGCACTCGGCCCGACCATCGCGGAACAAGTTGCCGCGCAA
>JAKFCC010000005.1:0-1717 GCA_036676795.1 Gemmatimonadota bacterium
TGGCTGCGGCTGTGAAAGAGTTCTTCGGTTCCAGCCAGCTGTCGCAGTTCATGGACCAGAACAACCCGCTGTCCGAGATCACCCACAAGCGTCGTGTCTCTGCACTCGGCCCTGGCGGTCTGACTCGTGAGCGCGCGGGCTTCGAAGTCCGTGACGTACACCCGACTCATTACGGTCGTGTCTGCCCGATTGAAACGCCGGAAGGTCCGAACATCGGTCTGATCAACTCCCTGGCTGCTTACGCTCGCACCAACCAGTACGGCTTCCTCGAGAGCCCGTACCGCGTGGTGAAAGAGGGTGTGGTCACCGACGACATCGTGTTCCTGTCCGCCATTGAAGAAGCCGATCACGTGATCGCGCAGGCTTCGGCGACCATGAACGAGCAGAAAGTCCTGATCGACGAACTGGTTGCCGTACGTCACCTGAACGAATTCACCGTCAAGGCGCCGGAAGACGTCACCCTGATGGACGTTTCGCCGAAGCAGGTTGTGTCGGTTGCAGCGTCGCTGATTCCGTTCCTCGAGCACGACGACGCCAACCGTGCGTTGATGGGTTCGAACATGCAGCGTCAGGCTGTACCGACTCTGCGCGCTGACAAGCCGCTGGTAGGTACCGGCATGGAGCGTAACGTAGCCCGTGACTCCGGCGTTTGCGTCGTGGCTCGTCGTGGTGGCGTGATCGATTCCGTCGATGCCAGCCGTATCGTGGTTCGTGTTGCCGATGACGAAGTGGAAACCGGTGAAGCCGGTGTCGACATCTACAACCTGACGAAGTACACCCGCTCGAACCAGAACACCTGCATCAACCAGCGTCCGCTGGTGCGTAAAGGTGATCGCGTTCAGCGTAGCGACATCATGGCCGACGGTCCGTCCACTGATATGGGTGAACTGGCTCTGGGTCAGAACATGCGCATCGCGTTCATGGCATGGAACGGCTTCAACTTCGAAGACTCCATTTGCTTGTCCGAGCGTGTGGTTCAGGAAGACCGTTTCACCACGATCCACATTCAGGAACTGACCTGTGTGGCGCGTGACACCAAGCTTGGGCCAGAGGAAATCACTGCAGACATCCCGAACGTGGGTGAAGCTGCACTGAACAAGCTGGACGAAGCCGGTATCGTTTACGTAGGTGCTGAAGTTGGCGCAGGCGACATTCTGGTCGGCAAGGTCACTCCGAAAGGCGAGACCCAACTGACTCCGGAAGAGAAGCTGTTGCGTGCGATCTTCGGTGAAAAAGCCAGCGACGTTAAAGACACCTCCCTGCGCGTGCCTACTGGCACCAAGGGTACCGTCATCGACGTCCAGGTCTTCACTCGTGACGGCGTCGAGCGTGATGCTCGTGCTCTGTCCATCGAGAAGACTCAACTCGACGAGATCCGCAAGGATCTGAACGAAGAGTTCCGTATCGTTGAAGGCGCGACTTTCGAACGTCTGCGTTCCGCTCTGGTCGGCCGTAAAGCCGAAGGCGGCGCCGGTCTGAAGAAAGGTCAGGAAATCACCGACGAAGTTCTCGACGGTCTTGAGCACGGCCAGTGGTTCAAACTGCGCATGGCTGAAGATGCTCTGAACGAGCAGCTCGAGAAGGCTCAGGCCTACATCGTTGATCGCCGCCGTCTGCTGGACGACAAGTTCGAAGACAAGAAGCGCAAACTGCAGCAGGGCGATGACCTGGCTCCAGGCGTGCTGAAAATCGTCAAGGTTTACCTGGCAATCCGTCG
>JAKFCC010000006.1:0-1633 GCA_036676795.1 Gemmatimonadota bacterium
TCGAGGGGTCGGTTCACATGACGCCCCCTGTCGTCAGCCGAACGAGCGGCAGTGAAGGCCGCTGCTTCTAATGCCGTCCGTCGGAGCTTTCTTAAACGGGCGGGCAGGCCGGGCCTATAGTCCGCTATGGGGTCTGATCGTCTCGACCGTTTTCGACCCATTGCGGACGTTCCTGCAGCTAGGATGGAAACATCTTCTGGAGCATCGTCCCGACGGTCATATCGCCTGATTTCAGGTCTTCGAGGTTTTGCGCATCTAGGCGGTTCTCTGCCGACAGGATGCTCAGCAACTGAGACATGTCCGCCGATGTGAGGCGGAGATCGGCTTGCAGCCGGGTTGAGGGATTCAAGTTGGACAAGCCATTGAGCGTGACACGCTGGAGTGCTCGGATGAGCACATCGGAGCCCTGCATCTCCCTCAAGACCGGGTCAGTCGGTGTTCGGTCGAATTGCCAGCCGTGATTGGTGACTCGCGAACCCGCGTAAATGGCGCCGACCACTGTAACACCGGCAGTCGGGACGATGATCCAGGCACCGAGGCTGGGAGGCAGTCCGAGCGCTCCTACCAAAAGGAAGGCGGCAATCGTTGCCAGCGTCCAAGGGAGCATCACCCCATTGGTCACCCTCATTCGCTGAGCGGGAGGCACGGCGGCCAACCTCTTCAGATGGCGGTCGTAGGTTTCGACTAGCGATTTCATGGATGTCCGAACGCCTCAGCAGCGAAGGTTGCACGACAAGAGTCCGCTTTCCACCCTCAGGTGACCGTCCGCTCACGACCCATTGCGGACATAAGAAACCGCCCCAGACTTACCTGCGGAAGTGCTTCTGTATCCAGCCGACGGCCCAGACAGCGAACACCGCTGCTGCGATCCAAACGACGGTGTGCCAAGGACTATCGAAGAGGCCCTCAAACATGACAATTCCCTCCAATGGTGGGCAAGCTAACGACCGCTAGTTGATCCGTCGATGCCTTCGGAGCAGTCGTGGACGGATGTCCGCTTTCCCCCCCATTGCGGACTTTCGGAGAGTCCGCTGCCTGGCGCTCGCGCAGAGCAAGAAAAAGGGCCGGCGGATCGCTCCGCCGGCCCTCTTCATTCGTCTGCCGTAAGGCCTACTCGGCCGTACCGCGCGCCAGATTGCGCAGCACATAGGGCATCACGCCCCCGGCCTTGAAGTAGTCCAGCTCGGTCTGGTTATCGATGCGGCAGCGGACCGGGAAGCGGGCCATCTTGCCGTCCGACGGGCGGAACAGCTCGACCCACAGATCCTGACGCGGACGCAGGCGGCCGACGTTGGCGTCCGACAGGCCGCGGATGGTGACGATCTCCTCGCCCGTGAGGCCCAGACGCAGCCAGCCCTCGGCCTTGAACTGCAGCGGCACCACGCCCATCCCGACCAGGTTGGAGCGGTGGATGCGCTCATAGCTCTCGGCGATGACCGCGCGCACGCCCAGCAGGCGCGTGCCCTTGGCCGCCCAGTCGCGCGACGACCCCGTGCCGTACTCCTTGCCAGCGAACACGACCAGCGGCCGGCCCTCGGACTGGTAGCGCATGGCCGCGTCGTAGATCGACATCGTGTCCTGCGACGGGAAGTGGCGCGTGACGCCGCCCTCGATGTCCGGCGTGATCTTGTTG
>JAKFCC010000007.1:0-2084 GCA_036676795.1 Gemmatimonadota bacterium
GGAGGTCAAGCCCATCGAGCACATGTTGATGGCGAGCTTTCAGGTGCGCCCCTCGCAGATCGGCCCGTCGCTGGCCAAGTTCTTCGGCGTTCCCTACGAGCCCTTCCATTCCGGTCGCATCCGCGTCGAGTCCCTGCAAGGTCCGCTCAAGCGCGACTTCGCCCTGGAGCAGGGCTGGATCCCCCTGGAGGAATCGCCCGAGGGCTTGGTTGTGATGTGCATCGACCCGGAAGCCGTGCGCGGCTCGCGCATTGTTCCGCAGGTGTTCCCGCGCCATTCAAAATACGCGTACCGGGTGACGACGCAGACCGAGTTCGAAGAAACGCTCGCGCAGATCTATGGCGCGGACGAGGGCGGCACGATCGACGAACTGCTGGCTGACCTCAGCGCCCCCATGGACGACGAGGGGGAGGACGGTGACGCGGTCTCCGCAGCGGCCGACAACGAACTGGTGAAGTTCGTCAACAAGGTGATCATCGACGCCTACCACCAGAAAGTTTCCGACATCCACATCGAGCCGCTGCCGGGCAAGCAGAAAACCGGCATCCGCTTTCGCATCGACGGTAGCCTGGCGCCGTACATCGAGGTCCCTGCGCATTTCCGCCAGGCGCTGGTAACGCGCCTGAAGATCATGTGCGACCTGGACATCTCTGAAAAGCGCAAGCCGCAGGACGGCAAGATCAAGTTCAAGAAATTCGGCCCGCTCGACATCGAACTTCGGGTGGCTACGATCCCTTCGGCCGGGGGCGTCGAAGACGTAGTGATGCGTATCCTGGCTGCCGGCGAGCCGATCCCGCTCGAGAAGCTCGGCCTCACGCCGCACAACAAGGAGCGGCTGGAAAAGACGGTGAGCAAGCCCTACGGGCTGTTTTACGTGTGCGGCCCCACCGGTTCGGGCAAGACAACGACGCTGCACTCCATCCTGAAATTCCTCAACACGCCCGACACGAAGATCTGGACCGCCGAGGACCCGGTAGAAATAACGCAGCGCGGCCTGCGGCAGGTGCAGGTGAACAAGAAGGCGGGGATCGACTTCCCCCTCATCATGCGAGCATTCCTGCGGGCGGATCCGGACATCATCATGGTCGGCGAGTCGCGCGACAAGGAGACGGTTTCGATGGGCGTGGAAGCCTCGCTCACCGGCCACCTCGTGTTCTCCACGCTGCACACCAACTCCGCGCCCGAGTCGATCATCCGCCTGCTTGACATGGGGATGGACCCGTTCAATTTCGCCGATGCGCTGCTCGGCATCCTGGCGCAGCGCCTGGCCAAGAAGCTGTGCGACTGCAAGACCGAGTACTTCCCCGATGCCGACGAGGTTAAGCTGTTCGTCACCGAGTACGCCGAAGAACTGCGGCATAGCAGCGCATGGAAGGCCGACTACGCCGGTGAAGCCAGGAAGCTTTATGAAAGCTGGGTCAAGGGCTACGGTCACGACGGCCGGTTGAAGTTCTACAAGGCCAACGGTTGCGATAAGTGCAACAAGACCGGGTACAAAGGGCGCCTCGGCCTGCACGAGTTACTGGTGGCGGACGATCACATCAAGAGGCTGATCCAGGAGCGCGCGCGCGTCGCCGAACTGTTCGCGGCGTCGGTGGAAACGGGGATGCGCACGCTGAAGATGGACGGCATGGAGAAGATCATGCTGGGGATGACCGACCTGAAGCAGGTGCGCTCGGTGTGCATTAAGTAGGCAGTTAGTCCGCACTGACCGACAAAAATGTCGACTCAACCGGACAGGTGGGCGGTTTTGGACAGCTTGCTCAACAATAAGAGCGCAGAAATGAATGCTTTAGTGGCTTATGTGCGGTTGGCATGGCGCTTGCAGAACTGACGAGCTTCTCTTTTCAAATCACTCTGGAGGTATTCCAATGAAGCGTCACCTGCAACAGGGTTTCACCCTGATCGAACTGATGATCGTTGTCGCGATCATCGGTATTCTGGCCGCCGTGGCCCTGCCTGCTTACCAGGACTACACCAAGCGCGCGAAGATGTCGGAAGTGGTGTTGGCGGCCTCGGCTTGCCGCACGACGATCACCGAGATCTATCAATCGGCCGCCAGTGGTGGCACGCCGACCGCGAAC
>JAKFCC010000008.1:0-1570 GCA_036676795.1 Gemmatimonadota bacterium
CTTATATTCTTTGTCATGCTGTTCAGTGCGACCTATGCATGGCTAGCTCTTTCGCCAACAATATCTCGGCCAGTTGTCATGCTCGCTGCAGTAGGTAAGGCTGGCGCGTTCATCGTCGCTCTGACGTGCCTAATTCGCGGAGACATCTTGCTTCGAGCTTTTTCGGTATCTATCGGGGACTTGGCGTTCGCTGCCTATTTCTTCCTGTGGTTGCGTTCAACAGCGGCATCGGCGCCAAATGCCTAACAATTCATTCAAGCCGAAGCCGCTCCGCGGCTCGGCTTAATTCAGGTGTTAGGCACCAGATCAATGTCCTCGCAACGTGCACTTGCTGGAGTGGCACATGACATTGCCCATCATGCCGGCAGCGGCCTCAGCTATGTGCATCCGCACCTCTATCAAGCCTGCAAGGCTGCGGGGGTGCGAGAGGCCACTGTCGATCTCCTGGCAAACGCTCCATATCCGCTCGGCCTTCCGCAGGTCGGGCCTCTGCAGCTATCCCTAGCCGCATTGCGCGACAAGTTCTTTGCCATTCTCTCGGCAAATGGATTCGCCCCTTCGGACGTAGCAGCGGTCAGCCTCCGCTTCCAGTTCCCGCTGCTCGGCGCTGACGGCTACACCTGCCAAGTGGCTGCCCGCCTACAGTCGTCCCGTGGACGCCTTTTCACCGCGGTCCTCAGTGGGTAGGCTGGTGCCTAACAATTCATTCAAGCCGAAGCCGCTTCGCGGCTCGGCTTAATTCAGGTGTTAGGCGCCTCCCCACTTGGAAAGACAACATGACCGATACTCCCAGCTCTCATATCTACCGCGTTGATAAATTCGTCATTCCCGCATCAGCTCGAGATGAGTTTTTCGCGCGCGCCAACGCAGCCAAAGACTTCCTTCAGCGCCAAGAAGGTTTTGTTCGCAGCACTTACCTTGAGCAATTTGCGGGCCCCGGAGAGTTCAACGTTGTCACCATTGCCGAATGGAAAAGCCAGGCTCACATCGAGCAGGCCAAGGTGGCCATGGCGGCAATGGTAGAGAGAGAGGGCATTGAGCCACAGGAGCAGTTTCAACGGCGCTTGGACATTAAGGCAGATCCTGGGTTCTTCCGTGAGGTGTAGCTCTCCACCCGGCGTCACCGCGGCGCCTAACAATTCATTCAAGCCGAAGCCGCTTCGCGGCTCGGCTTAATTCAGGTGTTATACGGTGGTGGACCAACGTTCCCTATTGTTCCTTCTTCGGCCACCTTCCCGCGACCTTGGCGGCCGGCTCCGGTGCGCGCCCCCTACTCGCATCGCGATCGGTCACTCCGCCGCTTCGAGCTGCAACTGGCACGTCCCCGTGCTCTCATTGGTCGGCTCCGGAAAGCGCTCCCAACCGGCGTCGTGAGCTCCGGTGGGCGCTCCCTACTCGCATGGCGATCGGTGAGTCTGTCGCTTCGAGCTCCAACGGGGGCACTCCCGTGCTCTCACTGGTCTGACCTGACCGCAGTCGCTTCGAGTTCCATCTGCGACATCACCGTGCTCCAACCCGCTACTTCGGTAGCGCCCCGCGCCAGGCGTGGTCGGTAGAGCGCCATCACGCT
>JAKFCC010000009.1:0-12665 GCA_036676795.1 Gemmatimonadota bacterium
TTCCTGGGCCGGTCCGGCCGGGCGGAACGGTCTATCGGAAATTCCAGGATGATCCGTCTCGCTTCACTGCGCGCGGCGCGCGTCCGGCCTTTCACGAAAACGACTATTGCCTTCCAGACATCCTCCGGCGCGCTCAGGAAGCTTTCATGAATCCGCAGCTCCCCGCGTCCGTAGCTCACCACGACTGTGCGATTGGTGGTGAGCCGCACCGCGTATCCTTCACCAAGCCCAAGACGCCGCAGCTCGGCCCTGAGCTGCTCCCCTGTCTCTGGGCGTGCGGCGAGCTCGAGCGAAAGCTGATTGTCGTCGCGCGAAAAAAAGCGCGCGAACCCTCTCAGCGCTTGAAGCAACGGTGGGGACCGGGAACGAAACGCTTTGCGTCGGGCGACCAGACACGTGTATGCACGTCGATCTCGTCCGGCCGGATGTCTATCACGTTCATCGAGGACGGTCGGCCACCACGGGACCGATTCGAGACCGTACCGGCCGTCGAAATGACGGTTCCCTTCTTCGTGTGCTCGATGAAGTGGACCGATTCCTGGTGATCGTGGCCGCAGAGAATCAGGTCCACGCCCATCTCTGCAAAAGCACCGAGGATCTTCTTTGTCGCTTTCAGTCCATGCCGCTGTGAAAGCTCCCCTTTTACAGGGTTGTGGTGCATCACGACCACTCGCGCGTCTTCGTACTTCGCCCGGGAGAATGCTGTCCGCGCGTACTCGAACTGATTCTTCTTCAGGTCGCCGATGATCGACAGGTCCCGGAGGTTCCATGTGAGCGTGCGCGTGGTAATTCCATGTGACGTATTGAGACCCACAAAGGCTGCTCCGGGAAGGTAGAGCGCCGGCTCGAGCTCGGACGAGACAAACTCGCGGTAGCTCGCGTATATCTTGGACCGATCGCCCAGGCCGAGCGGGGCGTGCCACCATGCGACGTCATGGTTCCCGGGAACCACGATCGTCTGGCTTACCCGGTTCGCGTCACGCAGGAAAACCGCAGCCCGCTGAAACTCGCCGGATTTGGCTCGCTGCGACAGATCACCGGAGATGGCGACGACGTCAAACTTTTCTTCCTGGATCGTTGCTTCGATTGCCTCGATCTGTGCCGGCACCGCTGGTCTTCCGAAATGCAGGTCGGAAACGTGAAGCACCCTCACAGCACTCATCAGCGCACTCCTGCCATCACAGCGAGCCGGCTGGCGAGCGCCGCTGCGGCAGCGCGGTTCAGCTGTGTGGCAGGCTCCGCTGTGAGATCTTCGGCCCAGCGAACCTGGGCCAGTCGAGCATCGATGAGCACAACCCGCATCGTGGCGCGCCGCACACCGCTTTGGCGCTGCTCGTAAAAGCGCACAGATACCGGAAGCAGCACATACCGCGCATCGGTCAGTGCGATCACCTGGCGCACCTGGGTGCGAAGCGACTCGGAAATGCTTTCGCCCGGTTCCGGCAGCTTTTCGTCGAGCCCCTCGATTGCCAGCTTTGCCGGATCGGCGCTCATCCCGATGTTTCTTCTGGACGACTCGACTATCGCGGGCGCGAATATCCACCTCGACGGCGGAGACTCACCGAACGCGAATCTTATTTCGTAGTCGATTGTCTGCCTGAAAGCAGTTGCCAGCTCCGACCGTGAGTTCGAGACCGACGGCACTTCCGAAACCGCCTGGAGAGGCAGGACGGCGACCGCCCGTGCGGTAAAGGCGCTCAACGGTTCTGCCTCATCACGGGCCGCCGGATTCAGCGCCGAACCCGCACATGCGGCATTGAAGAGTGCGGCCAGCGCAACCGAAAAAGAGAGTGCTTTCTTCATGGGAGATTGCGGGAAAAGTAACCGCTCTTCAATTTCACCGCCTACTCCTATCCCTCATTGATGCGAAAGCTATTCTCGACGATTGTCTGGGTGCTGGTTGCAATGCTGGGTGCGGCATCCTTCGGCTGGCTGGCTGTGTCACGCGGAGAGCAGGTCAGTGCGGCGTGGCTGCTCGTTGCGGCTGTATGTACCTATGCGATCGCGTACAGGTTCTACAGCAAATTCATAGCGGCCCGGGTGTTTTCTCTTCGCGCCGACAGGCCAACTCCTGCAGTCCGGCTCAACGATGGTCGGGACTACACGCCGACAAACCGGTGGATCGTATTCGGTCACCACTTCGCCGCCATTGCAGGGCCCGGCCCGCTGGTCGGTCCAACTCTCGCCGCGCAATTCGGATTCCTGCCTGGTGCGCTCTGGATCATTGTCGGAGTTGCACTGGGCGGCGCCGTACAGGATTTCGTGATCCTGGCCTCGTCCATCCGGCGGGACGGAAAATCGCTCGGCCAGATGGCAAAGGAGGAGATCGGAAAGGTCGCCGGAGTCACCGCGCTCATTGCTATCCTCGGCATCATGGTGATCATCGTCGCAGTCCTTGGCCTCGTTGTCGTGAATGCCCTCAAGGCAAGCCCATGGGGAACAGTGACCATCGCGCTGACGATTCCGATAGCGATGTTCATGGGCCTGTACATGCGGTTCGTCCGTCCCGACCGTGTACTCGAGACGACTGCGATTGGAATCGTGATGCTGATCCTGGCGCTTTACGCGGGACGCTGGGTTGCTGAAAATCCCGCGCTTGCACCGATGTTCACGCTGAGCGGAACGACGCTCGCCATTTGCATCATGATTTATGGATTCGCTGCATCGGTGCTGCCGGTCTGGCTGCTGCTAGCCCCGCGGGACTACCTGTCGGCGTTCGTGAAAATCGGGGTGGTTGTCGCACTGGCCGCCGGGATTCTCATTGTGCTTCCGCCCTTCCAGATGCCCGCCCTGACGCAGTTCACCGACGGAACGGGGCCGGTGTTTGCCGGGAAGGTGTTTCCATTCGCATTCATAACGATAGCATGCGGGGCGATCAGCGGATTCCACGCAATCGTGTCGTCGGGAACCACGCCGAAACTCATCGCCAGCGAAACCGATGCGAGAATGATCGGGTTCGGCGCAATGCTCGCGGAATCCCTGGTCGCAGTCATGGCGCTGATCGCGGCCTGCGTCCTTACACCCGGTATCTACTTCGCGATCAATGCTCCCGTTGCAGCACTGGGACCAACTGTTGAGTCGGCGGCGGAAGCCATCCGGAACTGGGGCTTCGTGGTCACACCTGCCGAATTGAATACACTCGCCGCCCAGGTCGGTGAAAGCTCACTCCTGTCGCGCACCGGCGGGGCGCCCAGCCTCGCGGTTGGGATGGCGTACCTGTTCTCCAGCGTCCTGGGCGGCACCGGAGCAATGGCAATCTGGTACCACTTTGCGATCATGTTCGAGGCGCTCTTCATCCTGACCACACTCGATGCGGGAACACGCGTGGGAAGATTCATTCTCCAGGATCTGGGGAAACATGTATGGGAACCGCTTGGCAGGGTGTCGTGGTACCCGGCGGTGCTCATTTCCAGCGCGATATTCGTAGCCGCGTGGGGAAATTTTCTGTACCAGGGAGTGACTGATCCGCTTGGCGGGATCAATTCACTCTGGCCTCTGTTCGGTCTCTCAAACCAGCTGCTCGCAGCTGTTGCCCTGTGCGTCGGCACGACGGTTATCATCAAGATGGGAAAAGCGCGGTACGCGTGGGTGACGATGCTTCCTCTCGCGTGGGTTGCGATCGTGACTCAAACCGCGGGATGGACGAAGATATTTTCTGACAATCCAAAGCTGGGATTTCTCAGTCATGCGAGAATGCTGAGCGATACGATCGCGTCAGGAAACCTGCCGGCGGGCGCAAAGTCGCTCGCGGCCGCAAACCGGATGATCTTCAACGACCGGCTGGATGCGGTCGTTTCCGGGTTTTTCATGCTCTGCGTTATCGTGATCATTGCGGCGTCCGCCTGGGAATGGATCGCCGTATTGCGGGGAAAGAAGGAAGCAAGAACCACGGAAGTTGCATTTGACCCAATCGGGCAGGAATTAACGGGACTAACCGCCGTATGAGGACTTCAATGAAGAAGCTGTTCCTGAGCGCATTCGCGCTGACCGTTTCAACTCAATCGGCCGCTGCACAGCAGAGCGGTTTCGACTTCTCCATCAAGAACATCATGCGCGGCCCCGAGCTGTACGGCCGTCCGCCTCAGCAGGTGCGCTGGAGTTCCGATGGCCGCTGGATCTATTTCACATGGAACGAGCCGGGCGCGAAATTCAATGAGACACGAAAGCCATATCGCGTCCGCGCGGTTCCCGGTGCCAAGCCCGAGCGGCTCACCGCTGCGCAGGCTGACACGCTGGGTCCGCTATTCGCGCGCGGCAGCCGGTCCAGCGACCGCACCATGACCGTTGTTGAATACAGCGGAGATCTGTTCATCAACGACATGCGCGCAGGAACGACGCGGCGCCTTACCCAGACGATCGCCCGGGAAACGAGCCCGAAGTTCAGCGTAGACGGGCGGACGGTGTTCTTCATCAGGGACAACAATGTCTTCGCGTTGAACGTTGGCTCGACATCCATTCGCCAGCTCACAGACATTCGTGCTGCCGCCGCTCCGCGCGACTCTGCGAAGCCGACCGGTATACTCGCCAGGCTGGAGCAGCAGCAGCGCGACCTGTTCGAGGCCATTCGCGACAAGTCCATCGCCGACAGCATTACACGTGCAGAACGGCGCGCGCGGGAGGCGCTTGGACTCAAGCCCCACTATCTCGGGCGCAACGAGCAGGTTGACGGGATTGCCGTCTCGCCCAGCGGCAATGCCCTGCTCATCTACACCCACACCCCCGTCGAAGGCGCTCGCACGGCGGAAGTTCCACAGTATGTGACGGGCAGCGGTTACGTGGAGAACCTCAAGATTCGTGACTATGTGGGCGACACACAGGAAACAAACCGCATTGCCTTCATTGCGCTGCCCTCAGGCGATCTTACCTGGCTCAAGCCCTATCCCACCGACACCACGACCGGCTACCTGAGCCAGGCTTCGTGGAACAATGCCGGAAGCTCGGCGGTGTTCAGCTCTTACACCTTCGACAACAAGACGCGTCTCATCCAGACGATCGATGCCGCCACCGGCAAGATCAGGACGCTCGACCGTCAGTTCGACAGCGCCTGGGTCCTCGGTGCCTCGGGATTTGGTCCCTGCGACGCCTGCCTGGGCTGGTACGACAACAGCCGCCGCGTCTGGTTTACCTCCGAGCGGGACGGCTACTCGCATCTGTACACGGCCAACGCCGACGGCTCTGACCGCCGGCAGCTGACCCAGGGAAAATGGGAAGTACTCGATGTCCAGCTCTCGAATGATGAGAAGACCTTCTTCATTCACACGAACGAAGGATCGCCATTCGAGGAACACCTTTATCGCATGTCGGTGAATGGAGGCGCGCGCGAAAAGATTACGAGTGCGTCCGGCCGTCACGTGGTTACCATCTCGCCCAACGAATCCCTCGGCGCCGACGTCCACTCATATGTCAACCGCCCGCCGGAACTGTATCTCATCGACATCCGTCCCGGCACGAAGATGTCGCAGCTCACCAGCTCGCCGAGCGAGGAGTGGAAGTCGTTCAAGTGGATAGTTCCCGAGATCGTTCAGATTCCCGCATCGGATGGACTGATGGTGCCTGCGCATATCTACCGGCCCGCGGACATGGGCGCGCAGCCGAATGGCGCGGCGGTGATCTTCGTGCACGGCGCAGGCTATCTGCACAATGTCGGTAATTTCTGGTCCGAGTATCCGCGCGAGTACATGTTCAACCAGTTCCTCGCGTCGAAGGGATATGTGGTTCTCGACCTCGACTATCGCGCATCCGCCGGATACGGCCGCGACTGGAGAACCGCTATCTACAGACACATGGGCGGACGCGACCTGCAGGACCAGGTCGATGCGTCGAGCTACCTCCAGAAGAACTTCAACATCCACCCGGAGCGGATCGGGCTGTATGGCGGAAGCTATGGCGGATTCATCACCCTGATGGCGCTCTTCACGCAGCCGAAAATGTTCGGTGCCGGAGCAGCGCTGCGGAGCGTGACAGACTGGGCGCACTACAATCACGGGTACACATCACCCATCCTGAACTTCCCGCAGACGGATACGCTGGCATACCGGCGCTCTTCGCCGATCTACTTCGCCGAAGGGCTGGAAGACCCGCTGCTAATGGCACATGGAATGGTGGACACCAATGTGTTCTTCCAGGACATAGTTCGACTCAGCCAGCGACTCATCGAGCTCGGGAAGAAAGACTGGGAGCTCGCTGTGTACCCTGTGGAAGATCACGCATTCATAAGACCTTCCTCATGGACCGATGAGTACCGGAGAATCTTCGAGTTGTTCGAGGAGCACCTTCCGGCAAGAGTTCCGCTCAGGGTGAAGACGCCTTGATGAAGAAGTTCCTGCACCAGTTCTCCTCGGTAGTCCGGCGCGTTATTGGCGCGCCGGATTACGAGGCGTACCTGGAGCACCTGAAGATGCATCACGCCGGTACGGCTCCTTTGAGCCGGGATGAGTTTGTAAGGGAGAGGCTGGCGGCGCGATACTCCAGGCCCGGGGCGCGCTGCTGCTGAACGGCAGCACCAACATGATGCAGTGCAGCTTCTGTGCGCTGCCCTGTCCTTCCTCACAGTTCCCTTACAAGATGAAGTTTGCGTTAAACCACTGAAATCGCGTAAACAAAAAGTGGTGTGGTCATGTCTCACTGGTTGACCCCTCAACCACACCATGACAATGCGCAAATTCATTTTCTTCCTCTTCGCGTTCGCCACCCTCGCCTGCGATCGCGCTGAGACCTCAGAGCCGCAAGCCACTGCAGACGGCACCGCAGTGTCGACTGCTCCGGTATCTGCCGCTGCGCCCGATGTGCGCGAACGGGCCATGAACCGCGCGGCAAAGCTGGGAGCGATGTCCGATGCGAGCCAGGGCGCACCGCCGCCAGTTCAGACAATACTTCCGTCGAAGGGCGGCGATGTTTCGCCGGCAATGATGATTCGCACCGGTTACGCAACTCTCGAGGTATCCCGGCTCGATCCGGCTGTTGCGAGTGTTCGCGCTCTCGCCGCGAAGGTGGGAGGGTATGTCACCAACAGCTCTACAGCTGGAGGCCGGGACCAGGTGCGCGCGGCAACGCTGGAGCTTCGCATTCCGGCGCAGCGCTACGATGAGGCAGTTGCGTCACTCGCGGAAATCGGCCGGGTCGAATCGACTCAGACGAGCGCGGAAGATGTTGGGGAAGAATTTGTGGATCTCACTGCGCGCATCGACAACCAGCGCAAGCTCGAAAGCCGCTTGATCGACCTGCTGGCAAACCGTACCGGGAGGTTACAGGATGTTCTCGCGGTCGAGCGGGAACTCTCCCGGGTGCGCACTGAGATCGACCAAGTCGAGGGACGTCTGCGCTATCTCAAGAATCGTGTCTCGCTGAGCACTCTTACCGTGAACCTGCACGAGCCGCAGCCGCTGATCGGCAATGCGCCCGGTGAAAACCCGATCACTGCCGCGGTCAGGAAGGCGTGGCGGAATTTTGTGGGAGTCTTTGCGTGGGGTATCGCATCGCTTGGAGTCCTGATTCCAGTTGCGGCAATCGCGGCGGTTATGTGGTTCGCCGTGCGCAAGAGAATCAGGGCGCGGTCAGGGACGCAGTAACTTCGCGTATTCCGTTATGCGTTCACCGTTTCCGTAGTGGGTCACCCGGTATACGGGCTACGGAAACGGGCTTACCGACAACTCACAACGCGCTGTTCACCGGCTTTCGTTCGATGGGAACGAAGAACACGAGGCCGACTGCAGCCATCAGGGCCAGCCCTGCCCCAAAAAGAAATGCTGTAGGAGCACCAGACCTGTCCCATATCGCCCCGAACATCAGCGAGGCGGGAAGCGCGCCGAGACCGATCGCCAGGTTGAACCACCCGAACGCCGCGCCTCGGCGGTGCGCAGGGACGACGTCCGCAACCAGCGCTTTCTCTACGCCCTCAGTCATCCCGTAGAAAATTCCGTAACCCGCGAACAGTGCCCATGCGTGCCAGGGCGCGTTTGCACGGGCAAATCCGTAATACACTGCAGCGTATAGCAGCCACCCACCGACAATCAGCGGCTTGCGCCCGATCCGGTCCGACAGCGCTCCACCGAGCACTCCCGTCGAAGATTTCACGAGATTCAGAAAAGCCCATACGATCGGCGCGAATGCAATGCTGATTCCCAGCTCGTGCGCGCGAAGGAGCAGAAAAGCGTCGGTCGAGTTTCCAAGCGTAAAGAGCAGCAGTACCGCGAGGTAGGCCCAGAATTTCTTCCCCAGGTTTCTCCCGAACTGTGCCTCTTCCGGCTTCACCGCTTTCAGGGGAGCGTTGGCCTTGTCCTCTTTCACCACGACTACAAGGACGATGAACGCAATGACCGCGGGAATTGCGGCGATCCAGAAAACTGACCTGAGTGAAACCCCGCCCCACTTGATGAGCGCGAAGGCCGCGAGCGGTCCCACCACCGCGCCGGCATTGTCTGCCGCTGAATGAAAGCCGAATGCGCGCCCGCGCTGTGAAGGCTCCACGGAGTCTGCGAGCAGAGCGTCGCGGGGCGAGCTTCTCAGTCCCTTCCCGACCCTGTCGGTCACGCGAATGACGAGAACCTGTGTGGCAGTCTGTGCAAGCGCCGTGAAGGGCCGGACGAACGACGCGATTCCGTAGCCGAGCACCACCAGCGGTTTCCTGCGCCCGATCTTGTCGGACCACCAGCCGCTGAAAAGTTTGAGCAGTGCGGCCGTGGACTCGGCGAAACCTTCGATCGCACCGATGAAGCTGGCGTTGGCGCCTATGACGCTGCTGAGGAAAAGGGGGAGCAGCGGGTAAATCATTTCGGTCGAAGCGTCAGTAAAAAAACTGACGCCGCCGAGCGCGAGGACGTTGCGCGGAAGTTTCTTCTTCCGCGCAGACGTTTCCCCGTCGCGGGTGCCTACGATATCCGGACCTCGGAGTTGTCGCCTACAGTCACTTCACCTTTCACGCCCACTAGCACAGTCTCGTCCCCAATCAGCGAGTTCGTGATCGCGGATTTGCTGATCGTGGAGTTGCTGCCGATTATCGCGTGACTCACCTGGGAGTCCTCGATTACAGTACCGGCTCCGATCGACACGTTGGGTCCAACCGTTGAGTTCCGGAGCTTTACACCCTTCTCGACATAAACCGGATCGTTGATGGTGCACCCTTCCGCATCATCGGGCTTGCGCGCGTGTCCCCGGCCAAGCATCTCGCGGTTGGTGTCAAGAATCGTTTCGATCTTTCCGGCGTCGTACCATCCCTTTACATCCACGACTCGAATCTTCGCACCTTTGTCGATCATGTACTGGAACGCATCGGTGAGGAAGTACTCACCCTGGTTCTTGGGCTGCTTGAGGACGTAATCGATTCCCTCGTAGAGCAGCTTCCAGTTCTTTATGTAATAGAGACCGATATTCGCACGGCGCGACACGGGAGTCTTCGGCTTCTCGATGATCTGCGTCATGTTCTGATCCTTGTCAGTCACGACGACGCCGAACCGCTGATAGTCCTCGACTTCCTTTACCCAGATGATTCCATCCGCATCCACGGTTTTCACCATGGACAGGTCTGCGTCGAAAATGGTATCCACGAAAATGATCAGGACAGGCTGGTCCACGTAGTCCCTGGCGAGCGCCACGGCTCCGGCAGTTCCGTCCTGCACCTTCTGCTCGATGAACACTGAGGGAATGTCCCAGGTCTTTCTCGCGAACTCCTCGACCTTCTCCTTCAGGTGGCCTGTGATATAGATCACCTGCTCGACGACACCAAGCTTCTTCAGGTCCTCGAGGATGTACTCCATCACCGGCTTGCCCGCGACCTTGAGCATCGGCTTGGGGGTGATGTGGGTATGCGGGCGAAGCCGCGATCCCTTGCCTGCGAGAGGAATGATCACCTTCATGGGGCGCTTGTCCCCTCGCGACCGTACCGGTCCCTGAGGCGAACCACATCGTCCAGATGATTAGTGGACACTTCGAAAATGTCGCAGTCGGTTATTGCTTCCATTTGATGAACGGTTCCCGGTGAAATTCTGAATGCTTCGCCGCGCTTGAGCTGAACGTCCCTTAGGCCTTCGCCGCGGGCGGCTGCGCCTCCCTGCCGCGCGTCACCCTCTTGCACGCGATAGACCAGCTCACCGGAAACCAGGTAGATGGTTTCGTCCTTGACGTTGTGGTACTGAACGGAGAGGGCGTGGCCCGCCTTTATGTGCAGGATCTTGCCCACGTAGCCAGGAGCAACTGCCCAGATCGTCTCGTGACCCCAGGGCTTGGGTACCGTACGGATCGCAACCCGCCCTGTGTCATTTGTTTGGTCAGTCATGCGTAAATATCTCGATTGATTGGCTCATTCAGCAATCGGGGACAGGCATACTTTCTGCCCCCTGCAGCACAGCAATGATACTAACTCCGCGCTATATCCCGAAGCTGGCCGCCACTATCGGCCTGTTCACCCGCTACGGCCTGCTCGATTTCGCGAAAAAGCAGGGCCTTCTCGCGCTCCAGAACGTCGATGCAGCTGACGACGGGGGAGAAGCCACAGGGGCGGAGGAAAGCAGGGCGAAAGGGTTCAGGAAGCGGCTTGTGGAGCTGGGGCCAGCCTACATCAAGCTGGGTCAGGTCCTCTCCACGCGGCCCGACCTGCTTCCGCCCGAATACATCAGGGAACTCGAGAACCTCCAGGACAACGTTCCGCCAATGTCCCGTGAGGAGGTCGAGTCCACCATCGAAGAGGACCTCGGCGCCCGTATCTCCAAGCTCTTCTCGGCGTTCGAGTACGAGCCGCTGGGCAGCGCCAGCCTGGGCCAGGTGCACGCGGCAACGCTTCGAAATGGACGAGAAGTAGTGGTAAAGGTGCAGCGCCCGGGCCTGCGCGAGCGACTGAGCGAGGACATCGAATTCTTTCGGGAGATGGCCGGTTTTCTTTCGTCCCACACAAGCGCGGGTGAAAGAATAGATCTCGTCGGGGTCGTGCAGCAGGTCGAGCGGTCGCTCGTAGATGAACTGGATTACCGCACAGAGGCCAAGAACGGGGCAACCTTCCGTAAGACTCTCGCGATCTTTCCGCATATCCTGATTCCGCGGGTTGTGGACGCGTACACGACGCATCGCGTGCTCACAATCGAGCGCATCAGGGGAGTGAAGATCAGCGAGATTCCCCCGATCACGCGCATCGAGTACGACTTCAGTTCCCTCGCCGAGGAATTCGCCCGCGCATATCTGCACCAGATTGCGGTTGTGGGGCATTTCCATGCAGATCCACACCCGGGCAATGTTTTCGTAGTCCTGCCGACCAGGGAGAACCCGCTCACTCCGCTTGAAGCCGAGAACTCGGACAGGCGCGAAGTGCGGCGTGATCCAGCGACACCGCTCGCACGCTCGGAGCAGGAGGCGCGCGAACAGTCGGTCAGTGCGACTGCACCGTCACCATTCGATCCGAAGCTTGCCCTGATCGACTTTGGGATGACCGCGCACCTGACCGATCGTCTCAAGAATTCGGTTGTGCGCCTTCTGCTCTCCATCGCCGAGAACCACGGGGACACCGCTGCCGAAACCCTCATCGAGATGGGAGAGCACCCCGAGGATTTCGACAGGAAGGCCTACGTAGCCGAGGTATCCGCACTCATCGCCCGCAATGTGGACCAGACCATTGGTGACACTCCCGCGGGACTGGTGCTTTACGAGATGATCGCGATCGGCTACCGGCGCGGGCTGAAGCTGCCGGCGGAGCTGACCCTGCTTGCAAAGGCCCTGTTCAATCTCGATGCCGTGACTCGCGCCCTCGACAAGAACTTCAATCCGACGGAAACAATCCGTGAGTACACGTCGGAGATCGCCAACGAGCGTGCAAAACGCGACCTCTCGCCGGCAAGAATGTTCAAGCTCGCGACCGAGACGTCTGATCTCATATCGGCGCTGCCGCACCGGCTGGACGTTGTGACGCAACGAATGGCGAGCAATGACTTTGCGGTTCGCGTTGACACTCCACAGCTGGGCAAGCTGCTGGATGGTATGCAGAAAATTGCGAACCGGGTGTTTACCGGTCTTGTCCTCGCTGGTCTCCTGGTTGCGAGCGGACAGCTGCTTCCCTACTGGCGGCGGCTGGGACTCGCGGGGTTCGTTGTCGCGGCTGGAATCGCCATCTACATGGTTATGAGCATTGTCATTACCGACCGCCGCGGCCGCGCCATAGACAAGTAACTCGCCTCGGCAAGGGGCGCCCAGATCATCGGCAACAAGATGAAAGCGAAGCATCTTCGCATCACTCCCACTGGAGATAAACGATGAACAGACTTCTACTCTCGTCAATTCTTGCAGTCGCCGCTGTAGCCCCTCTGGCCGCTCAGACGCGCCCAGTGGCTGAAGGCTCAAAGGTTCGATTCACGACCGTTTCAGACCAGAAACTTGTAGGCGTCGTGCGCGCGACCACATCAGACAGTCTCACGGTCTACACCGAACCTGCTGGAATTCCAGCCACGATTGCTCTGTCTTCAATTTCCAACCTGCAGATAAGCCGCGGAAAAAGCGCAATGGAGGGGGCGAAACGGGGTGGACTCTGGGGCGCCGGGGTTGGAGCTGGATTAGTAGGGCTCGCGTATCTCATCGGCGACGGATGCAATAGCGACTACGGCGCATGCGGTGATGAACCAGGCACCGCCGCAGAAGCATTGGGAATCGGCGCGATCGGGGGTGCAGTCTGGGGCATTTTGATCGGCGCA
>JAKFCC010000010.1:0-9922 GCA_036676795.1 Gemmatimonadota bacterium
GAGCCGGGCTGGTCGCTTCCACTCTGGGACGAATATCGCGACCTCATCAAGTCTGACGTGGCAGACATGAAGAACTCCGGGGGTCGTGCGGCGGGATCGATATCGGCCGCAATGTTCCTCAAGGAGTTCGTCGAGGGGTTTCCATGGGTTCATCTCGACATTGCCGGGACGGCGCATTCCGACACAGACCTTGTTGCGATTCCGAAAGGTCCTACCGGCGTGCCAGTGGGGACTTTCGTTGAATTCGTGAGAGGACGCGTTTCCTGAACGCGCTCTCCAGGCACAACCGCGCTGCAGTTCGCTTCGGCATCGCGGTCGCCGCAATGGTTCTTGCTGCTGACGTCTCGCGTGCTCAGGTTGTGCCGCCTCCTGCCAGCGAGGTGCCCCTGCCTGCGAAAACCGCGGCCGACAGCACAGTCAGGAAAGACACGGTCAAGGCTCCAATTGGAGTGATGGCCGCGGTGCGTGTCTCCGAGATTGGCCCCGAATACCGGTGGACGGGAAACCAGATATTCGCCACCGGCGCGATCACGCTCGCTGACCTGCTCGCAAGGATTCCCGGTATTTCCATTCTTCGGAGCGGGGGAATGCTCTCACCGCAGATTGCGAGCAGCATGGGCGCCACTGGACGCGTGAAGATCTATCTCGACGGCGTGCAGTTGGACAATCTCGACCAGAGAGACGCAACGCTGGACCTCGCATGGATTCCGCTTTGGAGTCTCGAGGAAGTCAGTGTTGACCGTGTTGCCGGTGAGGTCAGGGTGAATCTCCGTTCGCTCACCGTGAGGAGCACTACACCCTACACGCGGACCGACGTGTACACGGGGGATGAGGATACCAATCTTTACCGCGGTTTCTACGGCAAGCGATTCAGCCCCGGGCATCTCGTTCAGTTCGGCGCGGAGCAGTCCAACACGAGCAGTGTACGCGGGGGCTCAGGCGACAAGCTTTCCGTGATGAGCCGGCTGGGGACGTCGAATAAACGCTGGAGCCTCGACGTATTCGCCAACAGGACACACGGACGGCGTGACATTCAGAAGTCGCCGGTGGACAGTATTCCCATTCCCGAGTACGACGCAACCACAACCACCGCGTATCTCAGGTTCGTCGCCGGCAATGCCATGAATGGCCCGTGGGCCGCCGCAATTGTTTCACATCTCGGCTTCACGGAGTCGGGCCCCCGGGCAGACTCGGTTCGCGCACTGGCAAACAGAATCCCGCGGGACACGGTGGACACGGCGCGTTCGGAGCGACAGGTACTGCTTCGCGCAGGACTCACTCGCGCAAGGTGGCGCGCCACGATCGAGGACAGGGTACGCAATGTTGACGCGAAGACCTACCACGATTTCACAGGCGGGGCGCAGGTGTCACTCGGCTTCCTGACCGCAGGGGGCAGCCTGAAGCGTTCCGAATTCGAAGCGTCGCGGGTAGAGGGATGGGCGCGCTATCAGCCACTTTCCTTCCTCGCGCTGAACGCCTCTGCCGCAAGGAACTCTGCGCCGTCGAACTCCTCTCCGTCCTATTCAGGGAGTTCGCCCGAGACCAGGTTTCTTCAGGCTGAAGCCGGAGTGAGGCTTTTTGGACCATGGCTGTCACTGGGAATATTGACCCAGGACACACTCGTCACCGGCGCGCCGACTGTCTTTCAGCAGGGTTTTTCCGGCAGCACATCAGGGGAAGGGAAGGCCACATACGCGACACTTAGAGGATCTTTCCTCCGTGACTTTTCCTTCGATGCGTTTGCGCTGCAGTGGGACAAAGAGGCTTTCTACAGGCCCCGGACTCAGGTGAGAACGGAGCTGCGATACCTGTCGAAATGGCTGTCACGCTTCCCCAAGGGAGAGTTCGAGCTCAATACAGCCGTGACCCATACATACAACTCGCGCACATACTTCCGAAGATCTGCGACCGCGTCGAGCATTGACCCTGCGCAACACCTGGACTTTCTGCTCGAGATCAAAATTCTTCGCGGAGTGGCGAGCTACCAGCTCCGCAACGTGACCGGGTATGCGTACGAGAACCTGCCAGGTTTCATTGCCCAGCGAGCCCTGAACATATATGGTATTCGATGGGAGTTCTGGAATTGATTAAGTACTTGCATTATAAAAGCTTAGCCAGGCTCACATGATAAACAGCATGACCGGTTTCGGGGCGGCCGAGGGAACTGCCGGAAATACGCGCATCGCCGCCGAGGTGAGAAGCGTAAACCACCGGTTTTTCAACCCTTCCCTCAAGCTTCCCGCGGCGCTTTCCAATCTCGAGGGAGAGCTTCGCGAGATACTTCGCACGCGTGTCGGCCGCGGGCACGTAACGCTGACCGTCCGGACGGAAACTGATTCAACTGTCACTACCGGAATAAACGAAGAGAGGTTCGAGGCTGCCCTCACTGCACTTCGCGCTCTCCAGGTAAAACATGGCATTCCAGACAATCCGGATCTCGCAACGATTCTGCGAATTCCTGGTGTGCTCGGCAGCTCCAGCGACCTCGTCGGAATAGACCACGACGCAGTCAAGCGCGTTGTAGTTACCGCCGTTGACGCGCTGGAAAAGATGCGCGTCGAAGAAGGCGCGAAACTCACTGCATTTTTGCGCGAACACCTGGATATGATCGAGAAGGCGCTCGAGCGGATCCGCCTGCGGGCTCCCGTCCGGCTCGCCGAACAGCGAACCCGGCTGCAGCGCTCTGTTCAGGAGGTGCTGGGCCAAATTCCCGCAGACGAGAACCGCATGGCGCAGGAGATTGCGATTCTGGCTGACAAGCTCGACATCACCGAGGAGCTGAACCGGTTTGCAGCGCACCTGGATGCGTCGCGGACCACGCTTTCATCCCCAAGTGCGGAGGGGGTGGGCAAGCGGCTCGGTTTCATCCTCCAGGAAATGCTGCGGGAAACCAACACGATCGGCAGCAAGGCCAACGACGCCCCGATTCTCGCCGAGATCGTTTCCATCAAGGAAGAACTGGAGCGCCTTCGTGAGCAGGTCGAGAACGTAGCATGAAACCTTTTCCAGTCATTCTCTCCTCGCCGAGCGGCGCCGGAAAGACGAGCCTCGCACGGCGCCTCATGGAAATGCGACCCGACACCGGCTATTCGGTGTCGTGCACGACGCGCGAGCCCAGGGCGGGCGAGGAACAGGGTCTGGACTACTACTTCATGTCCGTCGCGGAATTCGAGGAGGCGAGGTCACGCGGTGCCTTCGCGGAATCAGCCGATGTGCACGGAAACCTGTACGGAACCCTCCGCAGCGAGGTAGAGCGGGTCCTGGGTTCCGGCAAACACGTCGTAATGGACATCGACATCCAGGGCGCCAGGCAGCTCGCCTCTGCTTTTCCCCAGGCAGTGCTTATCTTTATCCTACCACCTTCGGCAGAAGTACTGATTGGGCGTCTCAGGGGACGCCGCAGTGAGGATGACGCCCGGTTGAAGCGAAGGCTGGAGTCGGCCGTCACGGAGCTTGCCGCAGTCGGCGAGTACCACTACGTGGTCGTGAACGACGACCTGGACAGGGCAACGGCGGCGCTGTCTTCGATTCTGGACAGCGAAGCTGCACGAACAGAAAGGCTGGAGAATCTTGGCCGAATGGTCGCAGAGATCTCCTCAGGTATTTCAGAAGAGCTGGTAATCATTTCAAAAAGGAAAGCGTAATGCAGGTTTTCATTCCAAACGAAGTTGCAGAACACGCCACGAACAAATACCTCGGCGTTCTCGTCGCCGCGAAGTTTGCGCGCGTGCTCAACGAGTTTCCCCGTGACCGCTCGGCGCCGGGTGAGAAGAAGCTCACCACCCGCGCTCTCGAAGAGCTGACGCAGGGCGACATCGAATACCGCGTAGTTCCGCGCCGCCGCTCGGAGTAACAGTTCCGCAGCCGTATTCCGGCGCCAGAGTTCTCCTCGGTGTAACCGGGGGCATCGCCAGCTACAAGACCGTGTGGCTGGCGCGCTTGCTTACCCAGGCGGGCGCCGAGGTCGATGTTGTAATGACGAGGTCCGCGCAGGAGTTCGTTGGCGCCGTGACCTTCGAGGCGGTTACAGGCCGTCCGGTCCATAAGGAAATATTCGGACCCGCTTTCGCTCTGGAGCACATCCGTCTCGCGCGCGAGTGTAACGCGGTTTGCGTCGCACCCGTGACCGCCGACTTCCTCTCTCGCGCGGCTCACGGCCACGCTGACGATTTGCTGGCGGCCGTCCTGCTCGCGACCAAATCCCCTGTGTTGCTGGTGCCGGCAATGAACGACGCCATGTGGACGCATCCACAGACTCAGGCCAATCTCGCTCACGTCAGGGAGATCGGTTACAGGGTTCTGGAGCCGGCAGAAGGTCCGCTTGCAGTCGGTGAAGGGAGCGGGCCCGGCCGAATGCAGGAGCCTGAAGTGATCTTCGACCACATCGGGAGGCTGCTTCGGCGAAGCGGCCCGCTGAGCGGCAAGCGCGTCCTCGTCACCGCAGGCGCAACGCGTGAGACAATCGATCCAGTGCGGTTCATCTCCAATCACAGCACCGGGAAGATGGGCGTTGCACTCGCAAAGGCAGCCTGGGCACGCGGCGCCGACGTTTGTGTCGTTGGCGCGCACCTGGAAGTAACCGTCCCACAGCATATCCGCCGGATCGCCGCCGTCACTACAAGTGACATGGCGCAGGCGGTCTCCGCCGAGCTTCCCAGTGCCGATGTTCTGGTGATGGCAGCGGCACCGGCGGATTTCCGGCCACTCGCGCCGGCCACACAGAAGATCAAGAAGAGCGGATCGGCCCCGAAAATTGCCCTCGAACCGACACCGGACATTTTGTCCACGACCATGAAGTCGAGGAAAAAGGGGGCGGTCATTGTGGGCTTCGCGCTTGAAACTGATTCAGTGATGGAAAACGGCAGAGCGAAGCTGTCCGCAAAGGATCTCGACCTGATCGTGGTCAATGACGCAACGGAAGAAGGTGCCGGTTTTGGTGTGGACACCAACAGGGTCACAATCCTCAGTCGCGATGGGAAGAGCGAAGACCTGCCGCTGCTCAGCAAGGCGGACGTTGCCGAGCACGTGCTGGACCGGGTAGAGGCGCTGCTGAATGGACGCTAGGGACGAGCTGCGAAAGTACCTGCAACAGCGTCTCGAGTCGGGGGAGACCGAGTTCCTGCTCGAGACGATGCCCGCAGCCGAGGCGCTCAAGAATATTGCAGGGGGCAGGCGAACCAGACCCAGGGTGACGCCTGAGCAACCGGTTAAATCGTTGCGGGAAAATGTCCCTGAATCATCCGACTGGAGAGAGATCCTGAAATCAACAGGCCCTGAGGCCGAAGCGCCTGACGCAAGTCCGGCAGAGCCACCGCGGCCGGCGGGCGGGAAGCGGTACGAGTTCCCGCGTCCCGTGGATGTCGAAGCGGCGCTGGAACCCGCGGGAGAAACCGGATTCAAGCACGGTCTGGTTGTCGGGGCGAACCGTCCGGAGTTGTTCAACGAAGCCGTCGGCCGCGTACGCACCCTGGATGAGATTGCCGAAACGGTTGCCACCTGCACCCGGTGCCCGCTGTACGCTACGGCGACCAACCCCGTTCCTGGTGAAGGCAGCCCCAATGCCCAGCTCGTTTGCGTCGGTGAGGCCCCTGGCGCAAACGAGGATGCGTCCGGCCGCCCGTTCGTGGGCCAGTCAGGCGAACTGCTCACAAAGATTCTTGCCGCAATCGATCTCGACCGGAAGGACGTCTTTATCTGCAACGTCCTCAAGCACCGGCCTCCGGGAAACCGCAATCCGAGGCCTGAAGAGGTTGAGGCCTGCAGCCCGTACCTAATCAAACAGCTTGAGCTGCTTCATCCAAAAGTCATAGTTGCTTTTGGAACGTTTGCGGCGCAAACTCTTTTAGATACAAAAACACCGATTGGAAAGCTTCGAGGACTGGTTCACCGATACCATGGGATACCCTTGGTCGTGACTTACCACCCTGCTGCGCTCCTCCGCAATCCGGCATGGAAACGACCAACGTGGGACGATGTCAAGCTCGCCCGTAGAATACTCGATAGCCCCTCAAGGGCGTGATCCTTACAGCGATCGAAAGCCGCCCTACTCCGAAGATGCGGAGCAGGCGGTTCTTTCGGCTGTGCTCATCGATGCGGAGGCCTTCGAGCGTGCGTCGGAATTCGTCGACGACACGATGTTCTACCGCGAAGGGCACCGCCGGATATGGCGCGCGATGGCTACGATCAGGGATCGTGGCAGCGTCGTTGACCCGCTAACACTCTCCGACGAGCTCGCCACCAAGGGTGAGCTGGAAGCCAGCGGCGGCAAGGACTACATAGGGTTCCTCATGGACGCGGTGCCCACCGCGGCCAATGTAGGCTTCCACGCGCGGATCATTCACGAGAAGGCGATGCGTCGCCGGCTCATCGAAGTATCCACGCAGATCGTCAGCGACGCATATGAGTCAGGGACCCCGGCCAGCGAACTCCTCGACCTTGCAGAAAACCGGATCTTCGAGGTCAACAAGACTCGTGCGGGAACAGGTTTCGTTCGCATCAAGGAGCTGCTCTGGACCACGATGGAGCGGATCGATGCGCGAAATGCGGCCGGCGAATCGATTACGGGCGTGTCGAGCGGATTCAAGGATCTGGACGAGCTGACGACAGGTTTCCAGAAGTCGGATCTCGTCATCATTGCTGCTCGGCCTTCGATGGGAAAGACTGCATTTGTCCTCAACATCGCCCAGAATGCTGCGCTGGATCACAACACGCCGGTTGCGTTCTTCTCCCTGGAAATGAGCAAGGACCAGCTCGTTCAGCGTCTGCTTACGTCCGAGGCGCGTGTTGACGCACAGCGTCTCAGGAAAGGCCGCCTCCAGGATGAGGATTTCGTGCGGCTGGGCAGGGCGGCTGGTCTTCTCAGCCATGCGCCGATCTGGATCGACGATACGCCGGGACTGTCGTTGCTCGAGATGCGCGCCAAGTCGCGCCGCCTCGTGAAGGACGAGGGCATTCGCATGGTCATCGTGGACTACCTGCAGCTGATGCAGGGGCCGAGCGAAATGGAAAACCGCCAGCAGGAGATCAGTTACATCTCCCGGTCGCTCAAGGGCCTTGCACGCGAGCTGGATGTTCCGGTAGTGGCGCTGTCTCAGCTTTCGCGCGCGCCGGAACAACGGACCGGCGAAAACAAGCGGCCGCAGCTTTCCGACCTTCGCGAGTCGGGAGCCATCGAGCAGGACGCTGACGTCGTGATGTTCATTTATCGCCCCGAGGTCTACGAACAGCCGGGAACGACCGACAAGGACGGAAATTCCATCGAAGGTCGCGCTGAGATCATCATCGGAAAGCAGCGAAACGGACCCATCGGCAAGGTAGACCTGTACTTCAACAAGGCATTCACCCGCTTCGAGAGCTACACGCCGAGACTCGTCCCGCAGTGAGTTCGAAATCCCGCACGATCTATCGCTGCACTAACTGCGGCGCGGATCATCCCAAGTGGGCGGGCCGCTGTGATGTATGCGGAGAGTGGAATTCTCTCGTCGAGGAAATGGCATCCGCTCCAGTGAAAAGCGGAGGAGGCTCGGCCCGCCGTACGTCAGGCTCAAAGGGACTTGCACAGGGCGGATCGGTTGCGCCTACGCCGGCGCTTCGCGATGTGCATGGATCCGAGGACAAGCGGTGGAAGACTGGAATTCCGGAACTCGACTTTGTTCTTGGCGGGGGACTGGTTCCGGGATCGATGGTGCTCGTCGGCGGGGAGCCGGGAATTGGAAAGTCCACCCTGCTGCTGCAGGTTGCCGCGCGAATCCGGCAGTCGGGCCGCAAAACGCTTTACGTGTCGGGTGAAGAATCTCCCCTGCAGGTGAAGCTGAGGGCCAACCGCCTCGACGAAGACTCGAGCGATGTTCAGCTGCTGAGCGAGACTGTGCTGGAAACGATTCTTGCGACCGCCGGCGACAACAAGCCGGAGCTGATGATCGTCGATTCAATCCAGACTGTATTTACCGCGGACCTCGAGGGTGCTCCCGGAAATGTCGGTCAGGTGAGGGAGTGCGCGGCCAGACTGATGCGATACGCGAAGGAAACTGGAACGACCATCATCGTTGTCGGGCATGTAACGAAGGGTGGCGGAATCGCTGGCCCCAAGACGCTCGAGCACATCGTTGATACAGTGTTGTACTTCGAGGGTGAGGGAATGCTCGACAACCGCATTCTCCGCGCGACCAAGAACCGGTTCGGAAGTGTGGACGAGATTGGTGTGTTCAGAATGTCATCGGCCGGTCTTACGGCTGTGGAGAATCCGTCGGAGCTGTTCATGGGCGACAGAAACAGCAGCGCGTCCGGCAGTGCAGTGACCGCGCTCATGGAAGGGAGTCGCCCGCTCCTCATTGAAATCCAGGGACTCGCTGCCAAGGCTGGATTCGGCACGCCGCAGCGGGTTGCAACGGGATTCGATCAGCGCAGGCTCGCACTCCTTCTGGCTGTGATGGAAAAGCGCGCAGGCGTTTCATTTTCCCAGCTGGACGTCTTTCTGAATGTTGTCGGCGGAGTGCGCATCCAGGAGCCTGTGGGCGACCTGGCCGTTGCGGCGTCGCTCGCGTCCAGCGTATTCGACAGGGCCATTCCGCACCAGTCCATGTTTCTCGGCGAGCTCGGACTCGGAGGAGAAATTCGGCCCGTGTCGCAGGCGGAGCGTCGTCTGTCCGAAGGCGCGAGGATGGGTTTGACCACGGCCTATCTCTCCCCCCGGGGAATCCCCGCGAAGATTCCCAAAGGGATCAGAACGGTGGGCGTCGCCACCGTGGGTGACCTGTTCAAGGCAATCTTCAATTGAGTGCGGACGTTGGTGTAGTGATCGTCGCTGCAGGCAAGGGCGAGCGGGCCGGCGGAGCCGAGCTAAAGCAGTTTCGCTGGGTCGCGGGAAAGCCAATGCTTCTGCACAGCGTCCAGCTCTTTCACGAGCGCAGTGACGTGGCAATGGTCGTGTGCGTTCTGCCGCGGGACAAGGCGGGCGATCCGCCACCCTGGCTTTTTCAATCGGATCTCGAGCGGCTGCTCATTTCTGTGGGCGGACGAGAGCGTGGAGACTCAGTCGCCAATGGCTTGGAAGATTTGCCGAGCGATGTGAATGTGGTAGTGATTCACGACGCAGCACGGCCGCTTGCCACGCAGGAGACGGTCGATAGAGTCATTGCGGCCGCGCGACGTGGCGTTGGAGCTGTCGCAGCGCTCCCGATTGTCGATACGATCAAGCGCGTGCACGACGGAAGGATCAGCGAGACTGTGGACCGCAACGCGCTCTGGCGGGCGCAGACGCCGCAGGCTTTTCCGCGCGAGATGATCGAGAAGGCGCATGCGGAAGCCCGGCGCCGCGACCTCCATGCAACCGACGATGCCGCACTGTGCGAGCTGCTCGGTTTCCCTGTAGAAGTCGTGCTCGGTAGCGAGCGCGCAATGAAGATCACCGATGAGTCCGATTTCGCGCGCGCGGAAGCACTGAGTATCTTGCCCGGATGAGTTCTACACCGAGCCCCATTCCATTCTGGTCGCCGGAAGAAATCGAGGCGTCGATATCGGGAACCATTGCCCACCTGAATGCCCACGGTGTGCTCGCGTATCCCACCGAGACAGTGTACGGCTTCGGAAGTGGGATCGATGCCGAATCCGTGCAGCAGCTTATCCGGATGAAGGGAAGGCCCAAGGGAAAGCCATTTCTGCTGCTCATTGCCAACAGTGACATGCTCAACAGGCTGGATCTCCACTTGAATTCATCAGCGTCACTGCTGGCCGCGAGGTTCTGGCCCGGACCGTTGACGCTCGTACTTCCCGGTGGAGAGCGGCGCGTTCCCGATGCGCTGCGCGGACCGGAAGGCGGGATCGCAGTTCGCTGGACTCCGCACCATGCACTCACCCGGCTTATCACCGCTTACGGCGAGCCGATCACCTCCACCAGCGCGAACAGGCCGGGATCGCCCGCGGC
>JAKFCC010000011.1:0-2669 GCA_036676795.1 Gemmatimonadota bacterium
GGCCGACGACCTCCATGCCGCCGAGGTGCGGGCGGCCGAGGACCTGTGGCGCGCGCGGGGGATCAATGCGGTGCCGGCGGTGGTGGTGGAGGGGAAGTATCTGATCTCGGGCGGACAGCCGGCCGGGGCGTTTGAGGAGGCGTTGAGGAGGATGGCGGGGGAGCCGGCGTAATCACGGCGATTGCCCTAGCAGGCCGGAGCCAGATACGGTCACGCCATGCTCACGCGCATTGAAATCGACGGGTTCAAGACTTTCGAGGATTTCGCCCTCGACCTGCAGCCGTTTTCGGCCGTCGTGGGGCCGAATGCGAGCGGCAAGTCCAACCTCTTTGATGCAATCAAGTTCATCTCCCTGCTGGCCCAAGGAGACGTACGAAGCGCGATGCTGGAGCTTCGCGGCGAACCCGAGGAGCTGTTCCGCTGGACGCCCAGTCGTCGCTACCAGCAAATGAAATTTGCTGTTGAAGCCTTCCTATCTCCGACCGGGTCCGACGCGTTCGGGAAGAGGTATCGCATTAAGGCCCAGCGCCTCCGATACGAGCTTCGCTTGACGATGAAACTCGATGGAGGAGGCTATCCGGCCGGGGTCTACGTATCCTACGAAGCCTGCCATCCAATCGCCAAGACCTACGATCGTGCGGAGTATCTGAAGCAGGAGCAGACGGCTACTTCATACCGAAGGAACCCGTTCATCGACATGGACGTCGACGAGAAGGGCCAGCCGACAGCTTTCAACATTCGCCAAGACGGGCCCGCCAACGAAGCGGGCACATCCAAGAGAGGGCGACCAGTTAAGTTACCTGCGTTTGAGGCGGGCCGCACGGCGCTCTCAACGATTGCCACTGCAGAGTTCCCCCATCTCTACGCTTTGCGTGATCTCCTGGCTTCGATCCGATTTTTGGAAATCAATCCACGTGCCGCCCGAGGAGCGGTTGATCGCTTCGACACCAAAATCCTCAAATCTGACGCGTCCAACTTGGCAGCCGTCTTAGCTCGACTTCAGCAAGAAACCGGTAGCGCGATGCGACCGGCGGGTGTGATGTCCGACATCGCGGCTGACTTGAGTTCGCTGATCCCTTCCGTTCGGGCCATCGAGGTTCACGACTACGATGGAGCAAAGGAGCACTCATTCAGCGTCCGAATGGCGGATGATCTGACTTTCAGTTCACGTGTTATATCGGACGGCACCCTGAGACTGCTGGCGCTTCTTGCCGTACTCGACGACCCCGAAAGAAAGGGAATTCTCTGTTTTGAAGAGCCCGAGAACGGCGTGCATGAAGGGAGGATTCCAGCCCTAGTTCGGCTGCTCCGCGATTCAGTCTGGCAAGCTGGGGATGCGGACTTTGGCTCGCTGTTTCAGATCCTGGTCAACACGCACTCGCCCGCGGTTATGGCTGCTCTTCAAGACAGCGAGATCATTGCTGCTGACACGGTCAGCAGCATCGAGCCTGCCACTCAATCGAAGTCCACTCGAACCCGGATGCGCACTGGGATCGAATCCGGAAAGCTTGACCTTGATCCGGAGACTGATCTGAGCCGGCGCGAGATCGGGTCACTCCTTAAGAAGCTGAGCGAAGAGGCGTGACTTACCTCTCTTGGGCAGCCTTCTGCGAAGGCCCCTCGGACCATGCATATTTTGATGTGCTTCTTCCCCGGTTGATGGACGAGATTTCGCGCATCGATGGCCAACGAAACGTAGTGATTCCGGATTCGCCCGTGGCCGTGAGAGCCTCAGACCGCAGTGGCGAGGCCATTGCAGCAGAAATTTGCAGAAACGCCGACGCGATCCGAATTGTGTTCGTCCACGCCGATACAGGGGGGCGTGCTGCAGAGGAGACGCTCCATGCTCGGAGCCACCGCTTTTGTGAGTTGGCAAACGAACGCTGTAGTTGGTCACCGGACCATTGTGTTGTGATGGCCCCCCGCCATGAGACCGAAGCATGGGTGTTGGCCGACTCAGACGCGGTGCTCGTTGCTCTGGGTTATACCGGCCCGGCGGCTGATTTAGGGCTGCCCGCTAGCGCGACACTCGCCGAGGCACTGCCGGACCCGAAAGCTGTCCTCTCGGCCGCTATTGATCAAGTGGTTGGTCGGCGAAGGCGGCAAGGGCCAAGCCTCTACTTCGCTCGTATCGCGCAGGCTCAGTCTATCGACGCATTGAGACGCTCCAGATCCTTCCGGCAGTTCGAAGCAGACCTTCGAACCGCGATGAACTCCTTCGGCGTCTTCCGAGCTTGAGGCCTCACACCTTAACCTCCACCACCCCGCCCCCGGCCCGGAATTTCGCGCTCATCTCCGCCATCCCGGCCTCCGCCTCGGCCAGTGATCCCCCCGCGTCGTTCTGCGCCTGCGCATCCCTCCGGATGTCCTGGCTGATCTTCATCGAGCAGAATTTCGGGCCGCACATGCTGCAGAAATGGGCGGTCTTGTGGGCCTCCTTGGGCAGGGTGGCGTCGTGGTATTTGCGGGCCGTCTCGGGGTCGAGGCCGAGGTTGAACTGGTCCTCCCAGCGGAACTCGAACCGGGCGCGTGAGAGGGCGTCGTCATGCAGGCGGGCGGCCGGGTGGCCCTTGGCCAGGTCGGCGGCGTGGGCGGCGATCTTGTAGGTGATGACGCCGTCCTTGACGTCCTGACGGTCGGGCAGGCCCAGGTGCTCCTTGGGCGTGACG
>JAKFCC010000012.1:0-8091 GCA_036676795.1 Gemmatimonadota bacterium
ATCGACCCCGAGGCCAACGAGGGCGAGGCGAAAACCTGGGAAAAGGCTGCGCAGCTCGTATCTATAGTAGTGCCCTCCAGTTTCACCGACGACGACCCCGTGCCTTTCCGCGACGTGCTCTTCCGGATGGCGGTAAACGAGGTCAGGGGCAGAGAGGCGAAAACAGCCCCTTGACTTCCAGAGGACTCTGCTGAAAATTCAACACAGTTGATTTTTCAGCAGCTTCCCTCTGAGATGGCCTAATGCAGAAACTACCCGAGACGCAGGCGCTTTCCCGCCGTGAGCGGCAGGTCATGGACATCCTGTACCGCCGCAGTGGTGCTACGGTCGCCGAGATCATGGCTGACCTTCCCGATCCGCCGACATATTCGGCAGTCCGCTCAATCCTCCGCATTCTTGGCGAGAAGAAGTTGATCCGCCACAAGGAGGACGGACCGCGGTACGTGTACTCCCCAGCCGACACCACCGAGACCGCCAGGGAAGACATGCTCGCGCACGTCGTGAAGACATACTTCGCGGGCTCACCGGAACAGGCGGTCACAGCCCTGCTTCGAATGTCCGACGCCGACCTTCCGGATGAGGACGTCGAGCGGTTGCGCAAGAGCATCAGCAGTGCGCGACTGAGCGGGAGATAGCATGACTCCGAATATCGTTACCGAAATCATCGCGCTTCCGGGCTGGAACACTTCGATGCTTTTGCTGCTTGGAAAGGCAACTCTGATCCTCGTCGCAGCAATTGCAATGACGCTGATAATGAAGCGCAGCGCCGCCGGCGCGCGCCACCTGGTCTGGCTGGTTACGCTTGTCGGGTTGCTTCTTATTCCGGCGCTCACTGCCTGGGCACCATTTACCCTTGCTGTGCTGCCACCTGCAGAAGCAGCGAAGCTGTCGTCCGTGGTCCCGGCTCCCGCCATCTCGAATGAACCTGAAACAAAGGGCGACCAGCGGGCTCTGCCTGTAGCAGCGGGTCACTCTGGGGAGCTCGGTGCGGCGCCTGATTCGCCATCTTCGGCAGTGAGCGGCCTCTCGATAATGCTTTCGATCTGGGCAATCGTGTTCGCAGCGATTCTTGCTTCGCTTGCGTACGGCGCATACCTCGTCGGCAGGATCATTCGCAACTCCACCGAGCTCGACACGGAAGACTGGCGCGCACCGTTATATGAAGTGTCCGACAGGATGTCGCTGGATCACCCACCGCGGCTGCTTCGCAGTGAATCCGCAAAGATGCCTTTCGCGTGCGGCGTTTTCAAACCGACAATCGTGCTCCCCGCCGAGTGCGATACATGGACCCTCGATCGCCGGCGTGCGGTGCTCCTGCACGAACTTGCGCACGTGCGCCGTCACGATCTCGCCGGTCACACGCTCGGCAGGCTTGCCTGCGCGATGTACTGGTTCCATCCGCTCGTGTGGACCGCGGCCAGGCAGCTGCGGAATGAAAGCGAGCGAGCGTGTGACGACATTGCGATAGCATGCGGTGCCCGCGCGAGCGATTACGCCGAACACCTGCTCGAGATCGTGACATCGGTACGTGGAGATAATACTCCAGCCGTTGCACTGGCGATGGCGCGGAGAAAGGAGTTCGAGGGACGCATGCTGGCGATTCTGGATCCGGAGCTTCGGCATTCAGGACCCACGCGCAGGCACTCCCTTGCGCTGATTGCATCTCTTGCTCTCATCTCCATTGTGGTCGGTGCTGCGGCCCCGGCCCGCCGCGTCGCGACTCCTGCAGCGGATGACCTGTCATTCGAAACAGCGCCGGCCGCCTTCGCCGAACCGCAGCTGGACGACAAGGCCAGGGCTGATGCCGTCTCGAATGTTGACGGAAGCATCGATCAGCTTTCACCAGCTGATTCGGAGCAGCCAACGGTGGAACAAGGTTCCACAGGGGTGAACGACGCCTACACCAAGGGAACGTCAGTCAGCGTAGACCTCGGTTCGGCCGACGGCTTGAAGGCCCTGATGAATGACGAGAAGCAGGACGACCGGGCTGCGATCCTCGCGAACATATTGAGGACGGAAGCAGATCCGAAGCTGCGCAAGCTCGCTGCATGGGGTTTGGCGGAGTATGCGGATACCAATGAAGGCAAGAGCGCCCTCGCGTATGCCTTGACGCGGGATTCCAATGCCGATGTTCGCGAAATGGCGGCATGGGCCCTGGAGGAAAGTGATGGAAGTGGTGTCGCCTTCGATGCGCTTTCGGCGGCGGTGCGCAAGGACGCCAGCCCACGGGTGCGCACGATTGCAGTATGGGCGCTGGGGCAGACCGAGGGGGAAGCTGCGGTAGATCCCCTTACCGCCGCTCTTTCTGATCCTGATCAAGGTGTTCGCGTGCGTGCAGTTTGGGCACTGGGTGCAGTCGAGGCGAAGAGTGCGCCGGCTAAGCTGATAGCGATGCTTCGGGATGGCAGTCCCAAAATTCGCCACCTGGTTGCATGGTCACTCTTCAAGATCCAGGATCCCGCAGCGGTGCCCGCGTTGAATGCGGCGCTCAGCGCGGAGTCTGACAAGAACCTTCAACTCTCATACATACGTGCTCTTGCATCTACCGGTGAGCGTTCGGTCGATGCGGTTCGCGGCCTGATCAACTCACCCGACCCTCAGATCAAGGCGATGGCGATTCGTGCACTCGCCGGTCGCGGTGGGGAACCGTGGCCCTGGCCCTGGCCGGAACCGCGCCCGTTCCCGTGAGTCGTTGAATTAACAGGGCGCGTCGTGTCTGACGACCGGCGCGCCTTTCGTTTGGCAGGAAGTGCTGATTTTTCAACCTTGGACTTGTTCGCGCATGCGCGCATTGAGAGGAAACATGCTGAAGGTTTTTGGAGTTTTTGCGGTGTCGGCCCTGCTATATGGAACCAGCGTCACCACAGGCAGCGGCGACAGCAAGTCAGACCAATTCGGGCGCTCTTCCACATACGATGTTCGCGCTCTGGTGACAGCAGCTCACGGCGCGCCGCCGCTGATCTGCTCGATGGCTGCGCAGTCCGTCGGCAATGGCGGCTGGGGCGGATGGACCGATGCTCCGGCAACGCCCCTGTCCGCAGTGGTTGGGGACGGTGAAGGTATCGAGAAGAATCAGGTTCCTGTCGAAGATCTGAACATGCTTCTCGAGTCGCTCGCATCCGATGACGCGTGCGTGCGCGAAATTTCGGTCAGGGTGCTCGGACGGTCGCGCAGCGACCTGGTGGTGGACGGGTTGATTAGCCGGCTGACAGCTCCTGGGCCAGAGCTTCGCGAAGTTGCCGCACTCGGGCTCGGCCTCGTGCGCCCGGCCCGTGCAGTCGCGCCGCTGATCAACGGACTGCGCGATGCATCTGCGGCAGTGCGTGCGAACTCTGCATGGGCACTCGGAAGAATAGAGGATGGCCGCGCGCTCAGGCCGCTGCAGGAGAAGTTTTCCGATGGGGACGTCCGGGTGCGTGAGGCGTCGGTTGCTGCTGTTGGCAGAATCGATTCCACGTCGTCGGTTCCATCGCTCATACGCGTGCTGCAGCGCGACGACAATGCAAGCGTACGCAGAGTCGCAGCTTGGGCGCTGGCCGAACTCGAAGCCGAAGAGGCCGTCGATGCACTGCTTGCGGCTGCACCCAGGGATCCGGACTGGAGGGTGCGCGAGATGGCGACGTGGGCACTGGGTGAGCTCGAGTCGCCGCGCTCGGTATCGACTCTGATTTCCGTTGCGCGCGGCGATGCCAATGACCGCGTTCGCGAGACAGCAGTGTGGGCACTCGGCGAACTCGAGGACCGGTCGTCGGTCGATGCACTGGGAGCAATTGCGATATCCGACAAGAGTTCACATGTCAGGGGGACGGCGGCCTGGGCGCTCGGCCAGATACTGGATGGAGCCGCGCACGCACCTGCGGGACTGATACGGTTGTTGAAAGACGAAAGCGATGAAACACGGCTCAAAGCCGCGTGGGCGCTCGGTCAGATCGGAGACCCGGCCGCACTGCCTGCGATTCGTGACGCAATGAGCCAGCAAAAAACCACGCAGATGCGGAAGGCACTCATTCGTGCGCTCCTGAAATCGGGGGAGCAGTCACAGGGGGTCATCACCCAGCTTCTGGATTCACCAGACCCGGAAGTTCGTGAGGCAGCCATACGCGGACTTGCCGGAAAGAACAGGTTTGATCCCTGGCCCTGGCCGATGCCCCGTCCGCGTCCATTTCCATAAAAACAAAAAAGGTTAAAACCCTTTGCGAAGTCCGCGTGTCGAAGAAAGTGAAGGAAGATGCCAACCATCAATTCGATATGAGAACAGCAACAAGCTTCAAGCGATTTCTGGTGGCAACACTGGCTCGCATCGCGGTCGTATTCGTGGCGCTTGTGGTTACGGCTGCCGCCTGCCGCAGTGAGCTGGCCGCATGGGAATCAAAAAACAATCAGAGGGATTTTCAAATGCGGATAACGCACATTGCGCCGACGGTGCGGAGCCACTCGAAGCAGCGGGTCATCGGAAGACGGGTGAACCTGAAGGCACGTACCAGAAAGCTCGAGTCCGGCAAGGTAGTGGTCATGCTCCAGAAGTCTGACAATGTCCTTTACGGGCCGGCGCTGATCGAAAGCACGAAAGTCCATAACGACTGAATGCAGAAAGGGGGATGAGCATGCTGCTCATCCCCCTTTCTGCAGAGTCTGGTCCCTATTTCCAGTCTGCGATGAACAGGTTCGTTTCGTGCGGCTCGTCGGCATGACGGTTCGACGCCCAGATCAGCTTCTTCCCGTCTGCACTGAACATCGGAAACCCGTCGAAAGTATCGTCGAAGGTTATCTGCTCGAGTCCTGATCCATCCTTGTTTATCATGAACAGGTCGAAGTTTCCGCTGCGCGGATTCTTGTAGTTCGACGAGAAGATGATTCGCTTGCCATCCGGCGTCCACGAAGGCCCGAAATTGGCGCCGCCGAGATTCGTGATCTGCCGCTGATTCGAGCCGTCGGCGTTCATGATGAAAAGCTCAACCCTGCTGGGACGAACCAGCCCCTGCGCGAGATAGTCCCGGTACTGCTGAAGCTCCGCCCCCGCCTTGGGATGGTTGGAACGGTAGACGATTTCCTTCCCATCTGGGGACCACCATGCTCCTCCGTCATAGCCGGGCGTATGCGTCAGGCGACGAACGTTCGAGCCATCGACGTTCATGGTGTATATCTCCAGGTCGCCATCCTTGAGTGAGGTAAAGACAATTCTCTTTCCATCGGGAGACAGGACGCTCTCTGCAGTGTAAACGTTGTTGAAGGTCAGCCGCTTCAGGTCGCTTCCATCGCGGTTCACCGTATAGAGGTCATACCTGTCCAGCGGCCACACATATCCCTTGGACGGATCTGGCTTGACCGGGCACCCCGAGTCGTGTGCGGTGGTGGAAGCGAAGATGAGCTTTTTCGCTCCAGGGAAAAACCAGCCGCACGTAGTCTTGCCGCGCCCATCGGAAATCCGCCGGAGTCCGGTCCCGTCGGAGCGCATTACCCACTGCTGGTCGCATGCATGCGCGCCGTGGGTTGCCTGGAAGGTGATCCACTCACCATCGGCACTGAAATACGCCTCTGCATTCTCACCCGCGAAGGTGATTTGGCGAAGTGCAGCGAAATGAGTCTCCCCCGCAGCAGCTGCGACAAGCTTGGGCGCAGATGATGCCTCGCGGCCCGATTCGAACACGGGGGCTTGCGAGCAGCCGGAAATGATCAGAAAAGCGCCGGAAAGCGCATAGAGTTGAATTCTCATGGATACAAAATACTACCGGGCGACTTTTTCAACATCTGTTTATGTGCCGGCGGATAAAACCATTTTGCCCTTTCTGCGTTCTAATGAAGAAGTAGCCGGACCGTCCAAAAACCATTGCCGAGTATTCGAATGCATTTCACTCGATCGTTGACTGTCGCGCTCTCAACAGCGACTGCTGCAATTCTGCTTGTTTCCAGCAATTCGCACGGCCAGACGCAAGCGCAGCGGGGTGTTCATCCAACCGCTGCACCGACGGTACGCGCCGCAAGGCTGAGTGCCCCTGTCATCATCGACGGCAACCTGGACGAGGCAGTCTGGAAAACGCCGCTGCCGGCCACGGATTTTCGCCAGTCCCAGCCGGACGAGGGGAAGCAGGCTACACAGAAGACAGAAGTCCGGTTTGCATTCGACGAAGATGCGCTCTATGTCGGCGCGCGCATGTACGACACAGAAGGAGCAAAAGGTGTCCGCACTCGACTCATGCGTCGCGACGCGATGACCGAGAACGACAGCGATCTGCTCCTGCTCTACATCGACAGCTACCACTCCCATCAGTCCACCTTCAACTTCTGGGTGAATCCGTCGAACTCCAAGCGCGACGGGACCGGTGATCCCACCTGGGACGCGGTGTGGGAGTCCGCAACCAAGATCGACTCGCTTGGCTGGACGGCGGAGCTGCGGATTCCATACAGCCAGCTGAATTTCTCAGTAGCGACAAACCAGACCTGGGGTGTCCAGATAATCCGCTTTTCGCATCGCCTGAACGAACGATCTCACTTCGCCTGGTGGGCCAACAACGAAAGTGGTGGACCACAGCGCTACGGCCACATCGAGGCAATCGAGATTAATGAACGCCCCAGGGGCGCCGAGCTGCTGCCATACGTAGTTGGACGGTCGCGCTACATTCGCCCCGCGGATGCATCGAATCCCTTTACGAAGTCGAACGCGACTGACTATCGCATTGGAGGCGACCTCAAATACCGCCTCACGTCGAACCTCACTCTCAATGCGACCTTCAACCCGGACTTCGGGCAGGTCGAGGTCGATCCCGCCGTAGTCAACCTTTCCGCATTCGAGACGTTCTTCCAGGAACGTCGGCCTTTCTTCATCGAAGGACAGAACGCTTTCTCATTCGGGAGCTTCGGCTGCTTCTTCTGCAGCAACGTTTCCAATCTTCAGATGTTCTACAGCCGCCGCCTCGGCCGGGCACCTCAGATATTTCCGTCCGCGACGTATGTGGATCAGCCCGAGAATGCGACAATCCTCGCCGCAGGCAAGGTTACGGGCCGCACTGCCAATAACGTCCTGGTCGGGATGCTGAACGCCGTCACACGCCGCGAAACTGCACGTACCGTCCGGAGCGTGGACGGGGAACTCGTGGAGTCAACTGCCGAAGTCGAACCGCTCACCAACTATTTCGTGTTGCGGCCACGCAAGGAATTTCAGGGCGGCGCCCACAGTCTCGGACTGATTGCGACATCGGTGGACCGGTTCAGCAGTGACTCTCTGGTCGACGCCAGACTCGCGAGCAGTGCGCGCGAGCTGGGCTTCGACTGGTATACATCGAGGAAGAACCGGCAGTACACCTTCTTTGGGCAGTACGCGCTGTCTGATGTACGAGGTTCAGCGGCGGCGATCGATCGTCTGCAGCGTTCCAGCGCGAGGTACTTCCAGCGGCCCGACAAGGACCCCGCGGAGAACGGCCTCTTCTCCAATAGCTACGATCCTGCAGCTCAAAAGCTTCGGGGGTACGCCGGTTATGCGCGTGTAGCCAAGGAATCAGGCACATACCTTGGAGAAGCGATGGTCAATTATCGAAGCCCTGGCTTCGAGACCAACGACATATCGTTCCTCGACCGCGCGGATTACGTATGGATGAACATGAACCTTGCCAAGTCCGTGACCAAGCCAGGCAGGATATTCCGGAACTACTTCGCGACGCTCAGTGCGCAGCAGCAGTTCAACTACGACGGTGACCTGAACAACCGGGAGTTCGCTGCCGGTCTGTTTACACAGCTCAGGAACTTCTGGGGTGCAAACGCCTTCGTGATTCGCAGTCCGGAAGTTTACGACGAGCGTCTGTCACGCGGCGGTCCCACGCTACGCGCCTACGGCTACTGGTACTTCAGCACATCATGGAATACTGATGCGCGCAGGAAGATTTCCTTCTCGACTAGCCCTGCATACAGAATGCGAGAGCACGAAGAGGACAACTTCCAGGTCAACCTGAACATGACATACAAGCCTTCGTCGAACGTCCAGCTGTCGGCGGGCCCACAATTCGTTCGCAGCTGGAGTGCCGCGCAGTTCGTGACATCGGGCGCTGACTCGACCGCGAAAAGCTTCAACGGACGGCGGTACATATTCGCGGGGCTGCG
>JAKFCC010000013.1:0-1566 GCA_036676795.1 Gemmatimonadota bacterium
CACGGCCCAGATCATGAGGTCCAGGAACGGATGGAAGACCTGCCAGCAGGCCACCACCAGCACCGCGATCAGGCCGGCACGGATCAGCACATCCAGCAGGCCATGAGACAGCGCTTTCTCGTTGGCGGGCGTGAGGAACATTCGACGATCTCCTTGGCAGTGCCGCAAAGGATGTGCCGTTTGATGTGCGGTGCTGGTCTTGCGGCCCACTTGCAAACGGAATTTGTCCGGGACCCGTCCTTCTTGTTGCTGCGCCGACATCGCCCAAGCGTTCGCTCGTTGCAACGCACTACTTCCGCCCGTCCGGCCCGTGCGCGAAACAGGCCACATCCCGTGTTCAGGATTATGGCCGATCGATATCGGCCCCGAACCTGCCCAAAGGTGCTACATGCGTTTCCCCGAAGACCAATGTCGGGAAGACATCGTGTTTCGTCAGAGTAGGCAGACGGGGCGGGCGTGTCCTTTGATGGCTCCGGCAGCGACGAGCGCCACCACGATCGAAGGAACTCATGGCAATGCAGACCGACGCGCTCATGCCGCTCATGCCGGATGCGGCTGGAGGATTCAACAACAGGCAACGCCTGTTCATGCGCTACTTCACGGCCACGCTGATCGACCTGGTCGTGCTGAACCTCTTCGTCGAATACTCGGACAAGGTCAGGATCGACTCGTTCACCATTTCCCTGCTCGCGGCCATCCTGTTGCAGGTGTTGTTGAAGCTGACGATCGCAGTCGAGCACCGCGTCGCGGCCTTCTTCAAGGCGCGCCCGGGCGGCTGGATGAAATTCTGCAGGTGGTTCTTCGCCTGGTTGGTGCTCTTCGGCTCGAAGTTCGTCATCCTCGAAGCGATCGCAATGGCATTTGGCGACCAGGTCTACTTTGGCGGTGTCTTCCACGGCATCGTGACCCTGATCGTGGTGATCATCGTCATGCTCGTTGCCGAAGAACTGGTCGTCCGGCTGTATCGGAAACTGGGCGACAGTCCGCGCTGAGCCGGCTCGGTGGGGCAGGGGATCCGACCGCATGGTGGGCATTGGCCGCGCAAGGCATTGGCATAGGGACGGCCCGGTCCACATGCCCCAAGGGGCATCGGGCCGTGCCCGATGGACAATTCCTGCCCACCTGCCAGCGCAGCAGAATGCTCGAGGGTATCCAGCGCGTGCGAAGGCTGGACGCTTCGTACGGGCCTGCATGACACCCGACTGGCTGGAACGACCAGCAGCTTCGCCCGCCGCATCCACGATTTCCGGAGCACAAGCGATGAACGTCCCATCCTCTTCCGGTTCCATCACCTCCGCGCCGTCAACCACGACCACGCGTGCGCCCGCCAAGCGCTTCATCAGGCACGCGATCCTGTTCCTGGCAGCGCTCGTGCTCACCGCATGCGCGAGCGGCCCCGAGATCAGGGCCAACTATGACCAGAATGCGGACTTCAGCGCCTATCGCACCTTCGGTTTCTTCGAAACCCTCGGCACCGATGCGTCGGGTTACGAATCGCTGATCACGCAGACGCTGAAAGCGGCAACACGCCGCGAGATGGAAGCACGCGGCTACACCTACGCGGAA
>JAKFCC010000014.1:0-1830 GCA_036676795.1 Gemmatimonadota bacterium
CCGGACATTTTGAGGCACCCCGCCTGTGGACTGGCGGTGCATTAAATGACATACTTGTAATACATCATCTTGGGGTCCACATCGGGCTCTTGCACTACATGTAGTATCGACATACAGTTCCAGCGGAGCAGCAGTGCTCGCCAGGCAAGGCCAGTATCGGATCAGGATTCCTGTCCCGGAGCGGCCCGCCCGGACCACTGGCACCAGAGACTCAGCTCAACAGCCGCAGCTCCAGAGCAGTACACATTTCGCAGTACCAAAGACTTCAACAAAGGGGACAGGGACCATGACCGTAACGGTTTACACGAAGCCGGCCTGTGTTCAGTGCAACGCGACATACCGCGCGCTGGATAAGAAGGGCATCACCTACCAGAGCGTCGACATCTCGCAGGATGCGGATGCCCTCGAGCGCCTGAAGGCCCTCGGCTACATGCAGGCCCCGGTTGTCGTCACCGACCAGGACCACTGGTCCGGGTTCCGCCCCGACAAGATCGAAGAACTGGCGCAGGCCTACGCCGTCGCCGTGGCCTGAACCGCTTCGAACGAAAACACGTCAGATGAGGTGAGCAGCTCCATGGCACTGGCAACAGCCGCCACGACGCCGGCTACCGGCGCCGGGCCGGTGACGGCAGACGCCCGGACCACCGCCAGCCACCTCATCTACTTCTCCTCCTCCTCGGAGAACACCGCACGCTTCATCAGGAAGCTCGGCGTCGACGCGGCCCGGATCCCGCTCCGTTCGCGGGAACCCGCGCTCGTGGCAACCGAACCCTACGTGCTGGTGCTTCCCACCTACGGCGGCACCGGGGGAGAGGGGTCCGTTCCGAAGCAGGTCATCCGCTTCCTGAACGATCCGCGCAACCGGCAGCAGCTCCGGGGCGTGATCGGGGCGGGCAACACGAATTTTGGGGACAACTACTGCATGGCCGGCGACATCATCGCCGCCAAATGCCAGGTCCCGCACCTATATCGATTCGAACTCATGGGGACGCCGGAAGACGTCAGCCGTGTACAACAAGGATTGGAAGAATTTTGGACACGACTGTCGCAAGAACAGAAGTAGCCGTCGAGAAGCACACCGTCCCCGGCGAGAAGCAGGCCATGCCGGCTGCCTTCCAGGGCCTGGGCTACCACGAGCTCAACGCCATGCTGAACCTGTACGGCCCGAACGGTGAGATCCAGTTCGAGGCGGACCGCGAGGCGGCGCACCAGTACTTCCTGCAGCACGTCAACAACAACACCGTGTTCTTCCACGACCTTGAGGAAAAGCTCGACTACCTCGTGAAGAACGAGTACTACGAGCGCGAGACCCTCGACCAGTACACGATGAACTTCATCCGCGAGCTCTACAACCGCGCGTACAAGAAGAAGTTCCGCTTCGAGACCTTCCTCGGCGCGTTCAAGTTCTACACCTCCTACACGCTGAAGACGTTCGACGGAAAGCGCTTCCTGGAGCGCTACGAGGACCGCGTCTGCATGGTGGCCCTGCACCTGGCCCGCGGCGACGAGCAGCTCGCGCTGCAGATGGTCGACGAAATCATCGAGGGCCGCTTCCAGCCGGCCACCCCGACCTTCCTCAACGCCGGCAAGCGCCAGCGCGGCGAGCTGGTCTCCTGCTTCCTGCTCCGCATCGAAGACAACATGGAGTCGATCGGCCGTTCCATCAACTCCGCCCTGCAGCTGTCCAAGCGCGGCGGCGGCGTGGCCTTCGCGCTGACCAACATCCGCGAGGTCGGCGCGCCGATCAAGCAGATCGAGAACCAGTCCTCCGGCGTCATCCCCGTGATGAAGCTCCTCGAGGACAGCTTCTCCTACGCCAACCAGCTCGGT
>JAKFCC010000015.1:0-31795 GCA_036676795.1 Gemmatimonadota bacterium
GAGCCCTTCTCTGACTACCTTTCAAGGCTATGCCAGACCAGCAGTCAATTCGCAATATCGCCATCATCGCGCACGTCGATCACGGCAAGACGACACTAGTGGACAAGATGCTCCGCCAGGCGGGCGCATTCCGTGAAAACCAGGTCGTCGCAGAGCGCGTCATGGATTCCAATCCGCTCGAGCGCGAGCGCGGAATCACCATCCTCGCGAAGAACACCTCGGTTCGCTGGAAGGGAACCAAGATCAACATCGTGGACACTCCCGGCCACGCCGACTTCGGCGGTGAAGTGGAGCGCATTCTGCGCATGGTGGACGGCGTTCTCCTCGTCGTGGATGCCTTCGACGGTCCGATGCCGCAGACTCGATTTGTGCTTCGCAAGGCGCTCGCACTCGGCCGTACGCCCATCGTCGTGATCAACAAGATCGATCGGCCCGGCGCGGACCCGATGCGCGTGCACGATGAAGTTCTCGACCTGTTCATCGAGCTCGAGGCAGATGAAACGCAGCTCGAGGCGCCGGTAGTGTATGCGTCCGCCCGTGAAGGTGTCGCGACCATGGACATGGATGTCACGCCTGTCGATCTCAAACCGCTCTTTGACACCATCCTGGAACGTGTGCCCGCGGCGCCGAACGATGTCGCCAGTCCATTTCAGATGCTCGTCTCCACCATCGACTACTCACCTTACCTCGGGCGCCTTGCGATCGGGCGAATCGAACGGGGTACAGTGCGCGTGGGAGAACAGGTGTCGCTACTCAGCATCGGATTGACCAGCGTGCAGCAGGCTCGCGTCACAAAGCTGTTCGTGTATGAAGGCCTGGAGCGCATCGAGGTGGAGGAAGCTTTCGCGGGAGATGTCGTCTCGCTGGCGGGATTGGAGGACGTCGATATCGGATCGACGGTGACCGACCCGTCCGCGCAGGAGCCGCTCGAGGGAATCTCGGTCGAAGAGCCGACGATCTCCGTCGACTTCCTGGTGAACAACTCTCCCTTTGCGGGGCGAGAAGGAAAGTTTGTGACATCCCGGCAGCTGCGCGAGCGGCTGTACAAGGAGCTGGAGCGGAACGTGGCTCTGCGCGTCGAGGACACTGACGCGACGGATACCTGGACCGTGCAGGGACGTGGCGAGCTTCACCTCACCATCCTGATGGAGACCATCCGGCGCGAGGGCTTCGAGTTCCAGGTTTCCCGTCCGCGCGTGATCACGCGAGAGTCATCCACCGGCGAAAGGCTGGAACCGTACGAAGAGCTGGCAATAGATGTTCCTGAAGAATTTCTCGGCGCCGTGATTGAAAAGCTTGGTCCGCGCCGTGCTGAAATGATCGAAATGAAGAATCCCGGACAGGGCCTGGTGCGGCTTTTGTACAAGATTCCCGCACGTGGTCTTTTCGGTTACCGGTCTGAATTCATGACCGATACCCGGGGTACCGGTATCATGCACCACCGATTTCTCGAGTACGGTCCGTGGGCCGGACCGCTTGCGGGGCGTAGTCGCGGCACCCTAGTTTCGATGGAAGCTGGTGTTATTGTTGCTTTTGCACTGGCTAACCTGGCGGAAAGATCCACATTGTTCGTTTCGCCCGGTGACAAGGTGTATGAGGGAATGCTGGTGGGAGAAAATTCGCGGCCGGGTGACATGGACGTAAATCCGACCAGGGAAAAGAAGCTCACCAACATGCGGTCCAAGTCGAGTGATGAGAACATTCAGCTCGAGCCGCCGCGGGAACTGACGCTTGAAGGGGCACTCGAGTATATCGAGGAAGACGAGCTGATCGAAATCACGCCCGAGTCGATAAGATTGAGGAAGCGATTCCTCAGTGCAAATGATCGTAAGAAGTTGTCGCGAGAGGCAAAACGGGAGCGCGCCGCTCTCTAACAATCCGGGGGTAATAACGGTATGTGGTACACGTTCGAGTCGTTGGAAGCCGAAGAGCTCAATGGAGCGATTCCAGTGAGGGCGGCAACACCGACGAGCGGCGACGACGATCCCGAGGATGAGATCGTGGGGGATGATCTGGAAGATGATCTCGAGGACGATGAAATCGACGTTCTCGACGATGAGGACGACGACGATCTGGATGACGACGATCTGGACGACGACGACGACGATGATGATGATTTCGACGATCTCGACGACGACCTTGTAGATCTGGATGACGAGTATGACATCGAGGATGAAGAGCGTCCTCGTCCGGGACATCCGGGCAAGTACGACGATTGACCGGGGTTTGAGCTTCGGGTAAATTTCGAGGTTCTTGGCGGTACGCGAATGCGGCCCCTAGGGGCCATTAGCTCAGGTGGTTAGAGCGCACGCCTGATAAGCGTGAGGTCCGAGGTTCAACTCCTCGATGGCCCACTGACGTAAATACGAACCCCGCAACGGCTTAGGCTGTTGCGGGGTTCTTGTTTTAGCAGAATGAAAAGACGGGGGCGTTGGGGCCGGAACTGCTTCCACTGTAAGGGTGCGGGGAGGGGGTCTGTTCAGCCTATAAACAAACGGCGCTGGATTGAAAACAAATGTTGCACGGGCGGCTGAACTTTTATATACTAGGTGTTCCAACCCGCTTCGCCCTGTGCGAATATCGGCCGTTCGTTTGGCCGTAGCTGGGGCAAACAACTCAGATTTGGATATCAATAATGAACCGCTTAGCTGCGATTCCCGTAATCGCTGTCTCCATGCTGGCCATCGCCTGCGCCGACACGGAACCCACAAAAGTCGTTGCAGTGCAAGGAGTTGCGGGCGCGGCCACCGTTTCGGCAGATGCGGCTGTTTTCCGCACTGTCGAGATATCGGCGCGAGATGCGGCAGATAGACTGTCACTGGGGTTGCCCACTGGCTCTGATCGCAACTCGCTGCGCCAATCACTCAGCGCGGCTGCGGACAACGCTGCCGCCGGTCAGGTCCCTTCGACTCTCGCTGCTCTGCAAGAGGCAGCGTTGCTCGTATCGAAAATTGATCCTTCGGGGCGGAATCCAGATGCCGCTGCCATACGCCTGGTGATCAATGGCGCCATCAACTCACTGTCGCGCTGAGCGCTCAATTCAAAAGAAAATGAAAACAATTTCCAGTTCAATCAATCGCGGCATTGTTGCCACAATCCTGCTCACCGCTGCCGCCACTGTCGCCGGCGCACAGAGCACAGCCACGTCGACTTCGGCGCCAACGGTGATCAGCGGATGCTACGTCCAGAACAGCGGAACGGTTTACGTGACGCGACTGCCGGACGCACCTGCAGATTGCCGAGCGCAGGGATCCTCCAGTCAGCCACACCTTCCACTGGTCTGGAATGTTCAGGGCGTGGCGGGCGAGAAAGGCGTGGCCGGAGAGAAGGGCGACAAGGGAGACAAGGGAGAGATCGGTCCCAAGGGAGATAGAGGTGACGCCGGAGTAAAGGGAGATAAGGGAGATAGAGGTGAAGCCGGCCCAGCGGGTGAAAAGGGTGACGCTGGTGCGAAGGGTGAGACGGGCATGACAGGAGCAGTTGGACCAGCAGGCCCCGTTGGCCCACAGGGTCCACGCGGATTGACCGGGGCCCAGGGAGCTCCCGGACTTGCAGGCATTCAGCGCATCAGCCTGACAGCGACTGTCGATGTTGCCCGGGTTGTATGCCCGGCCGGCAAGAAAGTTCTCGGCGGCGGCTATATCGCACCTTCGAACGGTTCGATCCTGGTGCAGCAGTCCTATCCGTCATCTGACGACACATGGACGGTTGTTGTCAAGAATACAGGCAACGCTCGTACAAACTTCGAAGCATGGGCGGTCTGCGCTGCGGTCGCGCAGTAAGCGCTGGATGAATATCAGAGGGCCCGCTTCGGCGGGCCCTTTTTTTATTTCAAGGCGGCGTCTATCCACTCTGCCCGGCTGCGCGCGATACTGGACCGCAGGTGCCGGCTGTCCATGTAGAGCGGGAGACCGGCGCGGTCGATAGTGGGACATACGACTGGCCCGCACATGTATGGCATCGGATCCACAACAACTGCTCCGGCCTCCAGGGCCGCTCTGCGTACACGCCCGAGTACCGGCTCCGAGCGTCGCGTGTAATCGGCCCTGCTGATATCGGGGATGACCTTCACGCTGCGATCGGGGTCGAGGCGACGTGGCAGCCACGACCGGGGATCGAACTCATTGTTCGCACCGATGGGAATGGTGAGAACGACGAACACTCTCTTGCCGGAGCGCACCAGCGCGGCCAGATCATCACCGAAGGCAGCAAATAATGAATCGGTTCCTGGTTCGTCCAGCAGGAGCGGAGTCCCGTTTCGATCCCCCGACCTGAAAATCAGCCTGCGCCTGAAGAAATCATCCCAGTAGGAGGTGAGCACCACTGTTCTGATTCCCTCCATGCTCGCCCGCTGCATCATTGCCCTGTATGCGTCGCGGCACTCAGGGACTTCCACTCGCTCCACATTCGGAAACATCGGACAGGCACGCACCGTCGTAAAAATCGCGGTGGGCCGCGCAATCCCTGAAAAACGCACAAGGGAATCGACGCGCGGCCAGTACTGTTCCATGTGCGAGTCACCTGCGAACAGGACGGTGTCGGCTCTCTGGCCCGCGATCACGCTCTCATCGAGCCTGCCATCCTTCATGCCTCCGCCCGGGAACCTCCAGTCACTCAGCGCTTCCTGAACGACGCGGATTTCAGCTGAGTCGAGGCGAACCGGAATCGATCCGCGAGCAACCAACGCTCCTGCAATTCCTGCGGCCGCCAGGCCACCCAGGAGAACGAGTGCGCGTTTTCCGCGGCCGGCCGGACGCGAGCGAATGGGAAACTCCACGAATCTGTAAGTGGCAGCCGCCAGCACCACTGAAACAAGTACCGCACCTGTCAGCAGGATGGCGCTCGTGTCCTCCGGATCGACAAAGCGGGCGAATGAAAGCAGGGGCCAGTGCCAGAGGTAGAGCGGGTAGCTGATGAGGCCGATTCCCACGAGCGCCCGGTTCGAGAGAACATTGCTATTCACCCACCCAGCCCGCCCTGCAGCGATTACCAGCCATGTACCTGCGACGGGGAGCAGGGTCCAAATGCCTGGCCACGTAACTGAACGATTTACGAATGCAATGGACACGAAGATCATCGAGAGGCCGGCGACGGACATCAGGTCGGAGATTCTGCGCTCTGGGGCCGAGCGGTTCTGCACTTCCAGGTAGAAGAGACAGAATCCGGCGACGAGTTCCCAGAGCCGGGTGAACGGGAGGTAGAATGCGCCAACCGGATCGGCCGGGCCTGTCACCATTGCAAAGAGAAATGAACCGATCCCAACGGTCAGCGCCGGGCCAGGGAAGCGCGATCTCACCTTCCAGCTCAGTGCCAGCAAAAGCGGCCAGAAGAGATAGAACTGCTCTTCGATGGCCAGTGACCAGAGATGCAGAAGCGGCTTTCTCTCCGCTGCCACATCGAAGTATCCGGTTTCCTGTATCAGCAGGAAGTTCGAGAGGAACGTCGAACCGGCCACGATGTGCCGACCCAGGCTCACCAACTCGGAGGGGAAGAGGAGATACCACCCCAGAAGGAGCGTACCGGCGAGGGTCAGGATCAGCGCCGGAAAGATCCGGTTCGCTCTCCGCGAATAGAAGTCGCGAAATGTGAAAGTGCCGCGCTCGATCGCGCGAATGATGATTCCGGAAATCAGATATCCGGAGACGACAAAGAAGACATCCACACCGGCGAATCCGCCCGCGAATCCATTTGCACCGGCGTGAAACGCTATGACTGCGAGTACGGCGAGGGCGCGAAGACCGTCGATCTCTGGTCTGTAGGCCAACTCGTGCCCTGAGGGGCTCGTCTCTGTCGGGGGCGTCGTCAAGGGATGTATTTTCCCTTAATCCAATGACAAAAACAATGCTTGCGAAGGCTTTGGTTGTGGCTGCAATCCTGTCGCTGTCGGCATGTGCGCCCGCTCTTCAGCGGACGCAGGCGGACAGGACCGTGCAGTTTCTGCTCATCAACGATGTTTACATCGGCGAGCCGATGGAAAACGGCCTCGGGGGAATCGCGCGGCTCAAGACACTCAAGCAGCAGCTCGAGAAGAACGGTCCGGTGAAGATGGTGCTCGCAGGCGATTTTCTTTTTCCGAGCCTCGTCAGCAAGTGGTACAAGGGTGTCCAGATGATCGAGTACCTGAATTCCGCAGGGCTCGACTACGCCACATACGGCAATCATGAGTTCGACGATTCGCGGCAGACTCTCGTGAATCGAATTGCAGAATCCCGGTTCAAGTGGACGTCGGCGAACTGCATGAGCGCAGATGGAACACCGATGCCGGGCGTCTCGCCGTGGGACACCGTGACGCTGTCTGGTGTGAAGATAGGAATCCTGGGCGTGACTCTCGTGCAGAGTTATCCGCGCTGGATCAAATGCGGAAATCCTGATTCAGCTGTGCGGGCCACGATTCCCAGGCTGAAGGCCGAGGGCGCAGAGCTGATAGTCGGTCTCACCCACGTTTTTCTGGCCGAGGACAGCACCTTCCTCGCGAACGAACCTCAGCTCGACTTCATCCTTGGAGGGCACGAGCACACCCCTCAGCTGGTCAAGCTGGGCAGCAGGTTTGTCGTAAAAGCAGACCGGAATGCGCAGAGTGCTCAGCTTGTAACTCTCGAGAAGCGCAATGGCAGCTGGACGCGCACACACAAGCTGATCCAGATAGATGCTTCCATCCCGGCAGACCCGGCTGCCGCCGCACTTGTGTCCCGCTGGCAGGACTCCCTGGAGAATAAGCTTGGCCCGGCCCGTGTCATTGCGGTCTCATCGGTCGCGCTCGATGCTGTCAACATTCCGCTGCGAAGCAGAGAAACGGCATTCGGGAATCTTGTTGCCGATGCGATTCGCGCGGGCACACGGGCCGACGTCGCCGGGATGATTGGCGGTTCGATGCGCTATGACGATGAAATTCCGGCCGGGCCAATCACCAACCGTCTAGTCGAGGCGATCTACCTTTTCCCCGATGAAACCCGCATTGCCACGTTTCCGGTTTCTGGAGGCCGACTGCGGGAGATTCTGGAGCACGGCATCTCTCGTGGCGGGGGCATTTGGGGCGGGTACCTGCAACTCTCGGGTGTTCAGTTCCAGTGGGATTCAACGCGCGCTGTGGGATCGCGCATTGTCGGCGATATCCTGCGTGCGGATGGCCGTGTACTGAGCGCAACGGATACGGTACAGCTGTCCATCAATGCATACACCGCCTGCGACGGCGGCGACGGGTACCGCATTCCGGAATCTGCCGAGGCCTGCGCGCGCCGCGAGTCGGGTCCCCGCTCTGCCCAGCTTCTGATCGATTACCTGGCGGCGCAGCAGAACGTAACGCTCCCCGCGGTGGGCAGGGTGCGCAGAATCAGGTAGGCACGAGCTCACTCGTGCAGTGTGGGCAGCGGCGCGCCTTCTTGTCCACGTCCATCATGCAGAAGAGGCATTTCGTCGTCTTGTCGTCAGGCGCCTGCTCCCGCATGAACAGCTTTGCCATTCTCCAGGCCACGAACGCAACGATAATGAAGTTGAGCAGCGCAGCGGAGAATTCACCGATCCCGAGTTTCACCGGACCGATGTCCAGCGTCGCGGTTTTCCACGCGTTTGCCCGGCTGAGCGTTCCAATGAAGGGCATGATCAGCCCTTCCACCACTGCAGTTACGAGTTTGTTGAGCGCGGCACCAATGACTACTGCGATGGCGAGCGCAACTACATTTTGCTTCAATAGAAACGCCTTGAAATCGGCCAGCATTTTTACCTCTGTCTGGGAGTGTTCATGTCAATCGCGGAATCATTGCTGCCTGAGTTTGACCAGGAAATGGCCAACACGCGAAAAATTATTGCAAGTGTCCCGAATGGTAAGGCAGACTGGCGCCCACATCCGAAGTCGATGCCCATGGGGTACATGGCCGTTCACCTTGCCCGACTCGCCAGCTGGGTGAATCTGATACTCACCGGAGATGAACTGGACGTCGGGAAGATCGGAAAGAGCGGCTTCAAGATGCCGGAGTTCGAGTCAGCGGAAAAAAATGCCGCTGCGTTCGATGAAATAACTGCTGCTGCACGAGCATCACTTGCCGCGGCCCCTGATTCGGAGTTCATGAAGCCCTGGTCCCTCAAGAACAACGGGGTCAACGTCGTTACGCTCCCCAAGGTCGCGGCCCTGCGCTCACTTGTATTCAATCATTTGATTCATCACCGCGGACAAATGACTGTGTACCTGCGGCTGAATGACGTGCCGCTCCCGCGTCTCTACGGCCCGACAGCGGATGAGCCCATGTAATCGCGTCAATCGGGTGCAGTCGAGTACTAATGGTTGCACAATGGCGTGACGGCGGCGTCTCATCGTCCACCGCACGCCTCCCCGAGGCAGGAAATTCAACGAATAGTTGCGAGTTAGAGCGGTCCCGGACCCTTCGGTCAGGCATTAGCACGCAAGCCATTGCTAATGCCAGATAAGTGACCATCATCCATATAGGAAAACGCCTGTTTAAGGGGCATTCCTCACGATGGGTCTGTGTACGCCAGCGTACTGTACTAACAGCGTAACTTGTTGTAACGACAAGACTTGCACGCACTTTCCTGCGAGGCTACAGTCCCCCCTGGTGTTCGACTGTCAACCCTCTGTAAGACCTTGTCGTCTGGAGTAATCATCTCAACATCCGCTGCAGGAATTGCACACCTCACCCCGTTTACCGGCTCAGCGAATGGCTCCGGTGGCGAACGCACAGGGTTCATGCAAAACGGATTGCTGCGGGCGCTGTCAGTGGAGACGCGCGGCGACATCGTAGCCGATCTCGAAATCGTCGACATTTCCTACAGGCAGGTTCTTTACCGACCGAACGATTCTGCCCGCTACGTTTACTTCCCGCTCAGCGGGGTTCTCTCGATTCTCGCCGTGACCGGCGGCAGCACGGGAGTCGAAGTGGCATCCGTGGGCCGCGAAGGGATGGCGAATGTCAATCTCTTCCTCGGCGTTGATCAGTCGCAATGCGAAGCCGTTTGTCAGGCGCCCGCGAAGGTTGCGCGCCTTGCAGCAGCTGATCTTGTGAGACATACGCAGAATGGCAGCGAACTCACTCATTTGCTTCTGCGCTACACCAGCGCATATCTGGGACAGCTGGCGCAGTCTGTCGCATGTAATCGTTTGCATCCACTCGAGCAGCGCTGCGCACGCTGGCTCCTGATGATGCAGGACAGAGCAGGTGACCAGTTCCCGATCACGCACGAGTTCCTGTCCAACATGCTCGGCGTTCGGCGCGCAACCGTTACAGTCGCGGCCGGGATCCTCCAGCGATCGGGCCTGATTCGCTACAGCCGTGGGAAGATGACTGTCACTGACAGGGTGGGCCTGGAGGAAGCGTCATGTGAATGCTATCTGACGGTTCGCAAAATGTTCGAGCGACTCGTCCCCAGTACCTGATCCAGCGGCTAGGCCGCGCTGGATTCGTCTGATATGCGCGACACGGGATTGGCACGCTCCCACAATCCAATCAGTTCGCGCACCGACATCTCATCCCAACGCGGGGGAACTGGCGCGAGACGGCGCTTTTCAGTGAATGACTCGAAGGTCAGCCACCCATTGGCCAGTCGGGCGTCCACGAGAATCGAGCGGCTACGCACGGTCTGCCGACGGTCAACCTGGCGGCGCTCAACGCCGTTCCACGACTGGCCCGATTGCCTGCGGTCACCCCTTCTACGCTCGAATCCGTGCGGGTGAGACTCCCAGACCTGCCAGTACCGACCGTTGTCGTCCAGAAAGGTTCGATAAGCCATGTTAAGCCCAGCTGTATATGAGTCAGTGCCGTACGGGCCACGCCGTAAACACCAATCTGCAGATTAGGTGCCCCTGATTCCCAAAATGGGCGTAAAAATCTGTTTTTTTAGGGGAACAATCTGCCGCTGTGGACCTCTTCGGCCAACCAGCCCCCACGCCTGAGTGAGGAGAGGTAGACGCCTACGGCCGCCTGAAACAGTACCAGGGACGCGAACGTCACCATGAAGGCCGCCGATCGTTTGGCTCTGTCCGTAAGGGTCCGGCGATAAATGAATGCCGCCCCGATCACCATCGCCGTCTCCAGCGCAAAATCGTGCAGCGGTCGTTCGTACCAGCCGAGACCATGCGCCACTCCGCCGGGAAGCAGCGGCTGTTTACTCGTGAAAAAATCACAGAGGGAGTGCGAGGCAGCAACGAGCCAGATGATCGCAGAAGACTTCAGGTCATTCGAACCCGCATAGAATGCCACTGCGATTGGTATGGCCACCAGTATCAGGCTAAGGGACGTCTCGGTGAATCGTTCAACGCGGGCAATGTCATGCCCGGAAAGTCGCGTTGCGATAACGAGCCAGTCCGGTGCCTGGGCCGTTATCAGGAGAAACCAGAGCGGGAGCTGCGGGCGTGCGCCCTTCGCTGCGAGTGCGATAGCTACATGACCGACGTACACTATTTTTTCCGGCGCATGAGCCAGTCTCCAATGAGTGCCATGCCCGCTGGAATGGTGAGCAGGAAGGCAAGGGCAATCATGAATTTGTTGGTTGTCATTGCCTGTCTCTCTCTGCCAGAATCGGGCGCACGTCGTCACTGATTATTCCGTTTACCCCGGCGAGCCAAAGACCACGCGCTTCGGCTGCGCTGTTGACGGTCCAGACGTGGATTGTCTTGCTGGACCGCGCGGCAATGCGCGAGAGAATTCCAATGGGCAGCGGCACGTTCCGGTATCTGGGCGGCACGCACATCCCGTCGTATTCCACACGCGCTTTCCGGAGCAGGAAAAACGATTTGAGAAGCTGGGCAGTTCCCGCTCTGCCCGCGCCGACAGGGATCCCCGATTTCCTGAAAGTCTCCAGCGCGCTGTCGTGATATGAGTCCACCATGCAGCGCGACTGCGCGCCCAGCTGCTCTATCAGCCTCCGCGCCGGGTCGGCTGCCGCAGGATCCTTGATCTCGATCAAGAGGTGCCTGTCGGCAAAGCTCTCTATTACCTCAGCGAAAAGCGGGACCCGGTAAATCCCCTGTGCAGGAAAGTTTGCTCCTGCATTCAGCTCGCGCAGTTCGGCCAGCGTCATTGCGGCCACGGCTCCCGAGCCCTCCGTGGTTCTGTCCACGGTAGCATCGTGGATCACCACTACATGGCCGTCGCGAGTTACGCGCAGGTCGAACTCAACCGCATCAGCACCGTGCCTGAAGGCTTCCCGCATGCCTTCGATGGTGTTTTCAGGCAGGACGGCCGCCATGCCCCGGTGTCCAATCACAGGGTGGGCCAGGGGATCCGTCAGAATATTCATATGCTAGACAAAAAAAGGGCGCGCGGAGGATCCCGCGCGCCCCTGAAAACTACTGCTCTTGCCTAGAAGGTGTACTGCAGGCGGGTGATGATCAGCCGTCCAAGATTTCCGCCGCCAACGAATTCGCGGTGTTTCTTGTCGAGCAGGTTCGTCGCATTGAGCGCGATCATGACACCCTTCCAGTTCGCCGGGCGGAAAGCGACGCCCGCATCGAACAGGTTGTACGACTCGATGGTTCCATTGATGAACGAGTAAACCGGGAACTCGGCTACATGCCGACCGCGGAATTCTGCGCTCAGGCCCTTCACCTCGTTGCGGAACTTCAGTCCCAGTGATCCCTTGGTCGCCGGAGCGTTGAGTGCGATGTCCTGCACGCCACCGACTTCGGTGCGGGGGAAGAAGTCCTTGTTCACCCACGAGTAGGTTCCGTCCAGCGAGAAGCCGCCATCCAGCAGCAGCTCTCCGCCGAGGTCGCTGCCCCAGACGGTCAGGTCACCGAAGTTGCGATAGGTGACAATGATGTCGGATCCGGATGAGTTTGCTTCCTGGAAGTTCACCACTCCGAGAGGAATTCCCTTCGCAGAAGCGTTGGTGCTGCCGGATACTCCGCCCAGGGCCGTCGCTGTCGCTGTGGAAATCGCCGCGGCGTTGGTTGGACCGACAACAGGGGTAAGCTGCTGCTGCAGATAAACCTGCAGCGTCGCGCGGTCAAGGAAGACGTTCGGAGTTTCAACGATGAGCGGTCCGACGAAGTTCGTTCTGTGATCGCGCCACACGTCGAGGCTGAGCTGCAGCCGTCCGCCGAGAATGCCCTTGTAACCGGCTTCGATGGTGTTGTGAATGGTTGGCTTGATCCGCTCGACGTCGCGGAGATCGGTTGCGGCGACATCACGGAATGTTGCGTTTTCCGTGTTGAGCACGCGAAGCTGCGTTGACACCTGCGTCGAATTGGGACGCAGCGTCGACATGTAGTCCACTACGCTGGCCGGTACTCCGCCGGCGATGAGGGCTGCGCGGGCGGCCGCAATGGCCACCGGGTACATCACCGCAGCATTGGCTGCGATCATGGTCGACGGGGTTCCACCGAATGCAGTGGGAACACGCATGCACAGACTGCTGAGGCCGCCGGCGCAGTCACGCTTGAAGCTCAGGCCCGTCTCCGGGACACCGAGGGCGCGTACGCCGTAGGGGCCTGCCGCACCGGCCAGCAGATCCAGGAACAGGTTGTTGGTGCTCGGCGTCGAGAATGCGCGGTTGTAGGTAAGCCGCACGTTCTGGTTTTCAACGGGCTTGAAGACGAGTGCGACGCGCGGTGAGAAAACCGACGACTCGAGCCGGCTGTGCGAATCGATTCGGCCCGCCGCGGTGAGCTCTAGCTTGGGTGTCAGCGTGGTAACCGAGTGCAGGTATCCACCTACTTCGGTGATGTCGTCGTCAGCTTCGTTCCGTCCATTGATCGTGCCCGAGGTGCGCGGATCAGTGTGGATGTAGTCGAAGCCATACAGGAACTTCTGTCGGGTGTTGAGATCCCACCCGTGCTGTGCCTGCGCGACCATCTGCTGCGATTTGTCGATGATGCACGCCGCGTCGGCGACATTCGGGCAGTTGGTGGTCGGCTTCACCGTGCGAAGCAGGTAAGTGCCGCCTGCGTCGCTCTGGTTGACGAACACCTGCGCAAAGAGACGGTTCACGCGACCACGGAGCTGGTAGGTGTTGTAGCTCCAGTCCTTGATCTGCGCCGGTCCGAGTCCGGTCGGCTCTACCGCGCTGCCGGCCTTCGTGTGGCCCACGTTGGCGATCAGCTCTGTCGCGGGAGTCGGACGGAAATCGAGCCTGATCTCGCCGCCCTGGCGGCGGAGGTCGGTGTCACGCGCTTTTCTCTCGAGCGTGTCGTGCAGGAACTCCGGCCACTCGGTGGCGCGGAACACATCGTACGAAATCTTGTAGCCGAACTTCTCATTCGGTGAACCGGCATGGCGAAAACCGGCGCGCAACAGGCTCTGATTACCGCCGTCCAGTGTGACGGTCGTTCCCTGCGAGTTGAAGGGCGACTTGGTGATCACGTGCATTACACCGCTGGCCGTGTTCGGTCCGTAGAGAGCAGCGCCAGGTCCCAGCACCACCTCGACACGCTCGACATCTTCGCTCGGAGTCGGGGTGAGATAGGGAATGTTGACGCGAAGCGAGGGGACGAAGGAGAAGCGGTTGTCGGTCAGCGTGAGAAGGGCGCCGCTGAAGATGTTGTTGAAGCCGCGGGCTACGATGTTGGACTGCAGCAGGCCGCCACGGGCTACGTCGATTCCGGGAAGTCTCACTACATGGTCGGCAATGTTCACAGACGGGCGATCATTGATTTCCACCGAATTGAGCACGAAAACGGACGCGGGTGCATCGATGATTTTTTCAGGAGCCCGGGAGGCAGTGGTGACCACCTGTTCGAGCTGCGACGGAATGAGCGACATCGTGATATTGGTCGTGGCGAATCCGGTGCCGACCTGAACTCCGGTCACCCGCTGCATCGAATAGCCTATTCTCGTGACCGTGACGTCATAGGTGCCGGCCGTCAGGCTGGAGATTCGGTACTCACCAGTCTCAGTCGTGGTTGCAACCCCGGCAGTCCTTCCACCGGTGTTTGCCTGGACACGTGCGCCAACAATTGGCGTCCCGCTACCGGCCTCGGTCACTCTGCCCATCAGCCCGGACTGCGCTGAAGCTGGGGCAGCAAAGCACAGAAGACCAAGAATTGTGAACAAGCGTATTAATGAGAAAGCACGCATCTGCAACCTCGCGTTGAATTTGTTTTGCCCCTGCCGCTGGCTGAGCCGTACGGCCGTAGCCATAGCTAAGACTATGGTATCAGCGCGTCAAGACTTGAGTTGCGAGTTCCAGCTATTGCTTACCACAGGCCGGACCCCAACATTCGACCCATGCGCGAACGACTGATTTCACTGGATGTTTTCCGCGGAGTGACCATCGCGGGGATGCTGCTGGTCAACAACCCCGGCACTTGGGGCGCGATTTACGGTCCCCTCGAGCATGCCGAATGGCATGGGTGGACCCCGACTGACCTGATTTTTCCATTCTTTCTTTTCATTGTCGGTATTACGACTCACATCTCGCTGAGCGCGCGTCGTGCGAGGGGTGACGACGAGGGCGCGATCATCCGCCAGATCATCAGGCGCGGCGCGACCATTTTTCTGCTGGGCTTCCTGATGTCCTGGTTCCCGTTCTATCAATACGGCGCCAAGGTTCCGGGATTCGATGACCCGACTTTCATGGATCGTTTCATCTACCGCCTCGAGCATGTGCGGATCATGGGCGTCCTTGGCCGCATCGGCGTGGTCTACATCTTCTCGGCACTGCTGACTCTTCGCACCTCGCTGAAGCAGCAGGTGTGGATCGTTGCCGTGCTGTTGTACGGATACTGGCTGGTGATGACGCTGACGCCGCTCCCCGCCTACGGCGGCACGCTCGGCTACTTCACACTGGACGACCCGGCCAACACGGTCCAGGCATTCGTCGACCGTGCGATTCTCGGGAAACACATCTGGGGCGGAAGCACCACATACGATCCGGAAGGAATTCTGTCCACGATCCCGGCAATCGGAACAGCGATGATCGGCGTGATGGCCGGCCGGTGGATCAACACGCAGCGACCGCTCATAGAGCGGATCGCCGGACTCTTCGCTGCCGGATCCCTCGGAATGGTGCTTGGCCTGATCTGGAACTGGGTGTTCCCGATCAACAAGAATCTCTGGACCAGCTCGTACGTGCTTTTCACTGCGGGAATGGCCTGCGTGGTTCTCGCAACCTGCATGTGGGTCATCGACCACCTGAATGTTCGCGGATGGACGAAACCCTTCGTGATTTACGGGATGAACCCGATTGTCGCGTTCGTGGGATCAGGCGTGCTCGCGCGCATCATCTACACGCTCTGGAAAGTGCCGTACGGTGGAAAGATGGTTCCGGTTCAGGGCGTGATATACCAGTCGATGTTCGCATCCTGGCTTCCGGACAAGCTTGCTTCGCTCGGGTTTGCGCTGCTGACGGTGGTGTTCTGGTTTGGGGTGATGGCGGTTCTGTACCGGCGCAAGATCTTCCTGAAGGTATAGCTGCGAGCTGATAGCATTGAGTATCAGCTTCAAGCTCGTCGTTGCTCTCCCTTGCAGAAAAACCGAGCTAGACGCTAATAGCTCGACGCTGTCAGCTTCAAGCTCGTCGTTGCTCTCCCTTACAGGAAGACCGAGCTAGACGCTAATAGCTCGACGCTATCAGCTTCAAGCTCGTCGTTGCTCTCCCTTACAGAAAAACCGAGCTAGACGCTAATAGCTCGACGCTGCCAGCTTCAAGCTCGTCGTTGCTTTCTCTTAGGGAGAAGCGACCGTTCACCTGGCTCCAAGCGACGCCGTAGGCACATTCTCCCGCTCGAGCGGCGCGCCGGCCTTCCGCACCACGTACGCCTCCATCGCGAAGTACTCCGGCAGCCCGAGCCGGTCTACCGTCTCCGCGGTCGACCTGTTCCGATCCTCGACACGCTGCCAGAATTCGCGGTCGTCCTGACCGGGGAAGGGGGCGCGGTCCTTCTGGCTCTGGTGCTTGAAGATTGCGAGCTTTTTCACTCTCAGCTCGTCCTCCGACAGGGGCACCAGGACATCGGCTTCGCCTACTCCCCACTCCTGCCATGCGCCGCGATAGTACCATATCTCCGGCTGCTCACCAGAGTACTGCCCGAGCGCGAGCAGCACCGACTCCATGCACATGCGGTGAGTGCCGTGCGGGTCGGTCAGGTCGCCGGCGACAAATACCAGGTCAGGCTTGCGTTCCTCGAGGAGGTCGAGGGTGATGCGCACATCCTCCGGACCGATCGGATCCTTGCGTGTTTTTCCAGTCTGGTAGAATGGAAGGTTGAGGAAGCGCGCCTGGTTGCGGTTCATGCCGAACGTCTCGATGCCTGACACCGCTTCAGCTTCGCGGATGTCCCGCTTGATGGCCTGCACCTCGTCGATGTCTACCTCTCCCGGTTTCTTTCCTTCCAGGAACTGCTCGACTTTCTGCACGAGCGACTGGGTGTTTTGTTCGCCGTTGGCAAAATCGCGCCCGAACCGGCGCAGGAAGTCCACGTAGCGCCGCACCTCGTGGTCGAACACGGCAATGTTGCCCGAGGTCTGGTACGCGACGACGATGTTGTTCCCGTTCTGGTGGAGCTTGTGCAGGATGCCGCCCATTGAAATGACGTCATCGTCTGGATGCGGCGAGAAGACGACAATCGACTTGCCCGACGGCAGCTTGCTCCGTCCGCGAATCTTGGAGATGAGCGCGTTGAACACATCTCCGTTCAGGGGGCCCGCGGTCCGATGCTTTGCGAGCAGGGAACTGAGGTGGTGTTCGCGATAATCGAGACTGTCCAGTTTCAGGACCGACTTGCCTGTGGCTTGGCTCAGCCAGATGACAGCATCGATCTCGCGCTTTGGAGTCCACTCCACCTCGCCAATCACCCATGGCGTGCGAATGCGGGTAAGCTCGGCGGCCGCTGCGTGATCGAGGTAGAAAGTGACGTTATGATGTTTCTGGAGATAGGTGGCCGCTACATCGGGGTCCGGCTCGCCTTCGACCGCCCGGCGTACGATGGCTGCCTTGTGCTCGCCAGTCGCGATCAGCGCGATCTCGCGCGCCTCCATGATTGTTGCAACGCCCATCGTGATTGCTTCGGTGGGAACGTTGTCTTCACCGAAGAAGTCTGCGGCAGCGTCGCGCCGGGTGATGGTGTCGAGCGCAATCCGCCGCGTGCGCGAATCGATACCCGAGCCGGGTTCGTTGAACCCGATGTGGCCCGTCTTGCCGATTCCAAGAATCTGGATGTCTATGCCACCAGCTTCGCGAATTGCGCGCTCGTACTCGGCATTCGAGTGCTCGATCCGGTCGCGATCCACCTGGCCATCGGGGATGTGCACGTTGTCGCGGTGGATGTTGATGTGCTCGAACAGGTTCTCCCACATGTAGCGCACGTAGCTGTGGATGCTGTCCGGCTGCATCGGGTAGTACTCGTCGAGATTGAAGGTGATCACATCCGAGAAGTCGAGCTTCTCCTCCCGGTGCATCCGGATGAGCTCGCGATATACGCCGATTGGAGTGCTGCCGGTAGCCAGTCCGAGCACCGCACGCCCGCCATCGCGCCGCTTCTCCAGGATGATGTCACGGATTCTGCGCGCCAGTAGCCGCGCAATTTCGTCGTAGTCCTCGATTACAACAGGAACTCGTTCACGTGCTGTCGCCATGATTCCCTGAAATGGTTATTGACGCACTTCCCAGTCGATGAGCGGAGCGTCGGTGATACTCCTCTGCACAGCATCTGCCAGGTCACGGCGCAGGGGTACGTGCCTGCTGTTCTGGCGTGTTTCATTCACCCGGTTCGTCAGCAGAATTACAAACAGGTTTCGCTCGGGATCTATCCAGAGTGATGTCCCGGTGAAACCGGTATGACCGAAGCTGCGCGCCGCGAAATAATGGCCGGCACTGGATTGTCCCGATGGAGTGTCCCAGCCGTATGCGCGGCTCGACCCCGGATCCTGCCGTGCTGTCCAGCGCGCAATGGTTGATGGCTTGAGAATGCGAACGCCTTTGTAGGTGCCGCCGTTCAAGAGCATCTGCGCGAAGACCGCAAGGTCGGGCGCCGTGGAAAAGAGACCTGCGTGTCCGGAAACGCCGCCGAGCGCCCAGGCATTTTCGTCATGCACGAATCCGCGAACAACACCGCCGCGCGTGGAATCGAACTCAGTCGGTGCAACGCGCGACGTGATCGTGGAATCGGGATTGAACATCGTGCCGGTCATTCCAAGAGGTCCAAAAACCCGCTCTGCGACGAACCGGTCGAGCGTCATCCCCGTAACTCTCTCGATGACGAACTGCATCAGCATCATTTCCCAGTCGCTGTAAATCGCCTGCGTTCCAGGGGCGTACTTGAGTGGTCTCGCATTTATCTGCTGCAGGTACTGCTCGCGGCCGCGGAAAGTTCTGTACAGCGGCGCGAATGCCTCGAGTCCGCCCCGGTGCGTGAGCAGCATGCGAACGGTGATCCCGCTCTTGTCCGGCGCATTGAACTCGGGGATATACGAAGCAACGGTTCGGTTGAGATCGAGCTTTCCTTCCTCCTCGAGAATCATCGCCGCCGTGCTCGTCGCCACGACTTTCGTGAGCGACGCCATGTCATAGATCGTATTGACGCTCACCGGAGAGGAATCCGTCCGGGCCATCACTCCGTATGCTGCGAGGTGGACAAGCCTGCCATGTCTTCCCACCGCGACTGTGGCTCCGGGTGCTGCTCCCTCCCGGATGCCATTTGCGACAATCGAGTCTATTTCGCGGTTGAGTGACGCGCTGAATCCCACGGCAGAAGGGCTGGCGCCGGTCACGAGTGAATCATGAAAGGCCAGCCGAGGACTGGTGATCGGGCTCACCGGCGAAACAGGCCGCGAGACGGGAGCGCATGCGCCAAGCAGACATATCAGTGGCAGTACTCCACCGCGCCGAAGCGAGCCGGAACTTTTCATCGTGCAACCTTCTCGCGCGACACTCCTTCTCCGACTTTCAAATACGGCGGGAGAGAAACGGGCAGGCGTCCGGAAATGGCATTGTTGCCGAGCAGCGCCTGGGCCGCCGCGCGCTGACTGAGCGGCGCTCCGCCCCAGGCCAGCAAGTAGGCAGGCACGGACGGAAACCCCGAAAGCAGGTAGGGGCTTCCCAACGAGATCGCGGCGATTCGCCGGCCAGACTTCGCCACCGACTCGATGAAGCCCGGAAAGCCTCCGCGTATCTCCACGCTTCCGGCAGACTCCACAGGAACCACATAGGCCGAGGCCAGAACCAGATCAAACGAGTCGGCGGACGCACGCAGGGCCGCCCACTCCGACTCGGAGGTCCTGGCATCCACGCTCACCCGGCGGACCGACTTGCCCGCAGCTGCGAGCTCCTCGTTGAAGATCCTGCCGGCCAGCGGATCCGAAATGCCTGCGTAGGTTATCGAGAGGATCCGTTTGTCCTCAACCTTGAGCGGAACCAGGCCGGAGTTATCCCGTGCAAGGGTAATCGACCGCTCTGCAATCTCTTTCGCGATCGCCGCGTGCTCGGGAATGTTCACGACCGAGTCGATGGCGTCCAGCGATACGAGACGGCCGTCTATGAGTCCTGCTCTCGCCTTGGCTGAGAGAATCCGGCGCACGGCGTCATCGATTCTTTCCTGCTTCACCCGGCCGGCTGCAACGCCCGCGACAATTGTTTCAACTGCTTCATGGACTCCGCGCGGCATCAGCAGAACGTCGGCACCTGCATTCAATGCAAGGATGAGTGGTTCCGTCGCTCCATACTTGCGCGAAATACCGCCCATTGTCATTGCATCGGTGAACAGCAGTCCGCGGAATCCCAGCTCGTCGCGGAGCACCTGCGTCATGAAAAGCGGAGAGAGCGTGGCCGGGGGTGCATTCGAACCTTCGACACCGATTACGGCGATGTGCGCCGTCATGATTCCATCCACTCCCTCCCTGATTGCCGCCTGGAAGGGAGGAAGGTCCACGCGATTCAGATGTACACGGTCCGCCGTGATCGTCGGGAGGTCTATATGAGAGTCTGTACCCGTGTCACCATGCCCGGGAAAATGCTTGCCCGTCGTCATGAGTCCGGCACTGCGGGCGCCGCGGATGTATGCGGTCGCGAGCGCACTGACGGCGGCCGGATCCTCGCCGAATGAACGGGTGTTGATAATCGGATTGATTGGATTCGAGTTCACGTCGAGCACGGGACCGTTCGTGAAGTGCACACCCACAGCCCGCGCTTCCCGGCCGAGCACTCTTCCGAGCTGAAATGCCAGGTCTGTTGATCCGATCGCGCCCAGTGACATGACCGGCGGAAATACGGTGCCGCCTCCCTGAGCCAGCAGGGATGGGAAAGCGTAGATATTCGCCATTCTCATTCCGCTTCCGTTTTCCATGTCCGACGTAATCAGAAGCGGGACCCGGGCACGCCGCTGCATTTCATTCAGCTTTGCACCATAGCTGTGCGGCATGCCGATGGACATGACAAGTCCGCCGACCTTTTCCTCGTCCACCCATCTGCGGACCTGCTCGAATTCGGGCGAACCGACGGCGGCATATTCTCCGCCCACCCAGGGCATTATCAGCTGGCCGGCTTTCTCACGCAGCGAGAGGCTCGAGAGAGTGCGCTCCACCCAGGCGCTGTCGCGCGCTGTCAGTCTGGTTCCGATCCCCGGGTAGGATTTCCCCAGTAATCGTGTCGCGGAACCGGCTTCTGTAGCAGGGGGGGAGGGGAGAGTTACGCATCCCGCAGAAAACGAGAGCAGGACAAACGCGGCTGCTCTTTGGCTGGGTCGTTTGACGAACATATCTATAGTATGGGACAAATCGGGGCCGCTTTCCACCGCTGGCGGCAGATTTCGCGGCTTTCCAAGGGGGAAAAAACAGCCGTAACAGGAGGTCTGGTCGTTTGACACTGCCTCCTCATAGGAATAAGATAGGTCTGCGTCACCATATACAAATCCATTTGGAGGCACCATGGCATTGCGTCGTGTTTTGACGAGTTTGCTCGCATTCGCTTTGATTGCGATTCCCTCCCTCTCCTCCGCACAAGGCACTGGCAGCATTCGAGGACGCGTCACCGATGCGACAAGCGGTACTCCGCTTCTCGGAGTACAGGTTCGAGTCGAAGGCACCACGATCGGTGCGCAGACTGGAGCGGACGGCAACTACACCATTAGCGGAGCTCCTGTTGGCTCCCGGTTTCTGACGGTTCGGCGCGTCGGCTACGCTCCTCAGCGCGTTGCGGTCAACATTGGTGCTGGTGTTTCTGCAACCCAGGACTTCGCGCTTCGCGCGGTAACCACGACCCTGAATGAAGTCGTCGTCACCGCGCTTGGTGAGACAACCCAGCAGCGCTCGCTCGGAACGGCGCAGCAGACGGTCAAGGGTCCAGAGATCGCGGAAACCCAGAGAGAAAACTTCGTCAACGCACTGCAGGGACGCGTCGCCGGTGTGAACGTGGTCAGCACGTCAGGCGTTCCTGGCGCATCCACCTCGATCACCATTCGCGGCATCAGCTCGATCTCGAGCAGCAACCAGCCGCTCATGATCATCGACGGCCTGCCCATGGATAACAAGACCCTGAACACGGGTGTGCTTGCGTCGGATGCCCCGGGTTCATTGACGGCATTGTCCAATCGCGGAGTTGACTTTACCAACCGCGCGGCCGACCTCAATCCGGAAGACATCGAAAATCTCGTCGTCCTGAAGGGACCGGAGGCTTCGGCACTTTACGGAATCGACGCGGCCAACGGCGCGATCGTCATCACCACCAAGCGTGGAAAAGCCGGCAAGGGCGGAATCGAGTACAGCAACAGCTTCCGCATTGAAACGCCAGGTGAAGTTCCGAAAGTGCAGCGCATCTATGCGCCGAACGCGGTTGGCAGCACGACCTTCCTCTATTTCGGCAATCCGTATCCTGCGGAGACGGTTTTCTACGACAACGTAGATGGGTTCTTCCAGACGGCAGTCACGCAGAAGCACAACCTCGCGTTCAGCGGCGCCTCGCCTGATAACCGCATCAACTACCGCCTCTCTACATCTTCGACCGCGCAGCAGGGCGTGATTCCCCATAACAAGTACAACCGCATCAACGTTACCGGTGCTTCGCAGGCGCAGGTGAAACCCTGGCTGAACGCCGACCTCTCGATGGCGTATACCTATGCCGACAACCGCCAGTCCCTGAAGGGCGCGGGCGGACCGCTTCTCGGTCTCCTTGTCTGGCCTGCCACGGATGATGCAAAGGACTACCTGAGCGCGGCTGGCACGCGCCGCCGCCTCACCAATCTCTCGGCGGCATCAGAAGTGGATAACCCCTACTTCAATCTCGCCAAGAACCAGCTCACTTCGAAGAACAACCGTATCATCGCGAACCTTGGCCTGAAGCTCACCCCGTTCTCCTGGGGAAGCCTCAAGACCAACATCGGAACGGACAGCTACACGAATCAGAACCTGATTCTTCGCCACCCCGAGAGCGCAATCAGCGGCAGCAACAACGGAATCATTGACGTAGCGAACGACATTACGCGCAACCTCAGCGCTCAGACGATTCTGAACTGGAACGGCTGGTCAATCGGCAAGAACATCTCGATCAGCGGCCTGGTCGGAAACGCCATTCAGGATCTCAAATCCAACACCGACGCGCTCAAGGGACAGGACTTCCTCGAGCCCGACTTCATTTCAGTAAACAACACGAACCTTCGGCAGAACAGGACGAGCATTGCGCAGCGCCGGCTCGTCAGCGCCTTCGGGAGTGCGACACTCTCGCTGAAGGAGCTGCTGTACCTCACCGTAACAGGCCGTAACGACTGGACGTCCACGATTCCTCAGGGCGCCAACTCGTTCTTTTACCCGTCGATTTCGGGAAGCTTCATATTCTCGGATGCATTTCCCGCGATTGGCCGCCGGATGACCGGAAAGGTGAGAGCCGCATACGCCGAAGTAGGAAAGGACGCACGGCCGTATGCCTATCGCCCGTCGCTCGAGTTCAAGACGACGTCGTACGGTGGTTACGGATACGGCTTCACCGGACCGAACCTTGGCCTCAAGCCAGAATTCGCGAAGTCATATGAATTCGGTACGGAGCTTGGATTCATGGACAACCGCATCGGCTTCGATGCGACCGTGTATCGCAAGCAGACCAAGGATCAGATCGTGAACGACATCCGCGGCAGCTACGCCACCGGGTTCGTTCTGTTCAACCTGAATGGCGCCGAGACGAGAAATGACGGCGTCGAGATGACGCTCCGGCTTCGTCCGATCGAGCGTCCTGATTTCTCCTGGGACATCCTGACCAACTACGATCGCGCGCACGGCAAGACGCTCGCGCTCCCGCACGCGCTTCCGGAATCCTATGTATCGGATACCTGGCTGTTCGGGAATGTAAGGAATGGAACGGCACCGGGACTTTCCACGCAGTCGCTTACCGGGCAGTTCTACCTGCGCAACAAGACGGGCGACATACTGATCGACCCCACAACTGGCCTGCCGGTAAGGTCCACGGCATTCATCGACCATGGCTACGATCGCACGCCCGACTGGACAATGGGAATCACCAACACGTTCCGCCGGAAGAGCCTGTCGTTGAACTTCCTGATCGACATCCGAAAGGGTGGAGATGTATTCAATGCGACGGAGCAGTTCCTGACGGCCCGCGGTCTCACGATGCGTACGCTCGACCGCAACGAACCACGCGTCATCAACGGCGTGCTCAGGGACGGCAAGGAAAACTCGGACAACCCGACCAGGAACAACATCGTCGTCGTGCCGGCCATCCAGACCGGCTACTACACAAACATCAGTGAAGAGCTGTTCATCGAGAAGGACATCAACTGGCTGCGCCTCAGGGACATCACGGTCAGCTACACGCTCCCGGAACGCCTGTTGAGAAACGCCAGCGTATTCGTTACGGGAACCGACCTGTTCCTGCTCACGAACTACTCGGGTCTCGATCCGATCGTTAATGGAAACACAGCCGCGGTGGGAGGTTCAGGTGCTGCGGGTATCGACTACGGTAACTTCCCAATGCCTCGGGGTCTGAATTTCGGACTCCGTCTGACGCGATGATCAAGGATCATAAAACAATGAAAAAACTTCATATAGCGCTCCTGGTCGGCGCACTCGCCGTGCCCACGGGATGCAAAGATTTCCTCGATGTAAACACCAACCCGAACGCGCCGCAGGTGGTGTCGGCAAACCTCTACCTGCCGCCGCTGGTCCACTGGATGGTGACGGCTCCACAGTATGACGGCCGCTTTGTGGCTCGTTATACGCAGCAGTGGATGCAAGCCTTGAGCGTCACGGGCACTCCGACAACCTGGGACCGGATGGGCTACGATCCTTCCAGCGACAACGGTGGCCAGCAGTGGCGCGAAGTCTACTGGACGTTCGGCCAGAACCTGGTCGACATGACCAACATCGCAGAGGCCGAAGAGCGCTGGGACCTGCTCGGCGTAGCACAGCTGCTCAAGGCGTGGGGATGGCAGGCCACCACCGATCTCCATGGCGAGATCATCGTCAAGGAAGCCATCGACCAGTCGAAGTTCAGCTTCAACTACGACACTCAGGAATACGCCTACACGGAAATCCAGAGACTGTTGAACGAAGCGATCAAGAACCTGCAGAGAACCGACGGTGCCGTGAATGCGACTTATCTCGCCAAGGGCGATAAGATGTACAACGGTGACCGCACGAAGTGGCTGAAGCTCGCGTACGGAATGATGGCCATCAACCTGAACCACTATTCCAACAAGGCGACGTACAAACCGGCCGACGTTATCGCGAACGTCGACAAGTCGTTCGCAAGTAACGCCGACGACGCTCTGCTTACCTATCCAGCCACGCAGAACGATGACATCAACTTCTGGGGACCGACGCGTGCGAATCTCCAGAATTACAGACAGACTCGTTTCGTGGTGGGGCTGATGGACGGCACCCAGCTGGGCACGCCCGATCCCCGCATGAGCCGAATGCTGTCGCCATCTCCGGACGGCGCTTACCGCGGACTGGACCCGAACGTAGTTGGATTCGGCGCACTCGCCGCGGCGCAGCAGCCCAACAACTTCTGGGGTTACCCCGGGACAACGGGTGCCGGCCTGGCGGGCAGGTACATCTTCGACAACAAGGCAAAGCTTCCCGTTGTCACCTATGCACAGCTCCAGTTCATCAAGGCTGAAGCGGCATACAAGGCTGGCGACAAGGCAACGGCACTCGCTGCATACAGAAACGGAATTTCGGCGCACATCGACTGGGTCAACGCGCGAAACCTGGACAACGGCCAGACTCCAACGCAGATCACCGCTGCGGAAAAGAGCGCGTTCCTTGCCGACCCGAACATCGTCCCGGCGGCTGCAAACCTGACGCTGACTCACATCATGTCCCAGAAGTACATCGCCCAGTGGGGATGGGGACACAATGAGCTGTGGATGGACATGCGCCGGTATCACTACACGGAAGTCGATCCGGCGAGCGGAAAGCAGGTGTATCCCGGCTTCTCGTTCCCCACCAATTTCTATCCTGACAACGCCGGAAAACCGGTGTACCGCATCAGACCGCGGTTCAATTCAGAGTACGTATGGAATCTGCCAGCCCTGGCGGCAATCGGCGGAACAGCGACCGATTACCACACCAAGCCTCTTTGGATCACGGAGAAGTAGTACTCATATGAAAAAATATTTTTCGCTGGCTGTTCTCCTGTGCGCATCGGTTCTGTCAGGATGCGACTATGAGAAGAACGCCGTCCAGGACATCACGGGAACCGTTCCGGCTTCCCGCATCAAGTTCTTCAACTTCAGCGTCGGATCTCCCGGGGTGAACTTCTACCTCAACAGCCAGAAAATGACTGCTGTGCAGTCGACCACCGGCGTCGAGTCGACGACGGGAACCGTGTACGGCGGCGCCGGCAACGGCGGTGGCTCGATGTACTCGGCGATCGACCCGGGCACCTACACGGTGACCGGCAGGATCGCGGCAACCACGGACAAGGACCTCGCTGTGGCGACGCTGCAGACCACGATTGCCGACGCCAAGTACTACTCGTACTACATGAGCGGTACCTACAACACGGCAACCAAGACAACCGAGTCGTTCATCGTCGAGGATCCCATTCCGGCGGTTGACCTCACAATTGCTTACGTCCGCTTCGTGAACGCTTCGGCAAACGCCAGCGCGATGCAGCTCTTTGCGAAGAACACACTTACCGGTGTCGAGATTCCCATCGGTGCAGCGGTTGCCTACAAGAGCGGGAGTGCCTTCACGGCGATTCCAAATGGCGTGTACGATCTAAGCACTCGCACCGCCGGATCTTCAACGAACATCATCACCCGCGCCGCAGTCTCTTTCTCGGCAGGCCGCGTTTATACGATCGGCGCGCGCGGAACCATCGGAGGCACGGGTACGGCGGTGCCGGCGCTGGACAACACAGTCAACAGATAGTTCGCTTCGCAGTTGTGAGCAGGAAAAAGGCTCCCGGAATTCCGGGAGCCTTTTTTTGTTCATCCAGCGCTAGTTCTCACGCAGTGCCGTCATTGCCGTCTCGCGGAAAACGTCGCGCCCGGCAAGCAGCCCTATGGTAACCGTCAGCAGCATCATCAGGCCCGCGATTGCGAATGCCGGTCCCATGGCGGGCGAGAAGTCATTCTCGAATACAAAGTGCGTCAGCGCCCAGCCTCCACCGATCGCCAGCACCATTCCCGTGAGGCTGCCGAGTACACCGAGCAGAATGTACTCGGAGAGCAGGATGCGCATTATCTGGCCGCGTGTCGCCCCAAGGGTCTTCAACAGCACTCCTTCGCGTATCCTGTCCCGGCGCGTTGCAGCAATGGAGCTGAACAGCACAGGTACCCCCATCGCGAGGCTGAAGATGGCCATGAATCGCACTGCGATTGCCACCTTGCTCACCACCTTCATTATCGACTCCTTGATCAGCGAAAGATCCAGGCTGGAGATGTTGGGATATCTGCCGACCAGGGCGCGCTGAAGCCTGGTCACCTCGGCGCGCGGGGCGACGTTTGCGAGAACTACATATTGCCGAGGAGCGTCCTTCAGAGATTCCGGAGAGAACACCGCAAAGAAGTTCGGCTCGAACCGGGTCCAGATGACCTCGCGCAGGCTGGTGACGCGCGTTGTAACCATTACACCCTGAACATCCCACGTGATTACGTCGCCGATATTCGCCTTGAGGTCGGTCGCCAGCGAATTCTCCAGCGAAACCTCACCGGTGTCCCCGCGCTGGGCGGCCGGTTGCGCGCCAAACCACTTTCCCTTGGTGATCGTTTCGCCTTCGGCCACCGAGTCGCGGAAGGTGGACCGATACTCCCGGCGCAGGGTCCAGCGCTGACGGCGCGGCTTGAGCGTGGTGTCGGCTATCATGGTTGCCACAGGAACACCGTTTATCTGCGCGATCCTCATGGTCACGACGGGAGAAGTCTGCACGATCTCGTGTCCGCCTTCGCGAACCGATTTCCGGATGTCTGCCTCCTGGTCAGGCTGCACATCGTAGAAAACAACATTTGCCCGCGATGCCGCTGCATCAGCCGAAAACTGCCGGAGCAGGTTCGCCTGCACGACATACAGTGTGGTGACGAGGAATGAACCGAAGCCGAGCGCGAGGATAACCGCGCGCGTCTGGTTCGCAGGCCGGTAGAGATTGGCGACTCCCTGCCTGATCACATATGGCCAGCCTTTCCGCAGTGATTTGCGTGCGACATAAGCCAGCGCAGAGGCGCTGAGCACGAGCATCAGGATCACGGCGCCAGTCGCCGCGGCCATGCCCAGGCCATTGCTCACCCGGGTCGATCGCGACAGTGCGATGACAACCACACTGAGGACCAGTGCAGCATCCACCAGGAGACGCGGGACGTCGCGGAACCTGGTCCGCAGAACGTCTGCGTCCGATTCACGCCGCAGCGTCTGGAGCGGCGAAATATTTCTTACGCTAAGCAGCGGCCGGAGCGAAAAGATGAGCGCGATCCATCCGCCTACAGCGATTCCCGCGATGATTGCCGTTGGAACCAGCGAAACGCTCACATCCACCGGAAGGAAATCACGCATTACGCGAGGAAGTGCGAATTGCACCGCCACGCCCAGGACAGCGCCGGCGGCGGCTCCAAGGAGTCCCATCGCCGCGGCCTGGGCCACATAGATGGTGAGGACCTGGCCGCTAGATGCGCCCAGACAACGCAGGATCGCGACTGTATCGATCTTTCGCGCCACGAATGCACGCACACCGCTCGCGACACCGATGCCGCCCAAGAGCAGCGCCACGAGACCCACCACTCCTATGAAGTTCCGCAGCTGCAGGATTGCCCGCGTTGCCTGCGCTTCGCTCTGCTCGGCAGTGCGTGCTTCCATCCCGACCTGTGCGAACGACTTTCGCAGCGGCTTTACCAGCGCATCGGGTTTGATCGATGCCGGAACTTTGCCGAGGAACCGGTACGATGCCGTGCTTCCAAACACCAGCAGTCGGGTTTCAGCTACATATCGCTCGGGGATGAAAACACGCGGACCGAATATCTCGGAAATTTCCGCGGATCCCGGGACGTCTTTCAGCGTTCCGGTAATGACGAACTCCCCGAAGCCAAGCTTGAGCGTATCGCCTATCTGCGCTTCCAGTGTGACAAGCAGCGAAGGATCCACGAGCGCGTGCGGGCCGCTTTGCAGCGCCTGCCACCGGCCCGCCGGCTCGGTGGTTATCTCGCCGTAAACAGGGTAGTTGGAGCTTACCGCGCGAACCTGGACCAGCCGCGTCGCGGTGGTGCGCGGCACGACGGCCATCGACGGGAAGCTCGTGAGGCGTGCAAAGCGGACACCCTGTCGCGACAGCGTGTCGAGCAGTTTTTGCGTGGAGTCGAAAAGCGGCCGGCGGGTTGAAAGTGCGATATCTCCACCCAGGAGCGCGCGCGACTGCTCCTGAATCGAGTCGGTGACGTTGGAGGCGTACGAGTCGATCGCCACAAGTGCCGCAGCACCCAGCGATATGGACGACATGTAGAGGAGCAGCCGCCGGCGTGCCGACCTGCTTTCCCGCCACGCGAGTTTCGCCAGCGGCAAGAAGTTCTGCGGAAGGATCTGCACTACGCTGCCGTGTCTTCGACTACAACGCCGTCGCGCAGTCTTATGGTGCGCGCCGCATGTGCTGCGATATTCTGGTCGTGCGTGACGAGAATGACTGTCGATCCCTCGTTCCTGTTGATGCTCTCCAACAGCTCGACGATCCGCCCGCCCGTTACACCGTCCAGATTTCCTGTGGGCTCGTCGGCGAAGAGGATGCGGGGTGAGTTGGCAAAGGCGCGTGCGATCGCCACGCGCTGCTGTTCACCGCCCGACAGCTGGGTGGGGAAGTGGTGGCCGCGGCCGCTAAGGCCGACCCTTTCCAGAAGATCCCGGGCCCGGATGTCGGCGCCGCTCTCGCCTCTCAGCTCGAGGGGCACCTGGATGTTTTCCTGGGCGGTGAGGGTCGGTATCAGCTGAAAGCTCTGAAAGACGAATCCAACCTTCTCACCGCGGAGCCGGGCGCGTCCGTTTTCCGAGAGCTGGGTGAGATCGGCATCGTCGAGGAATATTTTGCCACGGGTTGGTGTATCCAGTCCGGCGAGCAGGCCGAGCAGGGTCGTCTTGCCGCTGCCCGACGGTCCGACGATCGCCACGAAGCTTCCCTGGGGAATCTCGAAGGTGACATCGCGGAGCACGGCAAGCTGGTTGTCGCCGCTCTTGTACTCCTTGGTAACTTCCTTTGCTATGAGCATGAAACGTCTAAGTGTTTTGTTGTGGGTGCTGCTGGCCGCGTGTCAGTCCGAGGGAAATATGGGTGATCGCGCGGAAACGCGTGAACGCACCGTGGTGTTGCCCTCTGCGGACTCTTCTCCAAAGAAGACTACGCGCGGACCCACCATTTTGTTTTTCGGGACGAGTCTGACGGCCGGTTACGGACTGCAGCCGGAGCAGGCATATCCAGCCGTGATCGAGAAGAAGGCGGAAGAAGCGGGCGTACCCATCACTGCGGTGAATGCCGGAGTAAGTGGGGAAACCTCGGCTGGTGCGCTACGCAGGATCGACTGGGCACTGAAGAGTCCGGCGGACGTCATCGTGATCGAGACTGGGGCGAATGACGCACTGCGCGGGTTGAGCGTGGAAGCTGCCAAATCCAACATCGAGCAGATAGTTGCAAAGGCAAAGCATGCGCAGCCGAAGGCCAGGATCGTGCTGGTGGAGATGCTCGCACCGCCGAACCTGGGGCGGGGCTATACGGCTGGATTCCAGAAGATGTATTCCACCGTCGCGCGTGAGGAGAAGGTGGTGCTCGTTCCTTTCTTTCTGGATGGGGTGGCCGGGCGTCCCGAGCTCAACCAGGAGGATGGAATTCACCCCAACGCTGCCGGCGCCCGGCTGGTGGCCGATAATGTCTGGCGGGTGCTGAAGCCGATTGTGGCGGATATTCAGGGCCAATAATCGGCCGCTGAATTGATTTAGGGCCTTCGAAAAGCTAATTTTAAAGGCTGTATCCGTTTACCGTTCAGTACCTTAGACTCGGCACACATGGCTGTTCCAGCAACGCAAATCAGAAGAGGCATGGTCATCGTTTTTGAAGGTGATCCCTGCCGCATTATAGAGTTCCGGCACCATACCCCGGGCAACCTCCGCGCAATGGTTCAGGCGAAGCTCAAGAACCTGCGAAGCGGCTCTTCATTCGAGCATCGCTTCCGCGCGGCGGATTCAATTGAAAAGGCTTCGATGGAGACGCAGGAGCTGGAGTTCATGTATCAGGGTGGCGATACCTACCACTTCATGAATGTCCAGAACTACGATCAGATCGAGCTCGACGAAGAAACGCTGGGCGACAACGCGCAGTGGATGCAGGCGGGAATGAGGATCATGGCCGAGTACTACAATGGCCGTCCCATCGGCATCGAGCTGCCGCAGTACCTGGATCTCGAGGTTGTGGACACGTCTGCCGTGATGAAGACGGCGACGAAAACCGCATCCAAGAAGCCGGCGAAGCTCGAGAACGGCGTTACGGTCAACGTTCCCGAGTTCATCAAGGTGGGCGAGAAGATCAGGGTGAATCCAACTACCGGCGAGTACCTGGATCGCTCCAAGTAAGAGACGGTTCGTACACTGGTTTAGGGTTCTTTTAACGGTTAGGTTGCAAAGCGGTTGTAGTACATGGTGACTGTAGCTCAATTGGTTAGAGCACCGGATTGTGGTTCCGGGGGTTGCGGGTTCAATCCCCGTCAGTCACCCTGGGTTGCAAAGGTGGAGTCGAGGATTTGAGAGAGTCCTAGGTCCGTAGCTCAATTGGTAGAGCACCGGTCTCCAAAACCGGGGGTTGCAGGTTCGATTCCTGCCGGGCCTGTAGAAAAAAATTTTGGCGCTATCGTCTAGGGGACTAGGACGGGGCCCTCTCAAGGCCTAAACACGGGTTCGAATCCCGTTAGCGCTATACAATGGAAGTGGTGGACGTTGGCCCCATCGTCTATCGGTTAGGACGGCACCCTTTCACGGTGCAGAGAGGGGTTCGATTCCCCTTGGGGCTATGCAGTAAAGTTGGACGGTAGGGCAGGGAGTTAACGGCGCGTTGTGCGTTATCCGTTCTCCGTTTCCGTTATCAGTAAAAACGGACAACGGAATACGGACAACGGAAAACTCAAGACGGCCTTTCCTGGTTGTATGCAAGACAAGCTGTAAGTGCATTGGGGCCGTAGCTCAGTTTGGTTAGAGCACTCGACTGTCACTCGAGAGGTCGCGGGTTCGAGCCCCGTCGGCCCCGTAGTTTGTGTGAAGCAGAAGCATGTAGTTGCCCTGGTGGTGAAATTGGTAGACACGCCATCTTGAGGGGGTGGTGTCGCAAGACGTAGCGGTTCGAGTCCGCTCCAGGGCATTCCTCTCTTGCCACAGTAGCTCAGGGGTAGAGCACTCGATTCGTAATCGAGCGGTCGTGAGTTCAAATCTCACCTGTGGCTCTGTGA
>JAKFCC010000016.1:0-3571 GCA_036676795.1 Gemmatimonadota bacterium
GAATCCACCTCTCCCCACCATTTATAGCCATGCGGGTATTGCATAGTGGTAGTGCCACAGCCTTCCAAGCTGTAGGTGTGGGTTCGATTCCCACTACCCGCTCCAGTTTTCTTTCGGGGCTATAGCTCAGCTGGGAGAGCGCTTGAATGGCATTCAAGAGGTCAGGGGTTCGATTCCCCTTAGCTCCACCATGTTTCAGGTTCGATCCCTGCGCAGCGAACTAGTCTTGTCCTGTCCTATTCGACGGAGGCGTGGTGTAGAGGCCTAACATGCGGCCCTGTCACGGCCGAGACCGCGGGTTCGAATCCCGTCGCCTCCGCCAACTTCATAAATTGTATGATGCAGATGTGGCGGAATTGGCAGACGCGCACGGCTCAGGACCGTGTCGGGTAACCACCCCCGGTGGGAGTTCGAGTCTCCCCATCTGCACCAGAGCTGATCCAGGTCAGTAGGTCAAGCACATCCTTGGTTAAGGATGAGGTCACCGGTTTGATCATGGTCATCAGTTCCAGGTTTGCGAGGGTAGCTCAGTTGGCTAGAGCACTCGGCTGATAACCGAGAGGTCCCGGGTTCGAATCCCGGCCCTCGCACCAGTTTCACATCGCGGGGTGGAGCAGTCCGGTAGCTCGTCGGGCTCATAACCCGAAGGTCGAGGGTTCAAATCCCTCCCCCGCAACCAATTATCTTCCTGAAGTTTCGGTTTCGCTAAACACCGAGATGATAAAACTTGGTGGTTGACGAAAATCGCAACGACGTGGTAAGATGAGAACCTCGCCGCCGTGGGCGGTCGCCAGACCGCACACCGGAGGTCGCCGACAGTGAACTGCGTAGCAGGTCACGAGAGGCAACAAAACTCTTTCCTGGGACCTTGAAAACTAGAGAGTGTAGGCAAAGAAGCGAGACGTACGTCGAACCTCGAAACGACCGGGGATCTCCCCTTGGGGAGTGAGCCAAGGTTGATTCGTGGTGAGAGAAATAAGAGCCGAACAAACTATTCTACGGAGAGTTTGATCCTGGCTCAGGACGAACGCTGGCGGCGTGCTTAAGACATGCAAGTCGAGCGAGGGTAGCAATACCCTAGCGGCGGACGGGTGAGTAACACGTGGATAACCTGCCTTTCGCACCGGGATAACACCTCGAAAGGGGTGCTAATACGGGATAAGCTCACGGGGGTGCATGCCTCTGGGAGAAAAGGCGCTGCAAGGCGCTGGCGGAAGAGGGGTCCGCGGCCCATTAGCTAGTTGGAGGGGTAACGGCCCACCAAGGCGACGATGGGTAGCCGGCCTGAGAGGGCGACCGGCCACACTGGAACTGAGAGACGGTCCAGACTCCTACGGGAGGCAGCAGTCGGGAATTTTGCGCAATGGCCGCAAGGCTGACGCAGCAACGCCGCGTGAGTGAAGAAGGCCTTCGGGTTGTAAAGCTCTGTTGCCCGTGACGAACGGCGAGATCAGGAAATGGGTCTTGTTTGACGGTAGCGGGAGAGGAAGCCCCGGCTAACTACGTGCCAGCAGCCGCGGTAATACGTAGGGGGCGAGCGTTGTCCGGATTTATTGGGCGTAAAGGGCGTGTAGGCGGTCTGTTAAGTCAGAGGTGAAAATCCAGGGCTCAACCCTGGAACTGCCTCTGAAACTGGTGGACTTGAGTGCTCTAGAGGGCAGTGGAATTCCCGGTGTAGCAGTGAAATGCGTAGAGATCGGGAGGAACACCAGTGGCGAAGGCGACTGTCTGGGGAGCAACTGACGCTGAGGCGCGAAAGCTGGGGGAGCAAACGGGATTAGATACCCCGGTAGTCCCAGCCGTAAACGATGGGTACTAGGTGTGGCGGGTATCGACCCCTGCCGTGCCGGCGCAAACGCAATAAGTACCCCGCCTGGGGAGTACGGCCGCAAGGTTGAAACTCAAAGGAATTGACGGGGGCCCGCACAAGCAGCGGAGCATGTGGTTTAATTCGAAGCAACGCGTAGAACCTTACCAGGGCTTGACATGTACTGAAGTCTCTAGAGATAGGGATGTGCTCCTTCGGGAGAGCAGTAACACAGGTGGTGCATGGTTGTCGTCAGCTCGTGTCGTGAGATGTTGGGTTAAGTCCCGCAACGAGCGCAACCCCTATCGGATGTTGGCAGCGTAAAGACGGCCACTCATACGAGACTGCCGGTGACAAACCGGAGGAAGGTGGGGATGACGTCAAATCATCATGCCCCTTATGTCCTGGGCGACACACGTGCTACAATGGCCGCCACAGAGTGAACCGAGCCCGCGAGGGGGAGGAAACCACCAAAGGCGGTCGTAGTTCAGATCGCAGGCTGCAACTCGCCTGCGTGAAGCCGGAGTTGCTAGTAATCGCGGATCAGCACGCCGCGGTGAATACGTTCCCGGGCCTTGTACACACCGCCCGTCACACCATGGGAGCTGGTAACACCCGAAGCCGGTGAGCTAACTCGTAAGAGAGGCAGCCGTCGAAGGTGGGGCCGGTGACTGGGGTGAAGTCGTAACAAGGTAGCCGTATCGGAAGGTGCGGCTGGATCACCTCCTTTCTAAGGAGAAACGCTCACCAACATAAAGGTGGGCAACTCCAAGGTCGATCCACCTGGCATGCCGGGTGGCAAACCAAACAAGTACGCTCGCAAGTTCCTACACTCTTTAGTTTTGAGGGTCCGAGGCAACTCGGAACCTTCGCACCTTGAAAACTGTAAAGTGGTTGAAGAATAAGCATCACACAGGTGAAAACCTCGAGAGAGGTCAAGCTAGAAAGGGCACACGGTGGATGCCTTGGCGCTAAGTGCCGAAGAAGGACGCGGTAAGCTGCGAAAAGCCTCGGGGAGCCGCAAGCGGGCGTAGATCCGGGGGTATCCGAATGGGGCAACCCGGCTGGCGTAATGGCCAGTCACCCGCACCTGAATCCATAGGGTGTGAGGAGGGCACCGCCTGAACTGAAACATCTCAGTAGGGCGAGGAAGAGAAATCAAACGAGATTCCCCCAGTAGCGGCGAGCGACCGGGGAAGAGCCTAAACCGTTCCTGAGTAATCGGGGGCGGGGTTGCGGGACGCCAGACGTGATTCTGGAAGCCTAGTCGAACAGGCCTGGAAAGGCCGGCCATAGAAGGTAAGAGCCCTGTAGGCGAAAGGCAGAAAGACGCAGGCGGATCCCAAGTACCACGGGGCACGTGAAATCCCGTGGGAATCCGGGGGGACCACCCTCCAAGGCTAAAGACACTTAGCGACCGATAGTGCACCAGTACCGTGAGGGAAAGGTGAAAAGCACCGCGAGAGCGGAGTGAAACAGACCCTGAAACCGTGTGCTTACAAGCAGTACGAGCCCCATACGAGGGTGAGTGCGTGCCTATTGAAGAATGAACCGGCGAGTTGCGGTTACTGGCATGGTTAAGGGCTTAAGGCCCGAAGCCGAAGCGAAAGCGAGTCTGAAAAGGGCGTAGTCAGTGGCTGCAGACCCGAAACCCGGTGATCTATCCATGGCCAGGGTGAAGCGGGGGTAAGACCTCGTGGAGGCCCGAACCGATTAGCGTTGAAAAGCTACCGGATGAGCTGTGGATAGGGGTGAAATGCCAAT
>JAKFCC010000017.1:0-33442 GCA_036676795.1 Gemmatimonadota bacterium
GCAATTACAGGAATCGGGAATGCCGCAATCGCGCGCGCGAGGCGCTCGTCATTGAAGGCCCAGAGGTCTTCCCTGCTGCCACCGCCGCGGCCGATGATCACCACTTCAGCCGCTCCCCAGCGCATCACCCGGTCGAGAGCGAGCACGATCTCCTGCGCGGATCCTTCACCCTGAACCTTGCAGGCCGAAAGCACCACGTCCGTTCCGGGACACCTGCGCTTCACGACAGCAATCACGTCATGCAGTGCCGCTCCCTGCGCACTCGTCACCACCGCCACCACGCGCGGTGCGACTGGAAGTGTCCGCTTGCGTACAGGATCGAGCAGACCCTCTGCCTTGAGCTTGTTGTAGGAGATCTTGAGTGCCTTGCGCCAGAGTCCGTCACCTTCGGCCTCGATGCGCCTGATCCGGAACTGCATGGACCCGCCCGCCGGCCACGCAGTCATTCCTCCAAAGGCGAGAACCTTCATTCCCTCGTCAGGCGCGGCGGGTATGCGATACTGGTCGCTGGCCCAGACTACACATGAGACGCGCGCCGTCTTGTCCCTGAGACAGAAGTACCAGTGACCGTTCCGCTTCTTCATGTCACTCACTTCACCGCTCACCCAGAGCCCCGGGAAGGAACTCTCCAGCACTGTCTTCGTCGCCTCGGTGAGCTGCGAGATGCTCACCGGATTTTCCTTCGTCGCTCCGGGAATTCGCTCGGCGGTGATTCCTTCGTAGGCGCGCTGCATGCCGCCAATTTAGCGACTCTGCCATGAAACTGCGCTTCGTGGCGGCGAAAGTAACCTTTTGGTAACAGTCGGCAATGTCCTTGCGGTATTTCAAATTCAGCCGACCTTTGAGTCGGCACGATCCCACCCTTCTTTTCCGAGAGGATACATGCTCGCACGCCGCATCACGACTGCGCTCCTTGGATTCATCGTACTCGGCTGTATCGACAGGAATGTGGCTGGACCGGAGTTTCTTCCCAGATCAGCAGCTGCCGTAACGGGACCATTGCTGGTGATCAACGAGGTATTGCCCGATCCTTCCGCAGTCGTGGACGACCGCGGTGAATGGGTGGAGATCCACAACGCGGGTTCCACTTCCGCAAATCTTCAGGGGTACCAGCTCGTGTCGGCCAATGATGCAGCACACAGCATTGCATCATCTGTTACAGTCGCGGCCGGGGGATATGTAATCCTCGCCCGGGATGGCACGAAATCCAAGAATGGCGGAGTTACCGCGAACTATGTGTACGGAACAGGCATCACACTCGCAAATACGACCGACTGGGTAGCCCTTCGGGACGCGAGTGGAGCCTCGGTTGACTCGGTTTCGTGGACATCGGCGCCCGCAGGCGCATCGCGCGGCGTGAAAGATCCCACCGCCGACAATGTCTCGGTGAACGGGACCAACTGGGTGACTTCAACGAGCGTGTTCGGAAAGGGTGACAAGGGCACGCCAGGGACGGTCAACAACGGCTACAGTCCACCGGCGCAGCCGGTTGCAACGGTGACGGTCGCTCCTGCCTCCGCATCTATCCAGGTTGGAGCAACGCAGCAATTCTCGGCAACAGCGAGGGATGCCAGCGGGACAGTAGTGTCCACCACCTTCACCTGGGCATCATCGAACAGCGCTGTCGCAACCGTAAACAGCAGCGGCCTGGCGTCGGCCGTCACTGAAGGAAGCGCGACCATCACGGCCACCTCGGCGAATGGCATTTCCGGCACCGCATCGCTGACCGTGACGGCTGCACCCGGTGGTGGTGGCGGATCGCCGCAGGAACTGGTTGTCCGTGTTCTCGACGTCGGTCAGGGTGACGCGAACATCATCACCAACGGCACCAGCAAGGTCATCATCGACGGTGGACCGGATCAGGCGCGCTTTGGCTTCCTGCTCGATTCACTTGGACTCAACAATACCACGATCGACATCGTGATCCTTTCGCACGAACACGCAGACCACCTGTCCGGCCTGCGCGAGCTGTTCAAGACGTCACGCAACATCACCATCAGCTATTTCTTCGAGAACAAGAACGTTTACAGCACGGTCTCGCTCAACGAGCTGCGGGACTCCATCAACTCGCGCGTGAGCCGCGGAGCACTCATCTATCGCGACACCGATGATCCGTGCGTGAACGGATCGCCGATCTGCACGGTCACGATGAATGGCGGGGCAAAACTGCACATCATGCGGCCGAACCCCGCGGGCACGACGGCGAACAACCGCTCGACGCCGGTGAAGCTCGTGGGTGCCGACTCGGCAAGCTTCTCAATGTGGTTTGCGGGCGACGCCGAGCATGAAGAAATCGAATGGTTCGATACCGGAGCCAACTATGACGTCGCACCCGGCATGAAGGTGAATGTCCTCAAGTCCAACCATCATGGCAGCTGCAACGGCGTGCAGAACCGGTATGCCGATCTCACCAATCCGGACTGGGTGACGATGTCGGTTGGAGCCAACAACACATATGGTCACATTCACAACCAGACCAAGGCACTCTGGAGCGGGCGCGGGAAACCGTGGTATCGCACCGATGGGAATGGAACGATCACCTTCAGGAGCCCAGGCACACCAGGTGGCGGCTATACCGTGAGCACGGGCAAGGGATCCGCGAGCATGTCCGGAAGTCCGGACGGGAACTCGAGCCAGACGCAGTGTAATCCCATTCCGTAAGCAGCCCCGTACAGGAAAAAGCCCCGCTGATTCAGCGGGGCTTTTTTTTACAGGTTGATGTTGCCGCCGGGATCCCTGCTCTTCGTGACCGGCGCAACTTGCGCAGCCGATCGCTGTCTTGCCGCCTGTGTTGCTGCGCTGTCCAGCTTCACAGTGAACCGCCGCTCCCCGTCTGGAGCGTCGATGAAGCTCACCTTGCAGTGATCGCCTTCGCGGGCCTGCTCTGGCAACAGAAAGCGTGGAAACTGGAATACGGTACCACCGTCCTGCTCGACGGCGGCCGAATTCTCTTCCAGTGAATCGATGACCCAGCTGTGCGTGTCGGATTTCATTTTCCTAAAGTAATTCTTTCAGGCGGGTGACGGCTATTTCCTGTTCCGGGCCATTCTCTGCCTGAGTTCAGGCAGCCAGTTGGGAACGACGACGAGCTGATAGTCATTCTTGTTGGCCAGCAGACCCAATATCCTCCCGTCCTTCGTCAGATCATAGTTCCGTGAGAATGCACCGCCGAGATCGGTGGGAGGACGTGCAAACACGGTGTCCCGCGAGATTACACGCAGGCTCGGGGTGGTCATCACCTTCGCCGACATGAACACACCCTGTGAGTTGTAGAAGACGGTGCTGCCGTCCGCTGACCAGGCGGGGGCGGTGCCGGATCCTGCTGACACCTGTACCCGCGCCGAGGGATTCGGAAATGACCTTACGTACACTTCGGCCTGTCCCGACTCGCTCGACACCAGTGCCACCCACTTTCCGTCCGGCGAAAAGCTCGGAGCAAGCGAGTTACCTGAGTGTGAGAGGTAAGTGACTGGGGCTGTCGGCGAGTCGACCGGCACCCGGATCAGGTGCCAGGAGTTGCTGCGATAAGTGGTCTGCAGGACGTTTCGGCCATCCGGGGAAACGGTAACAGATGTGACAAGGGCCGCTGCATCGAACAGCTTCCTGGGCGCAGAGCCGCCGTCGGCATCCTGCGACCAGATCGCAAACCTTTCCTTGTCGCCCAGGGCGACATATACGACGTGCCTGCTGTCGGGCATCCATTGCGGAGAGAGAGCGCTCGCAAAGTTCGAGAGCCGGGACATGGTGGACGTCGCGAGATCGTGAATCCAGATCGCACTCTTGTCCTGATCGTTGATTGTGACCGCGATGCTCCTGCCGTCCGGCGACAGTCTTGGCGAGGTGAAATCCCTGATGCTCGGCGCGACCAGTTGGGTTGATCCATCCCGCTTTATCCAGGCAAGCTGGCTCTTGCTGCCGCCACGGGAGGTGAGCAGTGCACCGCCCTTGGAAACGAAGATTTGCGAGTTGCCATTGTTCCCTGCGACGACGCCTACAGGATCAAGGACTGGTGTGGGCACTCCGGTGGTCTTCCGCCCTGAGCGATCGAGCGTAACTCCCATTACCGATCCATCAACCCTGACATAGACGAGTACCCGGTCGATTATCGCGAGGGGCCGAACTCCCGCGAGGTTCAGAGGGACGACATCACCCTTGTCTATGGAAGCTGTTGCGAGCCGGGCGGATGCAAGCGAGCCAGTCCAGATGACGAACACGACTCTCTTCCCGTCCGGAAATGCGATCGGCCAGAGATAATCGCTTTCACCCTTCGCCTTATCTGGCTTTGCAAATTCTGCAAGCTCACCGCCGGCGGCGTTCACCCGCAGAAGTCCATGCTTGTCGCCATCGGAGCCGCTGATGATTTCGTCATTGACGGTCCAGTCCATTCCGTTAGCGCTGCCACCATCGGAGATGGTGACGGGAGCGCTGCCGTCGAGACGCACCTTCCGTATCTTCCCGCCGTCCTCGAATACAATTGACTGGCCATCAGGGGAAAACACCGGCTGGAATCCACCGCGCGTCCCCGAAATAGGCTGGGCGTCCAGTTGATTTGTACGCTGGAGCATGAGCATCGGTTCACCAGCGACGATGGCCGAGTAAACCACACTGCTCCCGTCCGGCGAAATTGCGCCCGGCCAGGGGAAATTGTCGAATGCACGCGCACTGTCGGGCGTTGTCAGCACAAACCGTACGGGGTTTGCGGGTGCATCTCGCCCGGTCTGCGGACTCAGGAGCATTGCGCCCATGCCGGCGAGTGCAGCAACCGCGATCACTGCAAGCGCAATGTCCACCGGATCCTTCAGGCGCTTGCGCAGGTCACGGATTTTTCTTCTTTCCGAGCGGGCTTTGGCGGAGCTGGTGATTGTTGTAGAAAGATCCATCCGGCCGCGCAGGGCTTCCGCGAACTCGCGCACGGTCGCATACCGGTCTGCGGGCAGCTTCTCCAGCGCGCGCTGCACGGCCTCATCCACATACTCAGGCACTGCGGACCGGGTATTTCGAATCGGCCGCGGCGTCTCGGTGAGCATGCGCGCGATCACGGCCTGGGAAGTGTGGCCCGTATGCGGCGGCTCGCCCGTGAGCATCTCGTATGTCATGGCGCCGAGCGAGTAGATGTCACTGCGCGCATCGATGACGCGATCGCCCGTCGCCTGCTCGGGACTCATGTAGTTCGGCGTCCCCAGCGAAAGCCCAGTCTGCGTGATGCGGTTACCTCCGGCCTTGCTGACAGCCAGAGCGATTCCGAAGTCGGCAATCACCGGCTGTCCCGCCTGGAGCAGGATGTTTTCCGGCTTCAGGTCGCGATGGATGATCCCGTGCGAATGTGCATAATCGAGTGCGCTTGCGATCGCGACCGAAATTCTTATCGCCTCGTCTACAGGCAGCTGCTTCTCGCGATCGAGGCGGTGTCGCAGCGTCTCCCCTTCCACGTATGGCATCACGTAGAAGAGCAGTCCTTCAGCTTCACCTGAATCGAAAAGTGGGAGCAGATTCGGGTGCTGCAGGTTGGCAGTCACCTTGATTTCAGCCAGGAAGCGCTCGGAACCGAGCACTGCGCCGAGATCCGGCTTGAGAACCTTGAGGGCAACTTTCCGGTCGTGGCGAAGGTCGCGCGCGAGGTACACGGTTGCCATGCCGCCGGCCCCGATCTCATGTTCAATCTCGTATCTCTGGGCGAGCGAACTTCTAAGCTGCGCTAGATGATCCATGGTCCTCGAGGGGTAATATCAGGCAAAGCTGAGCCGCACCAATATGAGAACTTTGCACAGCGATGGAAAGCAGAATAAGCCCTGCGAGATTGACTGCGATCAACGCCCAATTCGTCGCATTTTCGGAACACCCCTTGCCCAAGGTGTATTACGCCGGAAATCCGGCTGATCTCCCGCCCAGGACCCCTCATGATCTGTATTCTTCACGGCTGGCTGCTGGAAGGCTCCGGCAGCAACCTCTGGACGCGCGCTGTCGTAAAGTCGCTTTGCAAAAGGGGCGAGGATGTTCACGTGGTATGTCAGGAAAACCATCCGGACATCTACGATTTCATCGCCTCAGCCACGGTTTATGAGCTGGACGGGTCGTCGCGCGTGATTCTCTCCCGCAAAACCGAACTACCCGGCAAGTGTCACCTGCACAAACCGGTGCTCGGCGGCACGCTTCCAGTGTTCGTGTGGGACAAGTACGAGGAATACACGCGCGTGGTTCCGATGATTCATCTCTCTACACCGGAGCTCAAAGAGTATATCGACCGCAACGTCACCGTGCTTCGCAAGGTAGTTCGTGAACAGAACATCACCGTGATCCACGCAAACCACGCCGTCCTTATGCCTACGATTGCCGCGGAAGTGGCGAGATCGGAGGACATTCCATTTACCATCATGCCGCATGGAAGCGGAATTGAATACGCCGTGACGAAGGATGACCGCTTCCGTCAGTACGCCTGCAGGGCTTTTGACGAAGCGTCCAGGGTTTTCGTAATTGGGGACGAAATGCGCACCCGGGTGCTTGACGTTTTTGATGGGGTCCCCAATCTCGCGAACAAGCTCACTCCCCTGCACCTTGGCGTGGACACATCCGAGTTCGAGCAGCTGCCTCGAGCAGACCGCCCTCAAAAGATCTTTCAGCTGCTGCGTGCGCTCGAGCCGCTGCCGCGCGGGAGAAAACTGAAACAGGAGCGTGCTATGCTGCAGGCCCTGGAAGGCGTAGAATCCCGCGAGCGGCTCACATCGGTTCTGCACAGCGCGTCCCGTTTTCTCGGCAAACAGCCAGACGAGAATCTAGACGCACGCCTGAAGGAGATTCCGTGGACGACGGCGCCCACACTGCTCTTCGTCGGCCGTCTCATCGCCTGGAAAGGAATCCAGTCCCTGATTGCGGCCCTTCCCATCGCACTTGATTCCAATCCGAGCCTTCGCACCATCGTCGTGGGTCACGGCCCACTGCGCGAAGCGATGGAAGCGCTTGTCTGGGCTCTACAGCATGGGCGGCGCGACCTCGTGGAACTGATCGTGAGGAACGGGAGTGCACTGGAAGGAAACGAAGCTGCCGGTGCGGAGAAGCCGCTGCATGAACTCGCGGCATTCTATGAGAGGCTCGAGAGGGACAATCTCGCCGAGGATTATTTCAGGATTGCCCGCGAGAAGATGTCGTTCAATAACGTGATCTTCACCGGCTACCTGACGCACAACGAGCTGCGGCATCTTTTTCCCTGCTGCGACGTAGGGATCTTTCCGTCCGTGGTGAAAGAAGCGGGGCCGCTAGTCTTTCTCGAAGCGCTTGCGTCAGGGTGCTTCCCAATGGGTACCTACTTCGGTGGGATGGCGGCGAGCATCGACGCGGTCGGCGATGCCATCGCACCGGAGGTTGCTGATATCATGAAGCTGGACGTCAATCATACGGTTCGTGATCTGGCCGAAAAGATTCCCCTCGCGCTCGAGATTGCGCCGCACTTCAGGCAGCGCTTTTCACAGATTGCCCGTGATCGCTATGATTGGTCCAGCGTCTCAGCCATTTTTGGGGCCGAGCTCCGGGCACTCTCGATGGGCGCACGCCCTCCCGCCTAGGAGGGCAATTCGGATTTCACCTCGCCGCTCCGCACGAGTGCGTACCGGGCGGCCAAAGGTCCAAAGATCTCGAAAATCGCAACGCCTCCAAGAACAACCGTCGTGATCAGCGCCCCACTCTCCGGGAGGTGCTCTCGTGCAATGAGCACGAGCCCGATTGCAAGGCCGGCCTGAGCGAAAAGGGCGAAACCAATATTCTTCTGGACGTCCGGACTCATCCTGGTCATGCGGGCTGCTGTACTCGCGCCTGCGAATTTGCCGGCGCTCCGCGCGACGACGTACACAATTCCAGCCAATCCGAGCGACGGCAGAAGTGACAGATCCAATTCCGCCCCCGCCAGAACGAAGAAGACCACATAGAGCGGTGGGTCCGTGCGGGACAGTGATGCAAACAGCTTGTCGCTCTCCCTGGAGAGATTCACCACGGTCGCGCCCATTGCAAGTGTTGCGATCAGGGGCGACGCGTGCAGAAGAGTCGCCACCCCTACAGCCAGAAGGATCGAGCCAATGAGCAGCGTGACCATCTCACTTTCATCGTGCAGCCGCGAACCCCAGGCCCCCAGGACGAGGCCGATGAGGAATCCGAGCGCACAGGACCCCAGGAACTGCCAGCCGAGCAGATATAACTGACGGAGAAAATCCGCAGCGGCGAGTGACTGGGTTGAACTGAGCGCGTATAAATCGATGCTTCCCATCACGATGCTGAATGCAACCAGAGCCAACACGTTGTTCAGTCCAATCACTCCAGTCACGGTCTCTGTCAGGGGGCCAGTAGAGTCCACCTCCCGCATGACCATCAGAGTGGAGGCCGCGCCCGTTTCGATAACTATGGCAGCAAACACAAGTGCGATCGTGGGCGGCTGTCCGATTAGAAGCATTCCCACAAAGACCGCGAGTGCTGTCGCCATCGATTCGAACAGGGTCACGATCACTATGAGGCGCCCTGTTTGCCGAAACCGGTTGATATCGAACGATCCGCCAATCGAAAAAAGAATGAGCCCCAGGCCCACTTCGCTGAACACCTTGAGTGAATCCAGATTGTCGTGGCTGACCCAGCGCAGTCCGGAAGGACCCACGAGGACGCCTGCCAGGAGGTACCCGGTGACTTCCGGAATGCGAAAGAGCTTGACCAGATGCCCCGCACCCAGCGCGAAGAGCAGAATTATCGCAAGCGACGCGAGCTCGTTCACCTGCGCTTCCGTGTCGTGCGTGATGGTGCCGAGTCGCGAACAGCATCCAGGGTGGATGAAGCCGCCGGTTCCTCAATCCATGCATCGAGTGACGCACGGGTAATTGCTGCGAGACGGTCACCACAGTTTACGACCGCGCCCTTCAACCTTCCGTTGGGAGAAAACACTCCCGCACCCGCGAATGCCCGGCTCGGTGCTGACCCAAGAACAATTTCTTCGCGCTGCCGGCCGGCACACTCCGAAAGCAAGCTTCCCTGCTGCAGCACCACCACCCAGATCACTGAATCAGAGGAATTTCGCGCGATGAGCATCGCCCACGCCGAGGACGCCGTTGTGCGCGATCCTGGAATCGTGTCCCCAGCTCCTCCAGTGGCGGCGCGGCGGGTAACAACCACCGGTATTGTTGAGCTGGTCGCAAGTTGAACCGTGTCGTTCCAGCGCAGCGTGCTCCCAGTCGAATCTGCAAAAGCAACCCGGTGAGAAAGTTCAAGCGCGCGCTTGGCAAAGAACTGACCCAATTCGTCGGCTGTTCCTGCGGAGACGGCAGTCGGAAGCAGCTCAGCCGCTACGGATTCCGATGTCGGCTGGGGCTCCGCAGGGCGGAAACGGATCCCCAGTCCGAGGATCAGCATCGCTGCCAGCGACAAAACAGCCAGTTTGAGTTTGCTCATTGCAGTTGACCATTCATACAGGGACCGTGTTAATTGGAGGCTATGACGAGCTCAGGTATTCCGGAGGATGTGGAGCAGTTCATCCAGACGAACATAGACTCAGTGGAACAACTGGAAGTCCTGCTGCACCTCGAGAAGAACAATCTACGGGACCTGACGGCAGCAGCGATCGCGGCAGCACTCTACAGCAATCAGGATTCAATTTCCATGCGACTGCGGGGGCTCAGGTCGCAGGGGCTGATCGACGTCGTCGAGGATGACGAGCCGCTGTATCATTTCAGACCGGATACTGCGGCCAAAGACGCAATTGTCAAGAAGCTCGCAAGACTTTACCAAGAGCGTAGAGTGGCAGTGATTTCGGCGATTCTGGCCAGACAGGCGAGCAATGTTCAGGCCTTCTCCAACGCATTCGTATTCGGCAAGCGGAGCACTTCCTGATGGCAACGATCGTATTCGTTCTCTGCTTCCTTACCAGCCTCGCATGTGCGGTCCTGCTCTGGCGCGGTTACAGGCAATCGCATGCGAAGCTTTTGTTCTGGAGCAGCATGTGCTTCTTCTTCCTGGCGCTGAACAACGCACTGCTGATCCTTGACAAGAACACTCCCGGCTCGGACCTGTCCCTGATTCGCACCGTCCCCGTGCTATTCGGCCTTGCCGCACTTCTGTACGGGTTGATCTGGAAGGCGGAAACATGAAGCAGTTCATTAGTGGCATGATCGTCACGGGATACCTGATTGCCAGTCTCTTCTTTTTCAAGTTCTGGAGACGGGTTTCCGACAGGTTCTTCCTGTATTTCGCACTGGCATTCGTGACACTTGCCGTGCAGCGCGTGACACTTGCATTCAACCCGTGGGAAGACGAGCACGATGCCGCGGTTTACATGCTTCGGCTCGCTGCGTTCCTGCTGATTCTTTTCGCGATCCTCGACAAGAACCGGCGCGCAGCTCGGTAGCTCTGCAGACAGGCGGACTCTCAGGGTATTCCCCACAAAACCCTAGTCGCTTCCCTGACTTCGTGATTCAGCATCAGCTCGTATCCTGATTGAGCTGACTTAAACCTCCACCCGCTGAAGACGATGAGCTCTACGATGCCACTGCCCCAAATCATTCAGGGGGGTATGGGTGTAGCCGTATCCAACTGGAAACTCGCCAACGCCGTTTCGGCGCGCGGACAACTGGGCGTAGTATCAGGAACAGCGCTCGATACAGTTTTTGTTCGCCGGCTCCAGGATGGCGACCCGGGCGGGCACCTGCGCCGGGCGATGCGGCACTTCCCAGTTCCCAATGTCGCACACGACACTCTCAACCGGTATTTCCTCCCGGAAGGGCGCAAGAAGAACCAGCCCTACAAGCTGATTCCCGTCTACAAGCAAAGGGTAAGCGTCGCGCGGCAGCAGCTCACCATGCTCGCAAACTTTGTAGAGGTCTTCCTGGCAAAGGAGGGCCATGGGAATCCTGTTGGTATCAACTTTCTCACCAAGGTTCAGCTGCCCAACCTTGCTTCCCTGTATGGTGCAATGCTGGCCGGCGTGGACTATGTGCTGATGGGCGCGGGTATTCCCCGCGAGATTCCGGGAGTGCTGGATGCACTTGCAGCGCACCGTCCTGCAACGATGCGCTTCGATGTGGAAGGATTGCCTCCGGGCGAAACCGAGTACCTGAATTTCGATCCGCGTGAAGTTGGATATGACACCTCCACGCCTTTGCGCCGGCCGCGCTTCCTTCCCATCATTTCCGCCAACTCTCTGGCAACAACGCTGGCCCGAAAGTCCAATGGCGCCGTGGACGGCTTCATCGTGGAAGGGTGGACGGCAGGCGGACACAATGCGCCACCGCGCGGCACTCCGGTGTTCAATGAGCGCGGAGAACCGATTTACGGTGAACGCGACAACGTTGACCTGCAAAAGCTAGGTGAGCTGGGTCTTCCATTCTGGGTGGCGGGAGGAGCGGGATCGCCCGAAGCTCTCGCCCATGCCCTGGCCATTGGGGCCACAGGAATCCAGGTCGGAACGCTCTTCGCATACTGTGATGAATCGGGTTTCACCGCCGAGATCAAGCGCGAAGTGCTCGAGCATGCACAGCGGGGCGAGGTTGACGTGCTGACTGACCCGCGTGCATCGCCGACTGGTTATCCCTTCAAGGTGGTGCGCTGGGAACAGTCCGAGTCGGAACGCAAGCGAATCTGCGACCTCGGATACCTGCGCGTTGCATTCAAGCGCCCCGACGGTCGAACCGACTATCGCTGCGCAGCGGAGCCGGTGGAAGATTACGTACGCAAGGGCGGACTCGCCGCGGACACCGAGGGGCGAAAGTGTCTTTGCAACGCGCTAACGGCGAATGTCGGCCTCGCGCAGGTGCGCGGCGAAAGTGAGGAGCCAATACTGGTCACCAGCGGTGACGACTTGAGCATCATCGGGACATTCCTGGCGGGCCGCACGAGCTACGCGGCTGACGACGTCATCGACTACCTGTTGCAGAGTTAGTCCTCAGGCAGCCAGGTCGCCGATGTCTTCAGTCCGTGTGATTCGCACGGGCCGGAATCTTTTCCTGAACCTGATGCGCCACACCCAGTAGAGGATTGCAAGCAGGGGAATAAGGACCGGCACAAGGCGAACGGGAAAAGAAAGAAGGATGTCCGGAGTAAAATCCGGAACGACCATCGCTACCCGCTTGCGAATTGTGAAGAAGGAACCGGCTGCAATCCAGAGCGACAGGTTCATGCGCCAGAGATGCCTCACCAGCCGCTGCGAGCCCTGAATGCCGCCATTCCGCAGGACCCTGAAATCTCCAAAGGCTGCCAGCAGCGGGATACTCCCCATGATGATGGACATCGCAACGGGAACACCATCCTTGCTGCTCTTTCCCTGAGAGAGTGTATCGAATGCGGAGGAGAGACCGAGAAGACCGACGGTAACGGCGAGCAGCATGGCCGCGATGTCCACCCATCGTGGCGCAGGCCGGACAGTAGTGAGAGCCGTGACGACGAAGTAGAGCGCCATTCCGCCGCCGAGAACGTTGCCCCACTGTTCCTTGGCCAGGCCAATTCCCGCACCGGTGGTGGACATCGTCACCATTGCGATGACGAAGATCATTCCGGCCCGGCGATGCAGCGTGGATCCCTTTCCGGCGAACAGGGCCGTGTATCCGGAGATTACTCCGATCCCCCCGCCGAGAACGTGTAGTGCTAATAACGCCTTGATTAGCAAACCTCCAACGGGATCGCCCCAATAATGTTCGCCAACCGCACCCTGGTGGACCTACGAGGGATTCAGTCGTTGGTTTCAGGATTGCCTTTTCAGGGGTTACGCGTAGGACACGTAGAAGGCACGTAGTACACGTAGGAAAAGCAATAAACAGGGGGAACAACACTGAAGCCGCCGTGTCGTTCCCCCTTCTTATGCAGTTCTACGTGCCCTACGTGCCTTCTACGTGTCCTACGTGTAACTCCCAGAACTATCTGGCGAAATCAACCGCCCGGGTCTCACGTATCAGAACGATTTTGATCTGACCCGGATACTGCAGCTCGGTCTCGACCCGCCGCGCGATCTCTTCGCTCAGCGACGTCATGCGCGCGTCGTCCACTTCGTCCGGCGTCACGATCACGCGCACTTCTCTTCCCGCCTGGATCGCGAACACTTTCTCGACGCCCCTGTAGCTGCTCGCAATCTTCTCGAGACCCTCGAGTCGCTTTACATAGGTTTCGAACGCTTCGCGCCGCGCGCCGGGACGTGAGCCCGAAATCGCGTCAGCTGCCTGGACGAGAACCGATATCTCGCTTTCGTGCGGGACGTCATCGTGGTGGGCTGCTATGCAATTGATCACGAGCGGATGCTCGCCGTACCTGGTCGCCATCTCGACGCCCAGCTGAACGTGGGTGCCCTCATGCTCGTGCGTGAGAACCTTGCCGATGTCGTGCAGGAGTGCGCCGCGCCGCGCCATGGCAACGTCGAGCCCAAGTTCCGCCGCCATGATGCCCGCAAGCCACGCAACTTCCTTGGAATGGTTCAGGATGTTCTGGCCATAGCTGGTTCTCCAACGCATCCGGCCAATCAGTCTTATCAGCTCCTGATGCAGACCGTGCACACCAGACTCATAGGCGGCGCGCTCACCAGTCTCGATGATTGCGGCGTCCACTTCCTGCTTGGACTTGTTGACAACTTCCTCGATGCGGCCCGGATGAATGCGTCCGTCGGCTACGAGCTTCTCGAGTGCGAGCCGCGCAACTTCGCGGCGCACCGGCTCGAAGCATGAGACGACTACGGTATCGGGTGTGTCGTCGATGATGACGTCCACTCCGGTCGCCAGCTCGAACGCGCGGATGTTGCGGCCTTCGCGTCCGATGATGCGGCCCTTCATCTCATCGTTGGGCAGCGCTACAGCTGCGACCGTGGTTTCTGCAGTCTGTTCTGCGGCAATTCGCTGAATCGCCAGCGAGATGATCTTCTTCGCCTCGCGATCGGCGCTGCGCTTCGCGGTTTCGCGGATTTCGCGCAGCTTGTTCGCCGCATCGGCGTGGGCCTCTTCCTCCAGCCTGTGGATCAGCTCGTTCTTGGCATCCTGGGCTGAGAGTCCGGCCAGCTGCTCCAGGCGATGGCGCTCCTCTGCCACCATTTTCTCGAGTTCGTTCTCCCTGTGGCCAAGTCGCTCGGCACGCTTTTCCATATCCGCTGCGATTCGCTGCGCGTCCTTTTCGCGCTGCTCGAGCAGATCGTACTTGCGGTTGAGCTGGGCATCCTTGTCGCCGACGCGCTTCTCTTCGCGCACCACTTCTTCGCGTCTTTTCTTCGCCTCGGCTTCCCAGTCTTCGCGGAGGCGCATCAGCTCTTCCTTGCCACTGAGGAGAGCGCTCTTTCTTATAGTATCAGCTTCCCGGCCTGCATCGGCGATGATGCGCTTCGCGGTCTCTTCCGCGGTGGCCTGGGCCTGGGCCTGCCGCCTCAATTCATTGGCGACTCCCAGCTTGCGTCCGATCAGGTAAAACGCTGCGGCGGCAACAAGTACTCCACCAACGCCAACAGCGACCAACAGGGTCGTCTGGTCCATTTGGATATCTATTTAGGCCCGCGACTGTACTAGCCACAGGCGGCCCATTGTCGCGCCGATATGTCGTCGCGTATCTGGCCTATTATACCACCGTTTGGCAGGCACCTGCAAAGGTCAGGCACGGTTCCCGCCATTTAGCCCCTGTCGTTCAGCCCTCAACCCCTGGTCCATGACCCAAACAACACCCGACCCGGAAATGGAAAGCGTCCGGATCCGGCTGCTCAAGGTTCTTGCACTCGCCCGCCAAGGCGTTGGTGGCGAAAGGGAAAATGCCGAGGCGCTGCTGGAGAAGCTGCTGCGCAAGCACTCCATGACCCTGGCGGACCTAGAGGGCAGCGGAGAGTCCGCGCAAGTTCGCGTCTGGATTGGCGCCTCGGATGCCGAAGAACGGATCGTACTGTCGCAGCTGGCAATCCGCCTGTTCGGGACCAAGCGAAAGCTTTGGACTCAGCAGGGGCGATTCGACGTCGGCCTCGATGTTACATCATCCGAAAAGGTCGCGATCGAAATTGCCTGGGAGGTTTATCGGGAGGCTTTCGCGGAAGCGAGACGTGCACTGGTTCTGGGATTCTGCTTCAGGCACGACCTGTACGCCGCCGATGACAGCGTGACCGAAATGTCGGACGAGGAGCGGAAACGCGGCCGGCAGGCCATGGCACTCGCCGGAGTCCTGCCAAAAGTCGAGACGCCAGGAAAGCGCCTCGGATCAGGCTAGCGTTTCGCCGGAGGCAGCAGGGGGCGGATTTCGTCCGCCAGGGCAATCATTCCTTCGGTAACAGACCTGGATTCCTGACGAGCCTCGAACAGCTCACCGGTAATGCGCAGCGCCGCGAGTATTGCGGCCTTTTTCGAATCAGCTGCGCCGCCCGGTCCGAGTGTGGACTTGATGGTTTCGTCCAGGTACTGAGCGACTGCGAGCGTTTCCTCGGGGCTGGTCTCGCTCCGGATGGAATATTCCTCGCCCAGTATGGAGACCTTCACCACGTTCTTGGACTTGGTCACGATGCGGCCTCCTCGTGCTGCTGCCTGAGAAAGCGGACCCGGTCGAGCATCTGCCTGGTGCGGGCATCTGCGACTTCGAGACGCCGCTTGAGATCCTCATTCTCCGACTGGAGCGCGCGTGCACGCTCGGGCGTAGGAGCATCTCCCTTGGCCGAAGCTTCGTACGCTTTCAGCTTTGCCTCAGCCTGGAGTGCGCGCTTCCTGAATGAAGCGAGCTCCTCGGTGAGACGGCGAACCAGTTTTTCCAGGTCGCTGAACGCAGCTGCTTCGGAGGGGGAGGACGGGGTGGACATTGGATAGGAATTTATGGGTTACGGGAGAACTATCAATGTCGTTCCCCGTAAGCAGTCCTCAGATTTGGTCCTTCGCTCCCCATCTCCTGTCCGCAGTAAGACTCTCCAACTGCGCACAGGAGCCAAGGAGCGAGGGACAAAGTCTGAGGAAGACTTAGACTCTTCGTCCTCGTGATTTCAGGAGACGCAGTATGAAGAGGAGCACCACGGCGCCGATGAAGGCGACGAAGATCGTTCCCGCAATTCCACCAAAGGGAGTCGCGACCCCAAGCTGCGTGAAAATCCATCCGCCCACAAACGCACCGATGATACCGATGATGATGTCACCGACAATTCCGTAACCGGTGCCTCCCATTACGAGAGATGCCAGCAGTCCGGCGACAAGGCCGACGATGAGCCAGGTGAGTAGATCCATTTGAACTCCTAGAGGGGATGACAAGAACATAGACCGGCAACCGCTGTAGCGTTAGCGATTGCCGGTCTTTTGTCTCGCCCGCCCGGCTAGTGCTGCTGTCCAGTCGATGCAGCGGGGGACGGAGTACTGGCATGCGACCAGGACCACCCTCCCAGCAGCCGCGACCATGCAGCGAGCCTTGCACCACCACCACGATAGGTGAGCTGGCGATAGCGGCCGGTCTGGGTATCCAGCACCCATATCTCTTTCGCGCCACTCCTGTTGGACGTGAACGCGATATGCCGGCTGTCAGGTGCCCAGGTTGGATCTTCATTTTCGCCAACCGAAGTGAGCTTGGTCATTTTCCGGTCGCGCACTCCGATAGTCCAGAGCTGGAAGTCACCCTGCTGCTGCATGTATGCGACGCGTGTTCCATCGGGCGACCAGTCAGGACTGGTCCTGTAAGACCGAACACCGGGCAGGGTCGGCGTGAGCTGAACCTCACCGCTCCCGTCGGCATTCATGGTGAATATCTGGGGCGTGAATCGCGCATTCGCTCCACTGCCCTGCCATCTTCGCGGCGATATGTACGCGACGCGCGATCCGTCTGGGTTGAAGGTGGGCGACGATGTTTCCTGTGCAGCATATGAAAAGCGGCGAGCGGGAATCAGGGAGTCCGCATCGGTGACGACAAGATCCGACGGTCCAACTCCTCCTGCCGTGTACACGATGCGCCGGCCGTCCGGTGTGTAAGCCGGCGTTACGTTCAGGCCGCGCCGAGTGGCTTCGACCAGCTTGACCCGCCTGGTCCAGATATCGACCTGCGCAATCTGGGTTCCGGCATCGTTGAAGTCGGAATAGACAACCCGGTTGCCCGTAGGATGCCAGGAGGGCGAGAGGGCGCTCCCGGAATTTGTGAGTGCGCGGTCATTTGCACCGTCGCTGTCAACGACACGCAGCGTTCCATTGTGGACATACACGAGCCGGCTCTGCGCGAATCCGCGCTGGCCGGTGATCCAGCGAGTCACCTCATCGGACACGCCGTGAATTGCCATGCGGTGCTCGTACGCAAGAGAGTCGCGTGCGACGGAATCCCGGTAAACGAGAACCGGGATCATCGAATCCCGCTCTGCGATATCCGCGAGTGCCTCTTTCCGAATCCGTATTCCTTCAGCGATCGTGACCGCCATCAGCGAATCGCGTTTCGCCTGGATGATCAGCTGCCTTTTCTTGTCCTTGTCACGCTTTCCACGCGCGACCGTGCGCAGTGAATCCCATACGAAGGAAACGCGGCGCAGTGCAATGTCGGTCACAGAATCCTTTGCATTGTAGGCGCGGATCACCGAGTCCCGGATTTCGGCAGGTCTCGCTGCCGGAACTCTGGGCAGCGGGAAAAATGCCTGCTGCATCACACGTGCGAGCCTGACGTCATGGTAGGCTATACGCACGCCCGTCGGTTCAGCGGTGGGAACGACAAGTGCCCGGACCTTCATCTTGTTGAAGACTGCGTAATTCGGTGTACCACCGGGCAGAAATCCGGCGGCGAGAGTCGCTGGATTCGCATCCAGCGGAAGCAGGCGGTCACCGAAGTCGAAGTCGCGATGCAGAATGGTTCGAATGAAGTTCGCCTTCGGATCGATCGCTGCCACAACTACGGTGGGAGTTACCACAGGCTGCCCGGCGTACACCGGCGGCTGGAGCGACAGCGCGGTAACCGCCACGCCGATGCCCAATACGGAGGTTCGAATGCTGTTCATTGGAGGGACCTGCAGAAAAGTCAGCGGAGCGGGAAACCCGCACATTTACAGCCCCGGACATTGGGCACTTGCGTCCGGCGTTCCGCTGCGAAAAAGACAGCTCAGCCGTATAATTGGTAACGACAATCAATCATGGGCATGATTCCGTACATTCGCAGTATAGCGTTGGCACTGTCTATTGCGGGCCTGGGATGTGGGGAAGGGTCAACAACCCCCTCAGGGCACGAACCGCTGCTCACCGATGCCGAACTCCTGACCCCCGCCGATCCGTCCGCGGCAGTTGTGGACCCGGCCTGGGAGCAGTGGATCAGAGACCACCATTTCCCCATCCGCTCGCTCACATCGGAGCGGTTCGACGATCTGGGGTTCCTGAAGTCGGTTATTGGATCGCGGCGCATCGTGCAGCTCGGTGAGAGCGGTCACGGGGTCAGCGAATTCAGCAAGGCAAAGGTGCGGCTCATAAAGTACCTGCATGAGCAGATGGGGTTCGACGTCATGGCATTCGAGAGTGGACTCTTCGATTGCTGGAAAGCGCAGCAACTCGCCGATCCCGACCCTGAACAAACCATGAGTCAGTGCCTGTTTGGTGTATGGAACACGGACGAGGTTCTGGAACTCTTTGCATACATGAAGGAAACGAGAGCCACGGCGCGGCCACTGATCCTCGCCGGTGTGGACATCGCCGCATCGGGCTCTCTGCCAAAAACAGCGGCTGCGGATTTGTTCGCAGAAGTTGTTGGGAAGATCGATACGGCCTATGCCGCGCGCGCCCGTACGGCTGAATCCCAGTTTCAGCAGCACTACAGTTCTGCCGCTTCACGCGCGTTGATCTACCCGGCGCAGAAGGAAGCGATAATGAATGAGCTCGAGGCGAAGTACGGCCTTTCCGCCAAGTTCGACACCCTGTACAACTTTCTCTCAGCAAACATCGCGGCGCTCAAGGCAAGATATCCGGAAGATCCGCGAACTCCCGTCGTCGCGAGGCAGGCCGCGTTTTCACGCCTGCAGGTAATGAAGGGGTCGCACATCGCGGGGTTCATCGAACCGCAAACCCATCGCGACAGGGGCATGGCGGAAAACCTCGACGTCCTGCTCGACGAACTCTATCCCGGCAAGAAGGTGATCGTCTGGGCACACAACGCGCACATCATGCACGATCGGGTTGCGATGCGGCGGGTCAACAGCTTTGCGACCTTCCCTCAGTCAATGGGTTCCTTCGTTGCGGCGAAGCGGCGCGCGCAGCTGTACACCGTAGGACTGTTGATGTATCGCGGGCAGGCTGCGTACAACTCAGGCGAGCCCTACACAATTACCCCCGCATTGCCAGGCAGCGTCGAAGCAACCTTATACCGTGCGAGGAAGCAGTCGATCTTCGTGGACATGCTCGGCCAGACACGCACGGCCGGAAATGCATGGATGTTCGAGGCGACTCCGGTGAAAGAATGGGGACTGAATGACTACAGGTTCGTCCCGCGCGCACAGTTCGACGGAATCCTTTTCATCGATACGGTCAACCCGCCAAGGTACGTTTTTCGCTGACTTTGCGTTCGAAGTAATTCCGCAGCTTTCCCGGGTCGGCCTTAGGATCAGCGAGGGCTACGTACCCATCGGGACGGATCAGGTATGCAGCATCCTCGGCAAGCCCCGCTCTCCGGCTGGCGGTACTGGATGAAAACTGCCGGAGCGGAATCCCGAGTTCCCTGCATGCCGCAGCGAAGCCGGGCCGCACGTTTCCATACACGTGCACCTGCCAGGCGACGAGCTTCAGCGATTCGAAGTTGTCAACCGGTCCGACCGTGACCCACGGGAGCCGGTCGCCGCCCCTCACCTGCCCTGCTTTCCCTTCGCTAAGGGCACTCCCGCGATACCTGACATTGGTTTGGGAAAGTGTCCTGAACAGAAAACGCCTCGCTACCGAGCTGCGCGTCAGGTAGGGCGTGGCCAACGGTACGAACTGGGTTCTGAGGTAGCGGGCCAGCCGGCCTCTCGCCGTTGCTATTGCGAAAGCCCGATCCGTTGTCGCCACAAGGCGCTGAGCGAACGCGATGCGCTCGGGCTCGTAGGTATCCAGGAGACGCTCGTTCGCCTCGCCCTTCAACACAGCCGCGAGCTTCCATGACAGGTTCACTGCATCGCCAATCCCGGTGTTCATTCCCTGACCGCCGACGGGACTGTGCACATGCGCAGCGTCACCCAGCAGGAAGACGCGGCCCTGCCGGAAATGCTCGGCGACACGGTGGTGCACCCGATAAGCAGAGAACCAGTTCGGCCGCACGTTGCGCAGGCGTACGTGCTCGGCCGCCTTACCACTCACGCCGTCGAAGGTGAGCGTTGCCGGGTTGGTGTTCGGATGCTCGCGCACGAGACCCACGATGCGGAGGTGTCCCTCATCCTTCAGCGGAAACACGACCAGGAAATCGGAGTCTTCCAGGTCGATGTGCAGCTCCTTGTCGGTTACAGGGCCGTCTGCATGGACGTCGGCAACATAAAAAAGCCCCTGGTAGGTCCCGCCGGGAAATCCGAAACCAAGCTCGTGCCGAACACTGGATGATGCCCCGTCACATGCGGCCACATAGGAAGCAGTGAAATGCTCTTCGCCGCGCCTGTTCCTCACGACGCCATTTACATGCTGCCTATCCTGCCTGAGCAGGGTCAGCTCGGACTCGCGCTCCACATGCACGCCAAGCTCACTGAGCTTCGCGATGAGGAGCTTTTCGTGCGCGTCCTGGGGATAAACCAGTGAAAAGGAGAATGGACTGATGCCCTCTCCGATTTCCCCAAGCGGCATGCGCGCGGCTTTCTCGCCACGCACCCAGACGTTAACGCCGCGAACTTTTACACCAGCGTCAACGATATCGTCAGCGATCCCGATCTGATCATACAGCTCGAGGGTGCGCGCCTGCACAGCCAGCGCGCGCGACGTTGTTCCCGACTGTGCTGCCTTGTCGATGATGCGCACTCTGACATTCAGCTTGGTGAGCCAGAGTGCGAGGTTCAGCCCGGTAGGACCGGCCCCGACAATTAGGACCGGCGCAGAGGCGCTATCCATACCTTAATAGTGCTCAAAACTGATCCGTCCCGCGAGTCCCCCCGTCCTCAGTCACTGCCCGAGGAGCGTGACTTCCGCCACTACAATGCTGCCTCGCGGCACTGATGCTTGAAAGACGCAAGGGAAAGTGCGGAAAAGGCGGACAACGACGGCTTTTTTGAGGGAAACGACAGTCAGGCGGGTGCACCCAAACTGTAGATGTCGCAACCCTCAAAATGTTTGCCGCGGTTGTCCGCCCTTATCCGCCTCTTCGCCCTGTCGCGCGTTGCAGTTCGAAGCCTGGACTAACCCAAACGCCTACTTTCGCAGCTCTACGATCTTGTTGACGATGTCCTGCGCCACCGATGCCATGACGACTTCATTGGCGTGCAGACCTTCGCCTGTCGTCCCAGGAATCCAGTCTTCACCATTGCGCGTCTTGGCTGAAACGTCAATCAGTGTGATGCCCTCCTCCGCAGCGATCTCGGCAAAAATGCCATTCAGCGCGACCAGCTGTCCCGGAAAGTTCGGCTTTATCTGGTCATTTGGAGTCAGTGTAGCGAGCATGAAATGACTCGCCGGCAGACCCGCTTCCTTCCAGAGTGCGATCATTCGCTTGATGTTGCGGCGTGTCGCTCCGGAATCGACATGGATGACTACATCCATCGTCCCGAATGACGCATACACGTAGTCGTCAGGCGTCGGCTTGAAAGCGTGAAGGCGCAGCTTGCCTGTTCCCGCATCCCAGTCCGGACCACCGCGGCCAAGCACTTCTGCCTCGAATCGCGTCACACCCTTCCATACGGCAAGCGCATTTGGCTCGCCATCGAATCGCCAGCTGTCATCGCTGGATGTTCCGCCGATTCCGTGATTGACAGTTTCGATCTTGAGCTTGCTGGTTGAGAGCGCCTCGATCTTGCCGGCCAGCGAATACGGGCTGTGTACCGACTTGATCCCTGAACGAATGAGATCCTGCGAGATGTAGGAGACGTCCACGCTCCTGTCGCCCATAATGCCGAAGTCGACGTGCGAATCGCCAAAGGTGACAATACGAACTTTGGGCGTGACAACGGTAACCGGTGCGATCGCGCTCGGCTCGGAGCAGCTCACGAGTACAAGCGAGACGAGCGACAGCGTCGCAGACGCCGTCACAAAACGGATCAATCTTTTCATGGCGGGTGGTACGGAGGTCAGCAGAGCGGGAGACCCGCACATTTCAGCCCTGGACCATCAAGGGTCCGGCGTCCTGCTTCACTTAAAGGACGCTCAAACGACCCCTTTTGTAACCTTTACCCCAGTCGCCCGGCTAGCTGGAATAGCGGAGCACAGCAATGAAATGGCAGGTTGTTCCAGCCATGACGAACAGGTGCCAGACAAAGTGCATGTAACGGAAGCGATCGAATACGTAAAAGACTACCCCGCCGGTATATGCCAGCCCGCCCGCAGCCAGCCAGAACAGCCCCCAGTGAGGCATGGAATCCCACAATTCCTTGCCCGCAATGACAATGAGCCAGCCCATACCGAGGTAAAGCGCCGTGGAAAGCCGCGGATGCCCGACTCCGCTGCGACTCTTGATCGTGATTCCGGTGATCGCCAGGGCCCACACGACAATCAGCAGGATCCAGCCAAAGGTGCCCCGAAGCACGCCAAGGGTAAAAGGTGTGTAAGTGCCCGCAATCAGCAGGTAGATCGCTCCATGGTCGAGTATCTGGAAAAGGCCCCTCGACCGGCTGCCCGGGAGTGAGTGATAGAGCGTGGAAGCGAGATAAAGCAGTGCCACTGTCGCCGCGAAGACCGATGCTCCAACTACTGCATATGCTCCGCGCGGAAGTGCGGACAGCACCAGGACAGGGATGCCGAGCAGACCAGCCAGGAGACCGGCGCCATGACTAACCGCATTGGCGAACTCTTCGCCCCGGGACTGGCGCCTGCCAAGTGAGGTCATGCAAAAAAAAGTATGCAGTCACTCAATCGAGGTCTGTCGGGAAATTTCTTACAGCCTCACCGCCTGAACAGATTGGGCTACTGCTTCTATCCCGGCAGCGGGGTGGGTGCGCTGCCCAGGAGGATCTCTCCTACCGAAGTGTACTGAAAGAAATCCGCCTTCAAGGCGCGTGCGAATAAACCCGAGTTGCCTGACCCGATCGGGCATGCCGCAAGATTCAGCGCCGTCGCGACGAGATGGATGGTCTGTATCGCCGCACCGACTTCCTTGAGGATCAGCGAGTAAGCCATCCCATCGTATCTGCTTGCAACAATGGAAAAGTTCGACGCAAGAATCAGGAGCACCTGCCCATCACCCTCCTCCGCGGTTGCTCTCCGCGCGTCGTGAACCAGCGATGCCGCAGTCGTGGCGTCCGCAACTCTGCCGAGCATATGCGCAGCCCGATCGTACAGGTACAGCGCCGGCTCCAATCCCTGGCAGGCCGCTGCCGCGACATAGAGGTCCAGCGAGTGGCAGCTTCCACCACTCGGATACAGCCGCGCCACCGAGTGCGTGCCGTCGGGAAGAATGCGTGACTCTTCGCGCGACGACCTGAAAAGAAGCTCGGATAATTCCGCAAGCGTGATGGGGGCCGAGGCATTTTCCCGAAGAGATCGCCTGGCTGCCAGAACTTCATCGAGTGACCGCTCACCTGGACTCCAGCCTCGTGGCAAGCGAACCGTGTGGTGAACAGTTGGGCGAAATCGCTCCACTGACTGACCGTTGTCGCGTCTGCGCGGGGTGGCTCCGAATCCAATCCTGCTGCGCGCGTGCTGTGCTGCATCGGCAACCGACCAGCTTTCCCTGCCCCTGTCTGCATCTGACAGCAGGCGAGCCGAATGGAAAAGCGCGGCGAGCTGGCGCCCTTCGCTGGATAGTGTTGCGGGGGCGGTCACCAGTTCCGCGTACAAGTCGAGCGCTCTCCTCGATCGAAGTTCGACATGAGCAAGAGCAAGTGGAGATTCGAAGACAAAGATTCCCTTCTCCGCGCGCAAAGATGCAAAACGCGAGAGTGCCGGTTCCGCCCGAAAGGTTTCTTCCGGCGCACGCCAGTCAACCGAATGTGGTATTACAACGACATCTTCCATTCCCGTCGAATGCTCGAGAGCAGAAGCGGAGTGAAGCTGCCCAAGAGCGAATATCCACTCGGCTGATCCCTCGACCTTCGCGTCTGTTCCCTGCAGACCGGAAAGTTCACTCTCCGGAACGTCGCTCGTCGCCAGGCGATTGACTGCGGCCATGGCGAGCCCATCGGAGAAATGCAGGTTGAATTGCAGATCAGGGCCGGTGATAGCCAGGATGTTGCTCCCGGCCACACCGATCCTGAAATCATTTCGCAGCCGCACCGACGCGGGACTGCGGGATGCGATCTATTTGCTGGCGGCGCACCAGACACACCAGACACTGCCCGCGGCTGCCGAGTTGGCGGCCGTGACTCCGCCCGCCGGTGCCTGCGGTAAAACGAGGTGAGTCGTAGTAGGCGTATTCTCGTGTACCTGGATGTTCGTTCCCGCTGGAACCTGCACACCGGCCTCGGCCAGTGCCGAATGCGGATCGGAGAGCAGCTTCTGCTTGAATGCGGGATCCTGCCATGCCTTGGAGATGATTTGAGCGTGCGTATCGTTCGGCGAATTGCCCATGGGTACCTTCCGGTTGATTGGCGAATGAGGCGGGAGAGATATTCGCAGCAGCCGACTTCTGACGCAAGATCAGAACGCGAGCACCTCCGGGTTGAGATCCGTTTCCGCGACAATTGACTCCATCCATCCAGAGCGCACCGGACTTTCATAAAGACGGCCGGGTGCAAGCCGCCTTCGATAATGTCTCAGCCCGGGAACTAACATTTTCACGACCGGAACGCCGACGTCGGGACGGGTCTGGTCCAGAACCAGGCACTCCATCCCCGCTCCTTCGATTCGTGCCCGGCATTGTTCGAACGCGTGTGCGGCAGAAAAATCTCCTGTCAGGGAGGGAGCAAGCTCCGCAATGCCTGATGGCTCCAGAAATGGATGGTCTGCAAGAGTGGCTGTGTTCATCCAGCGCGTCAGCGCCGGTGTAAGCGATGCATTCCCGCGCGCCAGCTCTCTCGAGACTGCAATCGTCTGCCCCAGTTCTGAGAGTGCGCGAAGCGCCGCGGTTCGCGAGTTTACGTGCGCGCCAAATCCAAAGACAAGCTGCTCCGGTCCCCCGTTACGACTGCGGGAGACAGCGGCATACACGGGAATACCCAGATCTGTTGTTATGTCCAGCAGCCATGCCTCACGACCAGCGGATTCAAGTTCGGTGACGAAGCCCTCCACCCGCTCATCTGCCAGCAGGCCGAGCGGAAGTGCGGGGCGCTGGATCCGGTTGAACCACCAAATCCCCACAGCATCCCGCTCAATGAGCTCCATGATGCCTTGCAGCATCGCCGCATCACGGCTGGCCCCGGCTGCATTTCCATTGGAGTCGGCGATGCAATGTGCACTGCCGGGCACTTTTTCCGTGACGAAATAGAGGAGTGCTGTCGGCAGCAGCTTCTGCCGCCGTTCGCTGAGTGACCACACAGGGGTCCACTCGATTCGCTCGCTGCGTGACAGACAGGCAGGGACTGGATCCTCGCCCGTTCCCGCAAGTGCGCCGTCTCGCAACTGGGCCTCGCTGAAAAGCATTACGCTGTTTGGATGAATGGCGGCATCGCCTATTTCGTCGAGTGATCCTGTGATCCGGGGTTCGTCTCCGCGCAGCATTGCCGAGTACCGCTCAGCCAGCTCCCCTGTCAGGCTGGCGCGGGCGGTTGCGTCGTTCATGCCCTTGCCGCTCGCAAATGCACGTAGATGCTTTTGCGTATCTGCGAGGCTAGAGCTACGCTGCGCGCGATTGGCTCCGCCGACATACACATGCACCGGACCATCCTGCAACTTCCGGGGATTGCGCGCGATACCGGTAATCGGGTCCAGAAGGTGCGCGTGGCGTTGAGCGAATCCCTCCGGGTCGTCAGTCTCCGGACCACCCTGGAGCACGACCGGTTCCGCGACGGTCCGTGCGTACAGTGAGCCGTCGCCGCACGCCGGACACTCAGGGCGGCGCTGCACGACATGGCGTCTGAGTGGCAGTTCCGTCGCAGACAGTTCGATAATAATGCCGGGTTCTGAGTGTGACTCCACGACCGCCATCAATGCAGGGGAAAGAACACCCTTCCCTCTGGGTGGTGTGATTTCCAGCAGCCTCTCTTCCCTCGCGAATTCCGTGAGCGGCCGGCCAGCCAGCATCTTGAATTCAAGACATTTCCAGCAGGGTCCCTGACCGGTAGCGCCAAATCGCGGGCCGATCCACCAGCCCTGCGGGGTCAGCGAGACGAATGTCCAGCTGCCTGTTGGATTATCGGTGATTGCCAGCGGATCATCAACGCAGAGAATGGGACGCTCGCCACTCCGCTCGATAACTGAATGAAATCCGTCCTGAACTCCATCCGCCAGGCAGCCCTGTGCTTCGAGCAGCCGGATAGCGTAGTAAACCTCGGGCGTTCCGAACTCGCGAAGTGTTTCGCCGATCATGCCTGTCTCGCGAATTCCATCCAGCAGGGGAATCAACCGTTGATAGACTGGCCCTTCGAGCAGGAAGTCACCTGTAGGCGCGGTGACGATGACCACGTCGTCAGCTGCAGCAAATGCGCGCATTGACCGGGCCAGTGCCGGCCACCCAATCACTGAGTACGGGCCCCGGAGGAAATTATTGCCTTGAAGCGCGGGTCGGATCGGATCGAGTCGAAATGCGGGTCGACCGCGATGGACCGGACCGACATGTTGGTAGGAACGCTCAGCTGGCGCCGGATGATGTCGATGGATTCATCCACATTGCCAAGCAGGAGGTGAACCTCAAGGAGTGATCTTTCAGTGAGAGGTCCGCGCAGAGCATCCTGTCCAATGGGATTCAGTCGGGTCGCGGTCGTGGCCTCGCGGATTGCATCATCGCGCCTCCCGAGATATGCGTACGCGACGCCGAGCGATCCATGCAAAGCGGCATTATCGGGGCTGGACTTAAGAGCGCGCTCCAGAATCTTTCGCGCGGAATTTGCTGCTGTTCGCGCTGCAGCCATTTTGCCCTGCACTCTCCGCCAGTCCGCGAGCGCGAGATAATAAGCTCCCGAATCCACTCTAACGGCTCCGAGCGACATCCGCTCCAGCTTGGACTGCAGCTCCGGACCTGACACCATCAGCGCCCATCGCCCTTCGCCACCGCCTGCTACAAGGAGCATCGACTCGATCACCGCACCTCCATCAGACCTTGCGGCGGCCTCGGTGAGCCTGCGCTTACGGCCCTCCAGATCTCCCTTCCACAGGAATGGGAGATCGGCACTCTGGAAATAGCATCCGTAATAACGGACATCGAGCGCAATGCATCTCTTGAACTCTGCATCCGCGGCTTCGTAGTCGCGTTTGAAAAGCAGTGTTGTGCCCAACTCGATCGACAGCAGCTTGGATCGAGGATTCAGCTGTGTTGCCCGGCGAAACTGAGCCTCGGCCTCATCCCACTTTCCGATTCGCCGCGTCAGGGACGCCATGATCCAGGCGAGATCGCTGTTGCTCGGTTGATCGCGCTGGGCAACGGCGAACTGTTCCTGAGCGCGGTCGTAATCGAGCGCCCCGAGATAGAAGTAGTAGCCCAGCCCGATTCGTGAATCCGGAAGATTGGGATCGAGCGCAATGGCACGGTCGGCGGCGATTTTCGCTGCGAGGAGCCGCGCCGGAGTGCGATCGAAGAAGTAGTAGTAGAGCGACTGGAACTGGGCCAGCCTGGCGAAAGCGAGGGTGAAGGTCGTGTCGGCCCTGGTTGCCTTCTCATAAAGCTCGACAGCGAGCCGCGTGGGCCGTTCATCAAAAAGAAATGCGGAGTATGGTGCGGCGCGCAGAAAATACCCATATGCCTCGGCATTTGCGGTGACCGGCGCTGAGAGCGCGCGCTGTTCGTCCGGTGCAACCCTGGTGCTGAGCGCACTTGCGACACCGCTCGCGACACGGGCCTGCACGTCGAACACCTTTCCAGGAAGAATGTCCTCCTGAACTCGCGCGCTCCATATTTCGCGCTCTTCTCCACCCTGCAGGTCAACAAGGCGCGGTATGACGCGCAGCCGAACCACATCACCTGCGCCATGCTCCGTCGCTATCGAGCCAGTGAGGACGTACTGGGCTTTCAGTTCGCGAGCGATACGGGCCAACGGAACACCCGCATACTGGTTTGCGCTTGCGCGGGAAATGGTGCGGAGCGCGCGAATGTTGGAGAGTCGGCTGGTGACCTCGTCGGTGATGCCATCGGCAATGTACTTGTCGCGCTCATCACCGCTGTGGGTGAAAGGCAGGACAATGAGCCGCGGAATAGCGTCCCCTTCAGTTGCCGATTTGGTAACGCGTACCCCGGACAGCGAGGTAACAGCAAGCCATGCCAGCAGGACCACGGCGACTGTGCCGGCGGTCGCCAGCACAATTTTCCTGCCGCGCTTCGACTTCAAACTGGGGATAAGACGAGTCTGTGTCGCTCCCAGGTTAAGGGCCTGCGCGAACTCGGCGACACTGCTGAACCGATGCGCTGGATTCTTGGAGAGGGCTCGCCGGATTGCTTCCTCGACGTCGTCGGGGATGTCCGGCCTGCGTGCGCGCATGTCTGGAACGTCGTCGCGCCAGTGCTGCATGATGATGTGCTGAGCCGATGATCCGCCAAATGGCGCCTCGCCGATCAGTGCCTCGTATACAACACAGGCGAGACTGTACTGATCACTCGTTCCCCTGATGTCCACTGAGCTTTCGGCCTGCTCGGGGCTCATGTAAACCGGCGTGCCTATAGCCAGACCTGTCTGGGTCAGGTTGGCGGGCAGGCCCGTCAATGCGCGGGCAATTCCAAAATCCGCCACGACCACAGAGCCGCCGGTAAGCATGATGTTTTCCGGCTTGATGTCGCGGTGCACAATGCCTCGTGAATGCGCATAGTCGAGCGCGAGCGAAATTCGTTGCGCCAGTTCGACCGCCTCCGACACGGGCATCCGCGGTTCCCGGGTGAACCTGTCGCGCAAAGATTCGCCTTCGATCAGCGGCATTACATAGAAAAGCTTTCCCTGCCACTCTCCCGAGTCGTACAGCGGGAGAATGTTGGGATGCTGAAGCTTGGAGATGATCTCGATTTCACGGGTGAACCGCTCGAATCCAATCGAGTCTCCTACATCGGACTTGAGGACCTTGATCGCGACCCGGCGATTATGCTTTCGCTCGATGGCAGAGTACACGGTGGCCATTCCGCCGCTGCCAAGTTCTCCCTGGACCTCGTAGCGGTCGGCGATGACAGTTCCTGCGGCGAATATCCCGGAGGTGGTGACGCACTTGACTCCGCCGCTGTCGGACAGGTTCACCAGAGACGCGCCTGATCGAGGTCGAAGGTAAAACCGGGTGCGCGGTGATCTGCAGAGTAGAACCGGACTCCGGTAATCGAGCCAGCCGCGGAGACACCGAAGTCCTCAAAGAAGAAACGCTTTTTCTTCCACGCTCTGTCCACATGGAATTCACGGGCGGGCGTCACCGTTCCATTCTCGAGCTCGAGCGCAATCAGGTAGGTCCTGTGATCCCCGCGTGTCCAGAATTCCAGCCCCGAGAACCCGTAGAACGCGCGAGGCGCAATGACCTTTCTCAGTGGCCTGAATACGACGCCGGCATATGCCCCGGGGGCCGCCGCATTCAGCTGACCCTGGACACGAAGCGCGTGCGTTGAACCCATGGCTCCACTTGGGGTAATCGTGAGGTCGGCGGTGGATGGTGTTCCCTTTTCACTCGCTGCATCGGCGAATGCGTGCCACTCCGAATCTTTCAGGCGCGCCACCCGCGTTCCCATTGCTGGACGCGACCGGTCGAATCCTCCAAGCACATTTGCAGCTTCCAATGCCGTTTGACGGGCAGTTGGAGCTCCTGTCGAGGAGACGCTTCGATTCACCATCCTTCCCCGCTTCCAAACACGTGCTATCCGCAGCGTTGAGTTGATATCGACAGTCGGGTCACCGTGAACCAGAAGGAGATCGGATCTCAAACCGGGGGCTACCCGTCCGCGATCAGTGAGGCTGAAAATTCGTGCAGGGATAGATGTCGCAGACCTGAGTGCTTCAAGGGGAGTGAATCCTGCGCGAACCATGTTGCGAAGTTCGATGTGCAGCGTGATGCCATGCGCAGTGCCCGGAGCCGGCGCGTCGGAACCCGCGATCACCGGGACGTTGGCCGCACGCAGCTGCCGTGCAACTCGCCTCGCGACATTCATGTGCGCCTTCACCGAAGGACTGAACCGGTTGTCCATGGAGCTGTCCTGCCCTGGGTCGATCCTTTTCGCTACGGCGGGATTGTGCAGCATTGGATCCATTCCCCAGGTAGGATCCGCTGACAACTGACCAAGCGGGGTGAGCGTTGTCATCACAAAGGCGTTGTGCTCTGCGACAAGCTTCCCGTAATCCCCGTCCGGCAGGCTGTCACCAAATATGTGAGCGATGCCGTCGGCTCCGGCCTGCAGCGCGGTAACAGCACCGCGGTACGACCCGATGTGGACGATTGCCAGTACGCCCCGCATCTTGGCCGCTTTTATCGCCGCGAACATGGTTGCACTGTCCAGCATCGGTCCGGAGAAGCCCCACTCCGTACCGTTGTCATAGACAATCTTGATGTAGTCGGATCCCTCGGCCAGACGATGATCGATGAACTGCTGAGCAGAATCGGGAGACTGCAGCGTGGGAATTGAAAAACCGAACTCTGTCCCGTGCCCGCCGGCGGTCGTCACGAGCGTGCCCGCAGACCGAAAGTCCGCGAGCACGTTTCCGCTGTTCAGAAGACCCGATGCCCGAAGTGCATTGATCGTGTCGAGCTGGGCGAACATGTCCAGCTCCGTGGTGACGCCAAAGCGCAGCGCCTCCTCGAGGTTCATCCTCTCATTTACATGGGCGTGGCCGTCGAAAAGACCCGGCAGGAGGGTAAATCCCCGTCCGCTGCACGACCGTGTTCCCGCGGGAACGGTGAGCATCGCACCGACTTTGGTGATCAGGGTGTCCCGAACGTACACATCCACCCTGTCGGTAACCTTCTCACCATCAAACAGCCGGACATTGCGCAGCACGAACGGTGCACTGCCGCATGCAACCGCGGGCGTCCTTGCCTGCGCCTGAAGGTGACGCGGCACAACGCCAAGCACCAAAGCCAGGACGAGAATGTATCTGGGATGCAGCATGCAACAGTTTGGAGCAGGTGTCAGCGTTCCGCCAGACAAAAAGTCTTCAGGTGCCCGGGTGCATCACAGCCGGGAACGAGACTAGCTTCGCGGCCTTACTCCAAGCTCCTGATTCAGGGCCTTCAAAATCTTTTCACTCCGCCCCTGAATTTCCTTGTCCCGGAGCGTGCGCTCAGGGTGCCGGAAAGTGAGTCTCCAGGCAAGGCTCCGGAAGCCATCGGGAATTCCCTTGCCGCGGAATTCATCGAACAGTTCGAGCCGCTCGAGCAACTCACCAGCGTTCTTTTCAATCGATGCCTGGATCGCTTCCGCCACCACATTTTCCGGCACGAGCAAAGCCAGATCGACTTCCACGGCTGGCGTCACCGGCAGTCCCCGGTACCTGAATCCGGCCGACTTCCGAGCTTCAGGACGAAGCAGCATTTCCACCCCGAAAGCGGGACTGGCCCACACCGGCGCATCCAGGGAAAGCTGCTGCACACTGCCTATCCTTTCCCCATCTAATAGTATGTCCCAAAGGAAGCCAAACGTGCTCACAACCAACTTTAAGTCTGAACCCGGATATGCTGATGCAGCAACAGCTTCCGCGAGCTCCTTCACGTCCCACTGATCGTATGCCGGAGGTTGTGGCTCGCTGAAATGCACGGGCCGCCTGAGGCCCATTACGACAGCGGCGACGTCCACATTTTCGGTGGGCAATCCATCAGCTGACAGGGCTCCGAAAGTCGTTCCGATCTCGAACAGCCGCACATTTCCATTCATGTGGGCGAGGTTATGCTCGGCCCGTTTCGCAAGCGATTCCAGGATGCTTCCCCGCAAAAATGCCTCGTCCTCGGCAAGCGGATTTGCGACGCGGACAGTGCTCATTCCGGACTCCTTCACGAACGGCATCGGGCGCGCCTCGAACAGGCCATGCGCGATAAGCGAATCGCGTACACGATTGCTGACCGCCACGATTGGAGCGTCGGGGACGGTACCTGGCCGGAATGGCCTGACCTCGTCCGGGACGTTGTCATAACCGTAAAGACGGGCGACTTCTTCAATCAGGTCAGCGGCCTCGACCACATCGTGCCGGAAGGAAGGCGCGGTGACACTGAAACCAGTGCCCTGCTTCTTTACGTCGAACCCGATCGATTTCAGCCCCGATTCGATCTGGGCCGGAGGAATATCGACTCCCACGATCCGCCTTACTTCAGACACTTCCAGCTGGACGGGGCCCCGCGCAGCGGGCGCGGAATAAATGTCGGCAGCCGGCGAAGATGGTGTGCCTCCCGCGACCGCAACAATCATCTGGACGGCGTACTGAAGCAGGTGCGGAATTGCCTCTACATCCACACCGCGCTCGAATCTGTAGCTCGCATCGGTTGAGAGACCGAGCGCCCGGCGCGTCGCCCGCACACCCTTCGGATTGAAGGCAGCGACCTCGAGAAGGATGTCCGTCGTTCCGTCGGTGACCTCGCTCTCGCGACCGCCCATGACACCGGCAATAGCCATCGGTGATTCGGAGTCGGCAATGACGGTGACATCCTGGCCAAGTGCGCGCTCCTTTCCGTCCAGGGTGACGATCTTCTCGCTGGCAGCAGCGCGACGCACGACCACCTTGCCGCCCTTGATCTTCTTCAGGTCAAAGGCGTGCATCGGCTGGCCAAAGCCGAGCAGCATGTAGTTGGTCACATCCACCACGTTGTTGATGGACCGGCTTCCTGCGTCCTCGATTCGGCGCGCAAGCCATTCGGGGCTGGGACCGACCTTTACGCCGCTTACGACCGCGGCAGCGTAACGCGGTGCACCGTCGGAATCACTGACCTGGATCAGGGTGTTCCCAATCGAACTGGTAACCTTGTCACTCGTGGCCACCATGAGCGACGCGGGTTTCGCGTTCGGGATCTCCGGCCGGTTCATTGGCTTGCCAGTCGCGGCTGAAATCTCCCGAGCGATGCCCTCGTGCGAGAGGAGGTCGGGGCGGTTCGGCAGGACGTCGATCACGAGCCTGGTGCCGCCGACTGGCATCACGTCGGTGAATTTGGTGCCCGGCTTCGCGTCGGTGTCGAGCTTGAGAATGCCTTCGTGGTCGGTGCCGAGGTTGAGCTCACGGGCGGAACAGAGCATTCCGTTGGACACTTCACCGCGGATCTTTCGCTTCTCGAGCTTCAGGCCGCCGGGCAGGGTGGACCCGACAGGCGCATACGGATATGTCGCACCGGCTTCGACGTTCGGGGCACCACAGACCACCGACACTGGCTCACCGGTGCCTGCGTCCACAGTGGTCAGCGTGAGGTGGTCGGAGTTGGGGTGCGGA
>JAKFCC010000018.1:0-2328 GCA_036676795.1 Gemmatimonadota bacterium
GCAATGGCCTTTGGATCGCCGTCTGACACGTACCGTCCGGACTTGTCCAAAGCATTCAACGTCCTCTCGACTTCATTTGCAAAAACTTCCGTCCGTGTAATCGAGAGCGGATTGAAGGCGGGATCGTAGGGACTGCGCATAGGTCCGCCCGACACTTCGAGAATTGCCTCGTTGTTGTACTTCACGACCTTGCCCGTTTTCGGATCGGTCCAGGAGCCAGCCTTGGCAAGCGCGCGGTTCTTTGGCCAGATGCCAAGCGGGAGGGCGAAAGTGCGGACCTTGTAGCCCGGGACTGCGGAGTCGATCGCCATCTGACCGCGGGCGATCTGCTCCTGGACCACCGCGTCAGAGTACTTGGAAAGCTGTGCGTGCCAGAGGGTGTGGTTACAGAGCTCGAAGCCCTGCTCCTTGAGGAACTGGACCTTCTTGAACCGCCACTCGCTTTTCTGTCCCTCGATGCCCTTGTCACCGAACAGGGACCGGCCGGCTGCAGCCCCGGAAAGCATGCAGAACACCCCGTTATTGCCCCAATCGGGGTGAGATTTGCGGAAATCCAGCCATATCCCCAGGCCGCTGCGGGGATCCACTTCAAGCTTGCCGTTCTTTTCTACATAGCTGAACTGGCTCGGGCTGGCGTCGTCGAAGACGAAAACAGCCGGTGACAGGCCCTTTGGCAGGTCGATCTTCCGGTCCAGAATCTGCGAAATGGAAACCGGACGGTATCCCCGCTGGTATATGAGCTCGAGGTCTTTCCTGAACTGACCCCGTTCACGGCCCCAGCGGCTGTTCGAATCACCGATCAGGTGGTATTCAAATACAGGAATCCGGCCGAGCTCGTTCGGCGTACGTGTTTTATCGGCGTCAGTAAGTACGTAGTTGCTGTTTCCGTTGCCGTTGGTGTCGCCAGATAGCGGAGCGTCAGTAGTGCTGGCAGCCAGCAGCTTGCTGCTATCGGCTTCAGGCTTTTTCTGATCTGTCCCACAAGCAGCAGTTAAAAGCAGTGTCGAAACAAGAAGTCTAAAGTTCATATGAAAGGACCGAGTGGAATTTCTTAACCGCACGACAGAAAACAGCAGGCTGACACGACTCTCACCGCGCACCAAGCTGATCCTCAAGATTGGATTGGCAATTAGCGTACTGGGAATCATTCTCTTCGATGCGTGGCTGGGAACCTGTGCATTCGACGGCTGTCCGACGACTGCAGAAATCCAGCGCTTCCGCCCCGATGAAGGTGGAAAGATACTCGACCGGAACGGCAAATTCCTCGGCAGGCTCGCGTATGTCCGGCGTGTCAATGTCCCGCTGTCTCAGGTTCCCAAACATGTTCGCCAGGCGTTCATCGCCACCGAAGACCGGCGCTTCTACGACCATAACGGCGTGGACTGGCGCGGCTTCCTGCGCGCGATCGCAGCCAATGTAAAATCGGCCGGCGTCGCCCAGGGATTCAGCACCATCACCATGCAGGCGGCTCGCAACACTTTCGTAGTTGGACGTTTCAAGGCACGCTCGCTTCCACAGAAGCTGGTTGAGCTGCGCGTAGCGCGGCTCATGGAGCGCACGCTCACCAAGGACCAGATCCTCGAGGTGTATCTCAATGCCATATACCTCGGCAACGGAGTGTATGGAATCGAGGCGGCGAGCCGAGACCTCTTTGGGCGCACGACGAAAAGCCTGACAGTGTCGCAGGGCGCAATGCTGGCGGCGCTTCCAAAGGCTCCGTCCGCGTACACACCGCGAAGACATCCGAAGCGCGCTACAGAGCGGCGCAACCTGGTGCTCAGCCTGATGGAGCGCGATGGATATCTGTCCAACGCCGCGGCGGAGCGCGCCAAGCGTGATCCGCTCCGAATTGCAAAGAATGAATGGAAACCCGCCGGCGACATGGACTCCTTCGCACTCGACGCAGTGCGCTCGCTGGCAGACTCGATTCTCAAGTCGCGAGAAGAAGACGTTGCAGACATAACTGTCTACTCAACGCTGGATTACTCCGCGCAGCGCGCCGCCGACCGCGCGGTTCAGCGCCGGGCAGCATCCATAGGAAGGAGCGTCCAGGGCGCGATGGTCGCAATGGATCCCCGCAATGGCGACATTCGCGCGCTAGTGGGCGGACGCTTCTATGAAGCCGGCAACTTCAATCGCGCACTCAGCGCAAAGCGCCAGCCCGGATCGGCGTTCAAGCCGTTCGTGTTTGCGACAGCTCTTGCTGCCGGATACACGCCAGCATCCGAAGTCGATGACGACCCGGTTGATGTAATCCGCGGCCGCAATGTCTGGTCGCCCGCGAACTTCAACGGAGAATATCTCGGCAAGGTGACATTCAGGCGCGCG
>JAKFCC010000019.1:0-9275 GCA_036676795.1 Gemmatimonadota bacterium
CAAAAGACGGGTGGCCGCAGCCTGCGCCCTGGAAGTGCGATACGCTGAACGTTGCACCGGGGGAACGGTGGGATGTTATCGTGAACTGCACCAACCCGGGAACCTGGGCCTTTCATTGCCACATTCTGCCCCACGCCGAGTCGGAACACGGAATGTTTGGAATGGTCACGGCTCTCATCGTGAAATGACCAATGAGGAAATAGCGGTGGCAAGGCTGGCTCCTACTGTGGGCATGCACCGGTTCCTGCGGCAGTTGCTGCGCATGCCGCTGGAAATGAAGCTGCTCATTCCCAACCTGGCAGTGATTGTGATTGCGTTTGTTTCACTTGCGGTGGGGATGGCCGGGACCACGGAGACCCGACCCGCTATTGAATATGCGATTATTTCACTGCTGATCGTGGGTGCTGCGATCAACTTCATTCTCGTTCGTCTCGCGCTCAGGCCGGTCAATGAAATCCGTCTCATTGCCGAGCGAGTCGCCCTTGGCGATCTGGATGCACGGGTACAGCCATCGGTGATTGCCGATTCCGGTCTTGCCCAGCTCGCCGAGACATTCAACGCGACGCTCGAGTACCTGTCCAAGTCCCGGGAGCTGATGCGGGAAAGTGGCGCGCGCATTGTCTACGCGCAGGAGCGCGAGCGGGCCAGTGTCGCCCGCGAACTGCACGAGTCGATCGGGCAGACTCTCGCCGCGGCGAGCTACAGGGCGGCTGCAGCTGCGCGTTTGCTGGAGGGCGTCCCCGCGTCGGAAGACATCGCCGAAGTTGTCAGGTTGCTGCGGACTGCGATGGAAGATCTCAGATCTGTATCGCGCGAGCTGCACCCGCGTGTTGCCGACGACCTGGGGCTGCCTGCCGCACTAGAGGCCCTCGCGCGAGCCACGATGAGCAGGTCACTGATCGATATTCAGCTGTCGGTAAAGAGCTTCAATGACCCAATCACCTCGCCGGCATCGAGCACTCTCTATCGTGTCGCTCAGGAGGTGCTTCGCAATATCGAGGGAAATGCAGCAGGCGGCACAGTCAGGGTTGCGGTATCGTCGGACAATGACATCGTTCAGCTGGAGATAGACGACAACTGCTCATTCAACGGAAAGCAGGGCTGGGCGGTGCAGGAATCTCTCGTCCCCATGGCAGAGCGACTGGCGCTGCTTGGCGGAGAGCTGTCTATTGAGAGTAATTTTGAGGGGGGGACGCGCGTCATCGCACGTCTCAAACGACAGATGGAGGCTGCGTGAAAGACGGCATCTCGGTAATTCTGGTGGACGACCATGCGGTAGTGCGCGCCGGCCTCAAAGCTGTGCTCGGCGGCGCCAAGGACATCCAGGTGATTGGCGAAGGCAGCAACGGGAAGGATGCACTGTCCCTTGCAGCCCGGCTCGATCCCGATGTCATCGTCATGGATCTTTCGATGGCGGAAATGGATGGAGCGGATGCCACACGGGAGCTTATCGCGAAGGGGACTCGCGGCAAGGTTCTCATTCTCACTATGCATGCTGAGGATTCCTACCTGATTCCGCTCCTCGAAGCAGGTGCCAGCGGGTATCTGGTGAAGAGTGCGGCCGACCGCGAACTGGTGGATGCGGTGAGGGCCGTCGCCAAGGGCGACGTCTACATGCAGCCATCAGCAGCACGGGCTCTCGCCAGCAGCATTCAGCGCAAAGCCGAACACGCTGATGATCGCAGCAAGTACGAGAAACTGACGGAACGCGAACAGGACGTTCTGCGGCTCGTCGCCCGCGGTTTCAGCGCTCCTGAAATTGGTGAAAAGCTTTTCATCAGTCCAAAGACTGTCGACACGTACAAGCAGCGGATCAACGAGAAGCTCAATCTGGCCCACAGGTCCGACTATGTTGACTTCGCGCTTAAGCTCGGACTGATGACTGACAACGGCCGGCAGTAAGTCCATTACCAGGATCCTCGCAGCAGGCGACGTAGCGCAGGTACTTGATACCGTTTCCTCTATCGACGCGGTGGAGCGGGGCTTCAGGATGTCGGCGTCCGCGATCGAGTCGAAGGTCCTGGGATTTCATGCGCCTGGCGGCAGCTTTCATGTAAAGTCCGCCCTGATGAAGGCCGAAGGGACCACCGGCTACTTCGCAACGAAGATCAACGCCAACTTTACTTCCAACCCGCTGGTGAACCTTCCCACAATTCAGGGAGTGGTCGCCCTTTTCGAGAGCAGTACGGGGAAGGTAGTTGCGCTGATCGATTCAATTTCGCTGACACTTCTCCGTACTGCGGCTGCCTCAGCGGTTGCGGCGCGTGCACTTTCCCGGGCCGACAGTCACACACTCACGATCGTGGGCTGTGGCGCGCAGGCCGAACCTCACCTTCGGGCGCTGGCTGCCGTTCGACCAATTGAGAAAGTGTTCGTCACGGACCGGGACACGGCGAAGGCGGAGGGATTTGCCGCCAGCTTTTCCACGCCGGAGTTGCGGATTATTCCCGTGGCACGCCTGGACGATTGCGCCCCCGCCAGCGACATCATTGTAACCTGCACTTCATCCAAAGCAGCCTTTCTGGAACCCCGCCATGTCGCAGCCGGTGCATTCGTCGCGGCAGTAGGTGCTGACAATGAAGACAAGCAGGAACTCTCCCCTTCACTCATGGCGGACGCCAAGGTGGTCGTAGACAGCCTCGACCAGTGCGCCGCGTTTGGGGATTTGCATCACGCCCTCAGCGCCGGCATGATGCAGCGAAGCAGTGTGCATGGGGAACTATCAGAAATCCTGAGCGGCGCGATTGCGGGGCGGGAGTCGGAGACAGAGAGAATCGTCTTCGACAGCACGGGTGTGGCTTTTCAGGACGTCATGTGCGCAGTACTGGCGTATGACAGAGCAGCGGAACTGAACCTTGGAACCACGATCCGGCTGCATCCGGTGTGACCTGAGACGGGAATAACCTGACGAGCGGATACAGCGCTGCGGGGTAGCTTCAGGAAAACCCCATCAAGGGTGGCTCAGCTCACCGCATCCATGATGTCGAAGATGGGCAGATACATCGCCACGATCATTCCCCCGACAACGACTCCGAGAAATACGATCATTATCGGCTCGAGCATGGCGAGCAGATTACTGACGGCAGCATCGACTTCGTCGTCGTAGAAGTCGGCAATCTTCGAGAGCATTTCGTCCAGCCCTCCCGTCTGTTCGCCGACCGCGATCATGGAAATAACCATGGGCGGGAACACTCCGGACTTCCTGAGCGGACCAGCGATCGTCTCACCGCCGGCGATGGATGCCCGCGACTCGAGAATTGCGGTCTGCACAACCCTGTTGCCCGCCGTCTTTGCCGTGATCTCCAGTCCGTCCAGAATGCTGACGCCAGAGCTGATGAGTGTGCCAAGCGTGCGCGTAAAGCGCGACACAGACGACTTGCGAAGAACATCTCCCAGAATGGGGATGTACAGCATTATTCGATCGATGTTGAACTTGCCCGTGGGAGTCGCGTAGTACCGGCGGCCCACAAGGAAGACGGCGATGCCCCCTCCGAGAATCATCCACCAGTAGCTCTTGAGCGCCACCGAAAGGGCGATGACAATGCGGGTCGCGAGCGGGAGTGGAACGCCGACCGAGGCAAACATCGTTTGGAACACGGGTATGACGACGATGAGAAGAACGATGATGGCGAGAAATGCCACACCGAAGATCATCGACGGATAAATCATCGCGCCTTTGACCTTCCTGACCAGCTTGTCGTTCTTTTCGAGGAAGCCCGCTAGGCGCAGCAGAATTGTGTCGAGAATACCGCCCGCCTCACCCGCCGCAACCATGTTCACATAGAGATTGGTGAACGCCTTGGGATGTTTCGACAGCGCGTCGGCTACTGTGTGTCCCGACTCCACGTCAAAAACAACCCGGCGCGTAACTTCGGCGAGCGGCTTGCTTTCGGTCTGCTCGGACAGAATGGTGAGGGCCTGCACGAGCGGAAGACCTGCGTTGATCATGGTCGAGAACTGGCGGGTGAAAATCACGATGTCGCGCATCTTGATCTTGCCGCCGGCCTTCGACTTTCCACCCTGCTCGTCGATCTTCACGACACTCAGCCGCTGACGCCGTAACTGGGCGATCACCTCATCTCGCGATGGGGCGTCTACAGTTGCTGTCCTCAGGTCGCCCGAAAATGAGCGGGCAGTGTAGGTGAATGTCGGCACTGTCCGCGCTTACCGCTTGGTGCCGAAAGTGGGACGGGGCGTTGTCGGTGCTCCAGGTGGGCGACCGCCGTCGCCGTCTGCTGGCTCCTGCCCGATCATGCGCATGAACTCCACTGGATCCCCGCTGACCCGGAGGGCATCCTCGGAAGAAACCTCACGGCTCATGTAGAGATTGTAGAGCGCATCATTGAGGGTCTGCATTCCGAACTTCTTGCCTGACTGCATGGACGAATAGATCTGGTGAATCTTGTCGTCACGAATAAGTGCGCGAATGGCAGGCGTCACCACGAGGATTTCGGCCGCGAGTGCGCGTCCCCTGCCGACCTGCTTTGGAACCAGGGTTTGCGTAATGATTCCTTCGAGCACGAATGCGAGCTGGGCGCGCACCTGCGACTGCTGGTGCGACGGAAACACGTCGATAATGCGGTTGATCGCTTCCGCTGCGGAGTTAGTGTGCAGCGTAGCCAGGGCCAGGTGGCCCGTCTCCGCAATGGTCAGTGCTGCCTGGATTGTCTCCAGGTCGCGCATTTCACCGATCAGTATGACGTCGGGGTCCTCACGCAGGGCGTACTTGAGAGCATTGGCGAACGACTTGGTATCCGTGCCCACTTCGCGCTGATTGATGATGCAGCCCTGATGGCGGTGCACGAACTCGATGGGATCTTCGACCGTGATGATATGACCGCGGCGCTCAGCGTTGATCTTGTCGATCATCGCGGCAAGCGTGGTGGACTTACCCGAGCCCGTAGGACCTGTCACTAGCACAAGACCGCGCGGCTTCTCGGCCATCTTCGCGATTGCCGGAGGAAGATTGAGGTCGCCAAAGGTCTTGATCTGAAAGGGAATCTGCCGCATGACCATGGAAACACACCCACGCTGCTTGAAACAGTTTCCACGGAATCGCGCGAGGTTCTGTATTCCAAACGAAAAATCGAGCTCGTCCTCGAGCTCGAACCGCTTCTTCTGGTTTTCCGTGAGAACAGAGTAGGCGAGCGTCAGAGTCTCTTTTGGAGTCAGCGGGGCTTCGTGCGAGGAGCTCACGATCTCGCCGTCGATGCGCAGCTTGGGACGCTCCCCGGCAACCAGGTGCAAATCCGACGCTCCCTTCGCAACCATTTCATCCAGAAGGGTTCGCAGGTTCAGCGTCACGGGCGCTGGTGCTGCGGCCGCCTGATTGGAGAAAGTATCGATCGACATCGGACCGGTCATCGTGTTCCCTTGAGTGTTAAGCGGAGGTTTCACGCACGATCTGATCGATCGTGGTAATTCCCTTCATTACCTTGAGCCATCCATCCATTCGAAGGGTCAGCATCCCCTCCTCGATCGCCTTCTTCGTAATATCGGCGGCGCCCGCGTTCTGCATGATAAGCTTTCTGAGCGGCGGTGTCATGAACAAAACCTCGTAAACCCCCTGCCGGCCCCGCAAGCCGGTCTTGCCGCACTGCTCGCAGCCGCGACCCCTGAAGTATGGGAGATCCCTGAGCCTTGTATCCAGCGTCACCGACTTGATATGCTCTACCGCAATTGGCGTCGCCCGCGCCTTTGCGTCGCGGATGCTCTCCTCCGTGAACTGGAGGTCGCGAAGCGTACTTTCAGGCCCGACCTTCGCCGCGGTGAATTCCTCAGGCGCAGGTGTGTATTTCTCGATGCAGTTTGAACAGATGCGCCGCACAAGACGCTGGGCCAGAACCAGGTTGAGCGCGGACGCGACATTGAACCCTTCGAGACCCATGTCCAGAAGACGAGTCACCGTTTCAGGCGCGGAGTTCGTGTGGAGGGTCGAGAGCACGAGGTGGCCGGTAAGCGCCGCGCGAATCGCGATGCTTCCCGTCTCCATGTCACGGATTTCTCCAAGCATGATGATATTCGGATCCTGCCGGAGAAAGGCGCGCAGCGCGGAAGCGAAAGTGAGCCCGACCTCAGCACGGACGTGCACCTGGTTGATTCCAAAGAGATTGTACTCAACCGGGTCCTCGGCCGTCATGATGTTGACGTCGATATTGTTGATCTTGGACAGAGCTGAATACAGGGTCGTGGTCTTTCCGGATCCTGTGGGTCCGGTAACCAGCACCATGCCATAGGGATTGGAGATCGCGTCCATCAGCTCGCGCTCGGCTCGCGGTTCGATCCCGAACTTCTCGAGGTCGAAAGTGAGGTTTCCCTTGTCCAGGATTCGGAGAACGACCTTTTCTCCGAAAAGCGTAGGCAGCGTGGATACCCGGAAGTCGATGACGCGCCTGCCGATCTTGAGCTTGATGCGGCCGTCCTGCGGAACGCGGCGCTCGGCGATGTTGAGGCTCGCCATGATCTTGAAGCGCGAGATCAGCGCCGCCCGCATCTTCATGGGTGGCTTCATGATCTCCTGGAGCGCGCCGTCGATGCGATAGCGCAGGCGCAGCTCGTTCTCGAAACATTCAAAGTGAATGTCGGAGGCACCGCGCTTCACCGCATCCGTGAGGATTGCGTTGATCAGCTTTACGACAGGCGCTTCGTTGACAGCGACAGTGAGTGCCGCCGCAGTCATCTCCTCATCGCCGGTCTCGAGCACCTCGATGTCCGACTCGTCGTCGCCGAGGATGCTGGCGACGAGATTTTCCATCTGTGCTTCGCCCGACTCGAACACGCGCTCGAGCAGGTTCCTGAGGGTGAACTCCCCGGCGATCACCGGGAAGATGTCGAAGCGCGTAATGAACTTCAGGTCATCGAGGACCCGAACGTCCGTTGGCTCCACCATGGCGACGGTGAGCGTGCGGCCATCCCGCTTCAGGGGCAGCACGAGGTGCTTCATGGCCAGTTCCGCAGGAATCAGCTTCGCGATGCGCGGATCCACCTCGAACTTGGTCAGGTCGACGGCGGGCATGCGGTACTGGCGCGCCAGCATCCTGGTCAGGTCGGTTTCCTGGATGAAACCGAGCTTTACCAGGTTGTAGCCTATGCGCGTTCCATTTTGTGTTTGCTCCTGAGTGGCCTGGCTGAGCTGTTCCGCGGTAATGAGGCCTTCGCGGAGCAGCATGTCGCCAATTCGTTCAGGTGTGATGGCAGGTGCAGTCAATAAACCTCTTCCCTCCGGCGGCTTTTCCGTTTGGGGTCCTTCTTGACGGATCGCCTTGAAACTACAGTGCTTACAGGACGCGGCACCCCCGAAAAAGTTACATGCCCTGCCAGCTTTCCGGCCAGTGCCGGTCCGACGCCTTTTACCCGCTGAAACCCCTCGATGGACCCAAAAGCGCCAAAGGAGTCTCTGTCAGCGACAATTCTGGCTGCCATTGCCGGCCCGATCCCACGCAAAGTCTCAATCTCGTGGCTGGAGGCAAAGTCGAGGTCAACCACCCGGAAAACATGCGGCGAATCTGTTGACGAGCTCTTCTTCCTGCGCCTCCCGGAACCTGACGATTTCGCGGCAAGGGCCGAGTCAACGGCCTGCACCTGCCGTTGGAGCAATGCAGCCGATTTCGGGTCCATTGGCTTGCGGCCGACAGTGCTGCGAAAAACACGTGTCGCCCCGCCCAGGACTATCACTGCCGTCATGAACATCAAAGCCTTTCGTTCCCCTGGCGTAGGCATGCGTGTGATGTACACGGTGCGGGTTTGACCGGGAAACCAGAAGCTCAGGGGCGACAGCGAACTAGTGCGTTATCTGCCCCGGGCCGTGACGGGCCAGGTCTTTTCCACCCTGGCACCCCGTACACCAGCCAGTTCGTCGAAGAGATGAACCACGATGCAGACATGATTAGGGATGACGCGGACACGCTCGCCGACTTCGGGTTTCCAGTCCGAGTCCTTGAGTTCCAGAATTCCGTGCTCCTCGGACATCCCGCGCACAGTTACCTCCGGATGCTCGAGAAGCGAACCAAACCCTTCGCCCGGCGTACCGCGTATCGGCTCGCGTCCGAGTGATTTCGTGCCGGCATCGATGACGGCCTGGCCATCTACGGCAGTACTCACCACGGTCGCCAGCACCGTCAGGGCACAGTCGCTCCAGTCACATGCTCCAATCATGGCGGTAGTGCGATCGTTGAAGACGTAGGTGCCTGGCCTGATCTCTGTCATCCCGCGAATCTCGTGTGAGCGCCACACTGTCGGAGTGGATCCACCGCTCACAACCGGGTGACGCACACCGTATGAATCCATCACGTCGAGCGCTTCCTCGAGCCGTGTCGAGAGCATCTCGAGCGATGGTCCCTGATCGCCGACGTTCTCGCGAATGTGACCGGGATAGAACGCGATGCCCGCATACTCGAGTGGCCGCGTCTGCGTGACAAGCATGGCCAGCTCCGCCGCCTGCTCTGCCGATGCAATCCCTACCCTGTGCATCCCAAGATCGAGTTCCACGTACACACCGATCGATCTGCCAGCCTTGTGCGCAGCGGCCGCCAGGTCCATCAGCGCGGTTTCGGAGTCCAGTGCTACCGTTACATCTACTTCCCTCGGGATGGCTGCAATACGGCGGACCTTACCGGCTCCGACGGCAGGAAAGCCGAGCAGGATGTCCGAACCAACAGTGCTCATTACTTCCGCTTCGCGCGGTGTCGCGCAAGTCAGTCCAGTGGCCCCGCGTTCGATTTGCTGCGCTGCAATCCACGGGCTCTTGTGTGTCTTGGTGTGCGGTCGAAGTCGCAGACCATGCTTGGCTGCATAGGTCGACATTCGATCCAGGTTGCGCTCCATGATGTCGAGGTCAACGACCGGTATCGGCGTTTCGAGCTCCTCGAACATCGTCCTGGTCACTGACGCGTTACCAGCGCGGTTGCTACATCCCCGACGATCTTCAGCGATTCAGCGCTGATCTTGTCAATGGTGTCCGTGGTGCGGTGGTGATGTGGGTAGTCGAGATCGATCACATCTATCACGCGCAAGCCGGCTTGAATCAGCGGGATATGATCGTCGGTGATTGGGTCGGGGAAGGTCTCCGGCACGAAGTACTTCTGGTAACCCATCGATGCTGCCACGTCCCAGACACGGTCCACGACTTCAGGGGCGCCGGCCAGCGAGTTTTTCTCGCGCATGATGCGGAGGTCCCTGTCGCCGATCATGTCCCAGAGCACACCGTAAATCGGTTTGTAGTTCCTCGCCTTCACATCGGCCGCAAAGAACATCGACCCAATGAGCACATCGGTCAT
>JAKFCC010000020.1:0-4075 GCA_036676795.1 Gemmatimonadota bacterium
TCCCGGCTATGTCGGCTATGACGAGGGCGGCGCCCTGACCGAGGCCGTGCGCCGCCGCCCCTATCAGGTCGTCCTGTTCGACGAGGTCGAAAAGGCCCACCCCGACGTCTTCAACGTCCTGCTGCAGGTGCTCGACGACGGCCGCCTGACCGACGGCCAGGGCCGCGTCATCGACTTCAAGAACACCCTGATCATCATGACCAGCAATCTGGGTTCGGAAGCTTTGGCCAACCAGGGCGAGGGCGACGACGTCGAGGCCGTGCGCCCCTATGTCATGGAACAGGTCCGCGGCCATTTCCGCCCCGAGTTCCTGAACCGCATCGACGAGATCATCCTGTTCCGCCGCCTCGGCCGCGACCAGATGTCGGGGATCGTCCGCATACAGCTTTCCCGCTTCGAGAAGCTGCTGGCCGACCGGAGACTGACGCTGTCGCTCGACGACGGCGCCTACGCCTGGCTGGCCGACAAGGGCTACGACCCGGTCTATGGCGCCCGGCCGCTGAAGCGGGTGATCCAGAAGGACCTCGTCGACCCGATCGCGCGGAAGCTGCTGGCGGGCGAGATCGAGGACGGAAGCGTGATCGCGGTGTCAGCGGGGGATGGAGGGCTGGAGATCGGGAAGGCGCGGGTGCATTGAGGCATTGAGGCTAGTATCGAGAAATCTCGCTTCCTAAAGTCATCCTGCGGATCACGTCATCGCGCTCGCCCCTCGCCGCGGCCAAGGCCACCGGGTCAGACGACACCTCGAAATCGGTCAGTTTATGATCAATGATCCGACTCATTACCGCCAAGTCGAAATAGTCGGCATGGTCGACTTGGGCCATATACTGCTCGGCGTCCCGCCAGTTGCCGGCGTAAAGCGCTGCCCTTGCTTGGAGTTGAAGAGCGTCTGCATCACGCCCAGCTGAGCGGGCGACCGCGCACGTTTCAGCAAGATTCTGATTTTCCCCTTCTTCGATTTCACTAGCGCATTCGAGGAGCCGCAGAGTCAACTTGTTCGACCGAGGAGCTTTGCGCGCATCTGCAATATGCCCTCTGCAAGCCTTATATTGAGAGGACCTAAAGGCCTGCGTAGCCCTGTAAAGCGCATGCTCGCCGTAATCGTCTTCTTTGTCTGCGATCAAAGGCTCTAGCTTTCGTGCTTCGTCGTAGTTTCGAACACCGCGAAGGGCCCGGATTTTCATCACAATCAAACCCACATCACGTGCAAGTCGGCCTTCATGGACCTTGGCCAGCACGTCCAAAGCGTCGGCAAATTTTCCAGTCCGTAAGTGTATTCTTGCAAGTAGCCGAACATTTCTAAGCATAAAGTTCTTGCCCGAAAGAGTTCGATTGAGACACGCGGCTGCACCCGCGTAGTCTCGCTTCTTATGGTATAGATAGCTTCCTTCTATATATTCAACGGAAAGAAAACCTTTTGTCCGCATATAAGAAATTATCTCGGACGGGTAATCTCCGTTCCTCACAAAACTGTCTGCTGCATAGAATAATATGTTTTCTATAGTGTCTTCGGATCCGGTCATAGACATCGCCAGAGACCCGAGCTTCCCAGCCCGCTCAAAATGGGTGGACGCCTCCTCGTCTGAAGCACCCAAGGCGGCATAGTATTCGCTTTCAACAACACCAAGAAGATTTGATGGCGTCAGGAAAGAAGTGAACTCCAGAGGAATTTCACCACGCTCGGCAACAATACCTATAAGAAGAGATTCTACCAGATCGATGTCTATCGCATCTTTACTGAACCTCTGCTCAAGCAGACCAGCCACCTTTGAGAACGATTCCCTGTCGTGCTCTTTTGAGGAGCGCCTATACGAGGAAGCGACTATGGTTGGAACGCGGTATCGACCTTGCTCTGATTGCTCAACTAGGGAGAAATCGGACAGCTCCCAGAGCTCGGTCAGAATTGTGTCCTTGTCGGCTTCCGGAAACGCCTCGACCAAAATGTCAGCCGACAGAAGCGGGAACCAGCTAAGAAGCTTCAAAACCTTTCTCTGATTATCCGAGAGAATCCCATCGTCAAAAATTTCTTTCAGGACTTTATCCTGAAACGCATGGATCGGCTCCGGAAGAACTTCAAGCGAATCCATGCTCCTTCCGTTATTAATCAGATACGACACATAGTTTGACGTTGCAGGGTGCCCATGAACTTTCCGTGAGATGGAGCTCAATCGCTCTAGTTTCATAAACCGTGGATCAATTCTTCTACCTAGAATGTATTCTATGGTTTCATCATTGAGCGGATCGACCGAGTACTGCTTCGTATTCGGAAATTTATCCGTAACCTCAACAGGCAACTGGCGTTCCGATATAAGAACGAGCCGGATGTCCGGCCGGCTTGCCAGAAGGGTCAGTAGGTGATCGAGCCACGGGCGCAACGCACGCCCACGGTCTCGCAGCCCCCACCTGCTTCTTATGGTGACTACCTGATTTAGGTTGCCCCAATGAGATAGGGCGTTGAGGAGCATGTCCGCCTGCGAAGAGGGCGAGAGCGCAGAGAATGCCTCCGATTGCCGCTTTGCCTCATCTGCGCTGAGGCGACCATGCAGGTCCTCATGGAAACGCAAATGCCAGTCAACAGCATCCGCATTTCGGGGTAAATCAAAAATCGGACCTGCAGGGCGTAGGCCCCGAAAGGCCAACTTGGAAATCTGCGTCGCTACCGTACCCCGTCCCATTCCCTGAACACCGGTGAGTACTACGACATTCAAAGCACCGCCAGTTTGGGCTGCAGAACGCATGACGTCCAATGACACTTGGCGTACCAGAGCTTCACGCCCCGGGTATTCTTGTACCAACTCCGGATACAGCCCTTCGAGCGCTTCAGAATGCGCGGACTGGACGGTCCTAACCAAGTCGTTCGTTCGGTACTGGGGAGTCGTGGTCATATACCTTTTCATCCAGTCCGGAAGCGTTCGATAAGAGGCTTCGCCCACAGGATGAACAACAATACGCATATGCCGCGCGGTAATTTTCTCGACCTCGGCGAGATTTTTCTCGAACTCTACCCAATCGCTGTGAGAATTTTCGGAGTGAAAGAGCACAAATACAGCTGCGTTTGCGGCCGCCTCCTTCATGGCTTCCAATGTGGACTGACCAGGACCGATTGATCTGGTGTCGTAGAACGTCGTTGCGGGGTCAAGCCCACGGAACACTGGCTCAACAACCGGTTTGTCGTTTGCGTGGTGGGAAAGGAATACAAGTCCACGTTGCGGCATGTCGGTCATGTTCGGCTCTTGGTGTCGCTCAACGGTCGGTGAGCGAACGAGACTACGGCGTGTTTCGCGCAACCGCTACGACATTGCGATGAATTCAGATCGCGAAGTTACTGGCGTTACGAAGCCCACCGTTCGCGCCGTGGTGCTATGTTCCCCTTCCGTCTCTCCCACCCCAACAGCGGCATCACCTCCGCCGCGTCGCACGGGTAGAGCGTGCAGTGCAGATGGCCCTCGACCAGCCGGGCCGCCGCCCCTCCTGTCTCCTCCCTGTCGGCGAAGCCGATGGGGAGGGGGACCCCGAAGGGGTGGAGGGGTAAGACCGCGCGCGCATCCGGCGCCCCTCCACCGCTTCGCGGTCCCCCTCCCCGTTCGCTGCGCGAACAGGGAGGAGACAGTGCCAGCCTTTCGCCGCCAGCCAGATGACTTCGCGCCGCCAACCCCTTGATCGCGCGGTCTTCCATCGCGGGAGCAGCGTCATTTGCAAGCCGCAGGAAGGGCCCGTGCGATACTCCGGGTCTGACCGTCGCCTGCGATCTTTGACAACCGAATCCCGCACCGCCATCCGGACCATCCGGACCATCCGGACGGTGTTTTTCCGCCCCGCACGCAGTGCACCCTGTGCACGCTTCGCACCCTGTTTTTCGGGTGCAGCCACGAAAAAGGCCCCGGCGTTTCCGCCGGGGCCCCGTTCAGTTCAGCTCGGTCGCCCTAGCGACGGCTGCGTCCGCGATCGCGATCGCCGCCGCCTTCACGCTTCGGACGGCCGCCGGTGTCGTCGGACAGCGGGGGCTCGCCGCGTTCGGCGCGCTCGGCGTTGATCTTGTCGGTGATGTCCTCGCCGGTTTCCTGATCGACGACCT
>JAKFCC010000021.1:0-5083 GCA_036676795.1 Gemmatimonadota bacterium
TACAACAATCGAACAGTTGTTTATGCGGAGAGGGCCAAAGGCCCTGAGCGGCACATCGGCGAAGATCGGGGGAGTCGAAGGGCCCTTCGACTCGGCCTGCGGCCTCGCTCAGGGCATTCTCCCTGTCAGGGCTCCGCCATGAGCGAGCACATCGAAGTGCGTTCAGACAGTGCCCTTCGACTCCAACGCATTCATGAGTCGCTCAGGGCACCATTCGACTCGCGCTTCGCGCGCGAGTCGAATGGTGGAGGCGGCGTCCGCTGACTCGACGTCTCCGAACTTCTCCGAACATCTTTGAAAACAGAGAATTCCCTATGAGAACTGCTAGACTTGGTCTCCTAACGCCCACGAAGAATTTCTAACATCCTCGCGCCAATGTGGGACGGGATGAGGGACAGGGGAGCCTCAATGCCGAAGCCGAAGGGCCGTCATCCGCATCAGCGCCTCAACGCAGTTCGCGCCAAGAGCCTTACCAAACCTGGGCGCCACGCCGACGGCAACGGGTTGTATCTGCTCATCGAAAACTCCGGCGCCAAACGATGGATGCTTCGCACGATCGTGTCCGGCAAGCGTTGCGACATCGGCCTGGGCTCATTGCAGCTCGTCTCGCTCGCAGAGGCACGGGGTGAGGCAACGCGGCTCCGCTCCCTGGCGCGCAAAGGGCAGGACGTTCTCGCCACGCGTAGGTCTGAGCGCCGGACCGTACCGACGTTCGAGGAGGCGGCTAAGGAGGTCCACTCCCAACATGCTGCGTCGTTCCGAAACAAGAAGCACAAGACCGATTGGCTCGCATCCCTGCAGGCCGATGTCTTTCCCGTGTTCGGCTCTCGGCCCGTCAGCGCGATTGATGCCGGGGATGTTCTAAAGGCTCTGACGCCGATCTGGACAGCGAAGCCTGAGACGGCGCGTCGGGTGAAGCAGCGCGTGAAGGTTGTACTCGACTGGGCGCTCGCGTCCGGTCACAGAACCGGCAACAACCCTGTCGAAGGGATAACCAAGGTGCTTCCTAAGCATCGGCAGACGGCTGCGCACCACCCTGCGCTGTCACACAGCCAAGTCCCAGCGTTCGTAGAGACCATTCGAGACTCAAACACTGGCGAGCCGGCCAAACTCGCGTTTGAGTTCCTCATCCTTACGGCTGCGCGAACGACTGAGGTCACGGGCGCGAAGTGGACCGAAATCGATCGCGTATCGAAGACGTGGACGATCCCCGCCGAACGCATCAAAGCCGGGCGCGAGCACAGGGTGCCCCTCTCGCCCCGCTGCTTGGAACTGCTCGACGCTGCGGAAAAGATCAGCGATGGCAGTCCGTACGTGTTTCGTGGGCGGACGTCAACGGTGCCGCTCTCGAACATGGTGTTCCTCATGTTGTTGCGTCGAGTAAAGCGCACCGACATCACGACCCACGGCTTCAGGAGCACCTTTCGAGATTGGGCTGCGGAACGAACCAGCACGCCCAGGGCGGTTTGCGAAGCCGCACTCGCGCACGTCGTCGGCAACAAGACCGAGGCCGCCTACTTCCGCTCGGACTTGTTCGACCAGCGTAGAAAGCTGATGGACTCATGGGCCCAGTTCGCGACGAAGGAACCAGCGAAGGTCCTTCCGCTACATGGCTGAGCGCCAGTCCGAGGAGCCAGGATGAGCCGAGCCGGTGTTCTTGGTCCACTGCGCCTGAGCCAGCGCGACGCGGAAGTTGTGGGGTCGCTCATAGCGACCAGGACCGAAGGCTTCGGTCTCGATAAGACTCCGCTTGCCGCCCTGCCGAGCTTTGGCGGGAAGTTGTGCGCCGCTTCAAAGCGACGCCGCCGTTCTGGTTCGACGATCAACCTATGGACCGTCGAAAGGGCTGAGGCGTTGGCGGGGTTTCATTACCTCGTCCTCTTCAGCCACCCAGACGCGCCTTCGGACTTCCTATCGCCGGATGAATCGGAGTCGATTGGGGAAGTGTGCCTAACGCTCGCTAGATTGCTCCTCGCGAAGTGTGGGCCTAAAGGGCTTGATCCAGCTGCGATCGAGAGTCGCGTTCTCGCATGGGACCGACCGCTTGCAGCGGGAGGCCAAGGCGCGGTTGATAGACGGTTTACACAACGCCTCAAGGGTCGCAAGAACCGACGGGATATCCTGAATCGAACGCCGCTCCAGCCTCTACCTGGGTTTGTCCTCGCTCTAATGTCTCCGCGAAGAATTACCGGGAATTAGACCGCCCTGGCTTTCGGTCTCGCTGTGTATCCTGCCGTTCACTGCGAACAGGGAGGGTAATGTGGCAACGACAGTTCTTCGGCTTCCTCAGGTGATTCAGCGTTGCGGCTTCAGCCGGTCGGCAATTTACAAGCTGGTTGCACGAAACGAGTTTCCCAGGCCTATCAACATTGGCGTGCGGGCGGTTGCTTGGCCCGAAGACGAAATTGAGCAATGGCTCTCCGACCGGATCTCGGCCTCACGATGCGAGGCCAACCTCCGCCAGGTGGAACCCGGACCGGCGACGCGGAAGGGGTAATGTGCTTTCAGTAGCCGCGGTTTCAAGCGAGGCGGGCTACGTCCAGGCGGCTCGTAGCCTCGTAGAACGTGCCACGCAGGCCCTGCGTCCGCATCCGACATACGAGCGTCTGTGTGCCTCCACGATCGCTGTCCGCGTTCGCCGCGTCTCGTTGCATCCAGGCCCGGTCCGCGAGCCACTTCTTACGACCACTGGCGGCACCATCATTGACGGCTACGCTCGCTGGCGCGTGGCGATGGACCGTGAACAGGCGACGCTGCCGTGCTTCGAACACCCGCTATCGGACGAGGACGCGCTGCGTGCGGTACTGCGGTACCACAGGGGCTCGGCCGGACTGAACGACTTCTGCAGAATCATCCTGGCCCTCGATTTGGAGCCAGCCCTAAGGGCCTCGTCAAATTTGACGAATGTCAAACGCCGAGATGTTCGTCCCGACATTGCCCTGGCTGCCGGCGTGTCCACTGGCAACGTCACGAAGGTGAAGCAGTTGCTAGAAAGCGTGATTCCCGAAGTGCGCGAGGCCCTGATCCGGGGCGAGTTACGCATTCATCGAGCCTGGGAGTGGCGGCGTCTGAGTAAGAACGCTCAAATCGACTCTTTATGGAACCGCCAGCACCGCCGCGGCATTGACCAGACGATTAGGCGGCTGGTGAGGTCACACGTGAAAGATGCCAAGTCCGGGCCGCCAGAAATGCGTGATGTCGCTGAGATCATCGCCCGTAACCTCGGTCTTCAGAACGTCACTGGACTGACCGCAGCGGTGCTGGACGTGCCGGGTAAGGCGGTTGTGGTGACCCGAGCGCTGTTCGACGAAGTCTGCCGAAATGAGATCGGATGATGGCAGGCCGCCGCGGAGCGCTCCGTGCGCTTCTCATCGCTCACAGAGACAAATGGGATCGTGACGAAACAAGATCGTCGGTCCGTGAGGCATTTCAAAAGGTAACCATTTGCGGAACCGACGCCCTGGGCGCTGAAGTGTTCGCCTCCGGCGCCGAAGAGCGAGTTGTGCCTCACACATGCAAATCGCGAGCGTGTCCGAGTTGCGGTTACCAGGCAACGCGCTCGTGGCAGCGTGATCAGTGGGCCGACCTTCCAGAGGTGCCGTACGCACATCTTTGCCTTACCATGCCAGACGTTCTCTGGCCGCTGTTCAGGCAGAATCGGCACCTCCTACACGATCTGCCCGTTCTTGGTGCCGAAGTCATTCAACGATGGGCACGGCGAAAGTACGGGGTCCGACTCATCATCGTCGTCGTACCGCACACATTCGGCGGGCACCTCAACTTCAACTGCCACCTACACATCCTTGTCTCTGAAGGCGGTCTCCGGGATGACGGGACTGGGTGGGCCGACAGGTGTGGTGTGGACCGCAAGGCGCTGATGCCTATGTGGCGCTTCGCGGTGCTCTCACTGCTGCGGCAGGCAGCCGACGCAGGCGTGCTTTGCATGACTACCGGGCGAGACGAGCTGGACCTGCTGCTTGATTCCCAATCGGAACGCGTGTGGATCACTCACATCAAGCGATTCAGCGGGAAGAGACAGTTTCTCGCATACGCCGGCCGGTATGCGCGGCGTCCACCCGTGGCGCTACACCGCTTCCGTAAGATCGGCCGTCAAGAAATCCGATATATGACGAAGGACACCCGCACCAAGACAAGGGTGGAGACCGTTTTCACTCCGGAAGGTTTCCTCAGCGCTTTGGCGGATCATGTTCCCGATCGGTATCGCCATGGCGTTCGGTACTTTGGTCTTTTAGCACCGCGGATGAAGAGTCAGAAGCACGACTCCGTTTTCGCGTTTCTCGGGCAGACGCGTCGCTCCAAACCCGCCCGGCTTCGCTGGGCTCCGTCCAGGCTCAAGAGCTTCGGCGTCGATCCGCTGATCGCCCAGGACGGGCGCCGAATGGCCTGGACCAAGCGACTGCCGCCCACCGCTCCGGTCCCCAGGCTTCCCGGGCTCTAAGCACACCGACGTAGCGCCCGGGCCGCTCGCCAATCCCTCGCAACGAGTTCGCGCTCAATCAGCGGTTCGTCTACGTACAGGCCGTGGAGACCTCACCGGAGTTTCTGCGCCAATGGCAGTCGGGCGGCAGCTGTCGGCTGTCTACGGAGGAGAGACCGAGGCCCTCTAGAACGTTAGGAAAATCAAAAACAAGATTGCGGCTGGAGCCTTGGGCCCCAAAATGCTCGGAGATGTCCGTTTGGACGGACGCAGCGCCGACTTTCCGTGCTCCCCCATGGGGCATCTGCTCGTGGTTTGCTCCGTCGTCAGGACGGCTTGACTCTGAAGCGCGCTTCAGGGGCGATACTAGTGGCCATGGCCGAGTGCTGTTGCCCGCCGCCCGTCGAGCACTCGGCGCGCTCGTGTCCTGCGTGCGAAGGTCGGACGCTGGCCGTCGATCTCGCGACGATTAAGGCGCTCCTGACGCCTGACGCGCTCGGGCTGCTGGAAATGGTGACTTTTCGGTTCTGTCCCGAACCCGCGTGCGACACGGTCTATTTCTCAGAGACCGGGCAGGTCTTCCGCGTCACTGACGTCCGCGTGCCCGTCTGGCAAAAGCTCCCACCAGGGGACCGGCTGCTTTGC
>JAKFCC010000022.1:0-1902 GCA_036676795.1 Gemmatimonadota bacterium
GTCCGCGACTTCCTGACCTCGACTCCGGGCGGGGTGAAGCGGGTCAAGGGCGACGGGCCTGTGGGCGATGCGTTCATGCCCATTCCCACCGCGTCGGTGCTGGACAAGATTCTTCCTGCCATCGACTACTGGGATAAGACCAAGGAAACGAGGACTGGTATACGCCCCGGCTCCGACATGGACCCCGATGTCCTGAAGGAGACGACCAAGGGCGCGTACATGGAGAGCCTGAACCGCGCATCTCAGAAGATAGAGATGATTACGCGGATGCTGGCCGAGGGTGTGAAAGAGGCGGTACTTCAGTGCCACGCCATCCTCATTCGTCATCAGGACCAGCCGAGAACGGTACAACTGCGTGGCAAGTGGGTCCCTATCAACCCGCAGGAGTGGAAGGAGCGGACGGACCTCAAGGTTCGCGTCGGTCTGGGTACGGGCTCGGAGGAAGAAAAGCGCCAGAAGCTGCAGCTCCTGTCCGGCCTTCAAGGTCAATTGATGCAAGCCGCTGCGATGGCTCCTACCCCGGTGTACGCCAAGATGTACGCGCTGTTTGAAGACGTTGCCAAGGCGATGGACTTCGACATGCCGGAGAAGTACGGCCTTTCGCCCTCGTCGCCTGAGTACCAGCAGATGATGCAGGAGAAGCAGAACCAGCCTAATCCTCAGATGCAGGAGGCTATGGCGAAGCTCCAGGCCCAGCAGCAGATCGAGCAGATGAAGGCCGAAGGCAAGAACCAGCTTGAGCAAATGCGTATGCAGATGCAGATGGAGACGGACAGGAACCGCCAGGAGATGGAGGCGCAGCAGCAGCAGATGAAGCTGTCCATGATGCGCGAGCTGGAGACGGCCAAAGCCTCCATGACCATGGAACTTGAGCGGGAGAAGGCTGGCATCAAGGCGGAAGTGGACATCCTGATTGCCCGCATCAAGGCCGACGCTTCGGTCAATGCGGCCCAACTCAATGCAGAAACCACGCTGAGCGCGCAGCAAGAGAGCGCGTCCGATGCGGCTACCGGCGACGACCCCGCAGGAGGCATGTGATTCAGTTCCTACGCAACTTCATGTCCCCCGAGCAGCGCCGGGTGATCGGCCAAGAGGCCAAACAACTTTTGGAGAACAAGCACTTCCGGGAGGCGTTTGACGCAGTGGAGAGCTACCTGGTCGAGAAGGCCAAGGCTTGCGACCCCACGAAGCCTGGACACGCTGAAAACGTCGTCATCTCCATGCAACTGATGGAAGCGCTGAAGAGGGAGATTGTCCGCAAGATCGAAGACGGCGAGATGGCGCAGATTGAATTGACCGAACTGGAGCGCAAGAAGATGCCGATCCGGTTCTATCGCTGAAAGGCGGTGAACTTGTGAACATGCCAGATGGGTGGTCCGCCATCCCCGCCAAGGACTTGGCGCTGCTTGAGAGGTACGCAGCGAGATACAACTGGCTCCGAAACAGCGTTCAGGCGCGCGTTGGTATTGCAACCGAAGCCATGAACTACGAAAAGATGGATGCGCCCCCTGCTGAATGGCTTGATTCGGCCATTGATGCAGAGATTGGGCGCGAAGGTTAGAAGGCTGACAGCCCCCAGCCTCTAAGCCGGAAGGCTTTATTGGGGTGGGTTTGCAGGGCAACGCAGTGATGCGCCCTCTGTAGGCCCTTGGAGAGTGAATTTGGAAGAGACGAACGCTACCCCCGACACTGGGGACGCTAGTAACCTGGACCCTGTGGAACGTATTGAGCGGATGCTCGCTGCGGACGACGATCCACAAGAAGAGGTGTCGCAAGGCGCCACCGCAGAAGAGAAGGTTGATCCTGATGGCGGCGGCGAACAGCAAGCCGACGGGCCGCAGATAACGACTTCTGACCTCGCAAAGTACCTCGGAATTGACGAGAGCGCGCTGGACCTCGATA
>JAKFCC010000023.1:0-12589 GCA_036676795.1 Gemmatimonadota bacterium
GATTGGGCCAGGGCACACGGCATGGCCGAGCTTTACCTGCTTACCCTGACTGCTTCAGACTACTTTTCGCGTCACGGCTTCGAGAGAATCAACCGGAGCGACGTTCCTGCGCCGATGCTGCAGACCTACGAGTTTGCGACGCTCTGCCCGGACTCGGCCACGGTGATGCGGCTCAAGCTGACCGGCTGAATCCTGCCTCTCCACTGAGCGATACTCCTTCGTTCGCGAGCAGCTTTCGCTTGCGATGGAGTCCGCCGCCATACCCGCCGATTTTTCCGCCGGACGCAATCACGCGATGACAGGGCACGGCAACCGCGACCGGATTGGCACCGCATGCATTGGCAACGGCGCGATAGGCGTTGGGGTGTCCGATGCGCGCTGCGATCTCGGCGTACGAGCGGGTTTTCCCCGCGGGAATCCGCAGCAGCTCCTTCCATACTTTCTTCTGGAAGTCGGTGCCATGCAGATCGAATTTCAATCCTGGCGGCATTGGCTTTCCGGCAATCATTCCTTTTACGGAGGCGGCGATCTGCGACATGCCGGCGGTGTCCCTGCGAACATCCTCGGAGGGAAAGCGATCGTGCAGTGACCGCTCGAGCTCAACGTCAGAATCCCCCAGTGAAACTGCGCACACTCCCTTATCGCTTGCCGCCACAAGCACTTTCCCAACGGGAGACGTCATGATGCTGTATCTGATCATTTGCGCACCGTCCCGCGCTTCGTTTTGTTTTTCGTGCGAGCCTTTGCGCGAACGGTTGGCACTTTGGCGGCTGCCTTCTTTCGGGGCTTCGCGCGTGCAGGCTTCTTTACGCCGTCTTCGTTCAGTTTCGCTGCCTTCCGGAGATACCTGATGAGTGTGCTGCGCGCCGGAAGATCATCGATAGACTCCAGTCTCCCGTAGTCACCCCAGGCCTCATCAGCGCGCTTGCGTCTCGGGTTCAGGATCAGAGGTCCCTTCCAGAGCACAACGGCAGCGTGCTTCGTGAATCCCGCCGTTATGCAAATGATGCCATGATGCATGTAAGTGGGAGCTCCCCACTTGAGTGTCTCCGTGCATTCAGGAATCGCCTCATGCACGACGTCGCGCAAATACCTCAGGATTGGCTGCGCGAATGGCTTCTGCTTTCTGATGTAAGCGGTCACCCGCGGATCTCTTTTCAGCATGCTATTTCTTCCTCGTTCCCGGCCGGCGAATCGCGCGCCCCGGGCGGGCACCGGTCAGCTTGCCGTCGTCCATTACCAGCACGCCATTCACCATTACGTAGCTGATCCCACTGGCGAGCTGTGTGGGGTTTTCATAGGTCGCGTTGTCGATGACCGTATTGGGGTCGAATACGACGATGTCAGCATAGGCGCCGGGCCTCAGGATGCCGCGATCCTGGATCCCGAAACGGCCGGCAGCAAGTGAGGTCATTTTCCGAATGGCAAACTCGAGTCCGATCGTCTGCTCCTGCCGCACGTATTTGCCGAGGATTCGCGGGAATGTGCCGAATCCCCGCGGGTGCGCGCCCTCGCCAAAACTACCGGTGGAATCAGGGCTGCGCGCTCCAGCGTCCTGACCGACCGATACCCACGGTTTCTGCATCGCCATGCGCAGTGCTTCTTCACTGAACGAAAACGAGATTCGGCGTGGACGGGCTCTGTCGAGAATAAGGAGGTCGAGCGCTGCATCCCACCCGTCAGTGCCGCGCAGCGCACCGATTTCCGTGAGCCGCTTGCCCTGGTACTTCTTGAGTGAGTCGGTCCTGATCGTGCTCACCATCACCTCGGACGCGGCCCGAATGCCTGCCACGCTGTCGTCCTGCAGCTCCTTCTTTGCACGCGCGCGCAGCTCCGGCGTGCGCAGCCGCGCAATCAATGAGTCTGTTCCGCCAACCTGGATCCATTCGTTCAGCAGGGACACGAGACTGGTTCCGCTGGCAATGTAGGGATACTGGTCGGCGGTCACGTCGATGCCGGCCGCTCTCGCGGAGTCGATCAGCAGGAGCGATTTGCGCATCACTTCTGGCGACCGGTTCTTGATATGGCGAATCTGTCCCCAGGTGCCCGCCTCCTTCGCAATGCGAATGGTCTCGCGGATGGATTCGAGCATCCGGCCATCCTCGTGGCGCATGTGCGCTGCGTACCCACCGCCATAGGGAGCCGCGTACTTTGCGAGCGCAATCAGCTCCTCCGTTGTGAAGAACGAGCTTGGGAGGTAGATGAGGCCGGTACCGACTCCCATCGCGCCATCGCGCATAGCCGAATCGATGAGCGCACCCATCTGCGCGATCTCACCGGGCGTAGGGTGCCTGTTCGAGTTGCCCATCACCGCTTCACGCAGCGAGCTGGTTCCCACATAAGTACCGAGATTTATCGCGGCGCCCTGCCTGTCGAGCTGTTCGAAGAACGCGCCGAGCGAACTGGGATCTGTGGAGTCGGCCGGCCGTCCGAGGTATGTGTTCGGCCAGATCGAGCTCACTTCGCCCGTTATCTCGCTGGTGATGCCCTGCGTGACCTTGGAGACGGCCTGCGGCGCAGAAAGAATCACATCCTCGGAATGCCCGAGCATGTCAATGAAGCCGGGCGACACTACACGGTCACGGGCATCGATTACGAATTTCGATTCCAGGCCGGGGCGCGTCACGCCGACATATGCAATCCTGTCGCCGATTATTCCGACGCTGCCGCGGTACCAGGGGTTGCCGGTGCCGTCAATGATTCGACCGTTGATGATCAACAGGTCATAGCGGGGCTGCTCGGGCGCAACAGTCACCGGCCGCGCCGGTGCGCAGGCGGCCAGGAACAGCGCGGCAGCAGCTACTCTGAGTCGTGTCAGGAAACCTTCCTCGTTTTCTTTTTCAGGAAATCCATCAGGATGAACTGGCCGAGTGTCATTGTATTGGTGAAGTAGGCCTTGCCCCTGCTTATTGCCGCGACTCGCTTCACGAATTCAACGAGCGCACGATCACGGGCAAGCATGAATGTGTTGATCATGATTCCTGCACGCCGGCAGTTGGCAACTTCCTTCAGGGTCTCATTGATGACCGTGATATCCAGACCCATCGAGTTCTTGTAGATCTGGCCGTTGGGCATCGTCAGCGCACTGGGTTTTCCGTCCGTAATCATCACGATCTGGCGCATGTCCTTCTTTTGCGCGAGCAGGAGTCTGCGAGCGAGCTTGAGCCCCTCGGCGGTATTCGTGTGGTATGGGCCTACCTGCGCCGCAGGCAGCGTCGCCAGCGGAATCTCTTCTGCGGAGTCGTGAAAGAGCACGACCTTGAGCGTGTCTCCGGGAAACTGTGTGCGTATGAGATGCGTGAGTGCCAGGGCGACCTTCTTGGCCGGCGTGAAGCGGTCCTCTCCGTACAGGATCATGGAATGAGAGGTGTCCAGCATCAGGACCGTCGCGCAGGAGGACCGGTACTCGGACTGCCGGACCATGAGGTCGCTGTAATCGAGGTCCATAGGCACATCGAGCGAGCCTGTGCGGATTAGTGAATTCCTGAGAGTTTCATTCACGTCGATGTTGAGGACGTCGCCGAACTCGTACTGCTTGCTCCAGCCGTCGGCCTCGATGCCCGTGGACAGGTGGGGTGTGTCATGACTTCCAAAGCTGGACTTTCCAAGCGATCCCAGAATACCACGCAGTGTCTTGTAGCCGAGGAAGTCGATTCCCTTGTCGGTAAGATTGAACTGGACGCTTTTTGCGGCGGCGTGCGCGAGACTTCCGCGGCCGGTGACGGACTGGTGTGAAGCGGGAACCTGTGGTGGCGCGTCGAGCTTGAGAAATCCCTCGGCAGACAGCCGCTCGACCAGGTCATCGAGAAGTTTTGCAAGTTTTTCCTGGGAATCTTCGTCACCGTCTCCGCGCAGTGCCTCGAGCAGCTCGGGGGAGAACTGACCGGATTCGATCAGTGCGTCGAGGATTGCCTGCTTGAGGGCTTCGAGGGAACGGTCCGGCTCCTCGTCGTACTCCGGCCAGAACGAACCTGGCCCTTCGCCCGCGGCAAAACCGGACTGCAGCAGAAAGTCCGCGAGTTTTTCGAGGAGCGACTGCAGATCAACAGCATCTGCCATCTCCGGCCGGAACCGGGAGTAGGTGTGCGACCGCATAGTCAAAAAATACCATGGGCGACGGGCGCCGGCATCGGTGTACCTGTAATGCCTTAAGTGGTATTATCTGTCATGCCTCCAACGGCAGTTCGCCGCTCTGTAAACCCCTTCGCGGTCTTACTCAGGCATCGGAACTTCCGGGTCTTCTGGACCGGCCAGACGCTGTCCCTCGTGGGCACCTGGATGCAAACGGTTGGAATCGGCTGGCTGGCACTCGAGCTGTCCAACAGCGCTTTCATTGTAGGCGCAGTCAGCGCGGCCGGGTCTCTCCCTGTCCTTCTCCTGTCGCTGTACGGCGGAGTGCTCGCCGACAGGTACTCGAAGCTCAGGCTGGTCCAGATCTCCCAGATGCTCCTGCTGGTGGAGGCCGCGCTGCTCTGGTGGTTTACCTGGTCCGGGAACATGACCATCTCGTGGCTCGTCGCGCTCGCGGCATTCGGCGGAATCGTGAGCGCCGTCGAGATCCCCGCGCGCCAGGCGCTGATCATCGAGCTGGTTCACAGAGACGACATAGTCGAGGCAGTAGCGCTCAACTCGGCGGGATTCAATCTCGCGCGCATCATCGGACCATCCATCGCGGCGCTGGTGATTGCCACCCTCGGCCTGGCGTGGTGCTTCGGAATCAACGCGCTCAGCTACCTCACGGTAATGATAAGCCTGTTCAGCATAAGGCTGCCGAAATGGGTCGCAGCCGTGAACCCGGTGAGATCGCTCGCTGGGATGCGTGAGGGGCTGGCTTACATCAAGCACAATCGCAAAGTCCTCGGAATCATCAGCCTGATGGGTGTGTACTCGATCTTCGGCTTTCAGTATCTGACGATGATGCCTGTCATTGCGCGCGACGTTCTGCACACGGACGCGAGCGGGTATGGATTTCTGGTGACGTGCGTGGGCGTGGGAGCGGTTACGGGAGCGCTGATGCTTGCGACGCTGGGTACGCGGTCACGCCGCGGCAAGACCCTGAAGCGGTCCGCGTTCTTTTTCGCCGCCATGACGATTCTTTTCTCCCTCGTACAGACGATTCCGGTCGCAACAGTTGTTCTGTTTTTTCTCGGGGTCGGCATGCTTATCAACGGCGCTGTCGCAAATGGGATCGTGCAGGCCACCGTCCCCGACGAACTGCGTGGGCGGGTGTTGTCGGCTTATGTCTTCGTGTACGTCGGATTTACACCGATCGGATCACTGCTGGCCGGAGCCGTGGCTCGGGCGACCCACGTTGCATGGGCAATTGGGAGCGGCGGCCTGGTGATGCTGGCCTTTTCCACCTGGATATTCTGGAAGTATCCGGAAATCGGGGACACCTAGAAACAATCGGCCGGTGTGGGTCCGGCACCGAGCTACGCTGACCACCACATGCGTGCCGCCACCGCAACAAGAAACACTGCGAACATCCGCTTGAGATAGAATGCTGGAATGTCCTGGGCGAAGCGCGCGCCAATGTATGCGCCAAAGAACAATCCCAGCGCTATCCATAGAGAGGCCGATACGTTGAAGTGCCCGCGCCGATAGTACTCGTACGCGCCAAGCACTCCGACCGGAAGCAGCAGGGAGCCCAGCGATGTGCCGGTCGCGTTGATCGGCGGCATCTTCGCGAAGAAAATCAGGGCAGGCACGATCAGGATTCCCCCGCCAATGCCAAAAAGGCCGGAGAGAATTCCCGCGCCAAACCCGATCGCAATAAAAATCCATGTCATGGAACGTCTCCGGAGAGGAAGCTGTCTTTGAAGTATGCTACCGGGATCGTGCCCATCGACATAAAGCGCTCGTGGAAATCCTTGGACGTAAAGGCACTTCCGCGCCGTGCCTTGTATTCGTCACGAAGGTTCACGATTGCGTTCTTGCCGAGGTTGTACGCGATCGCCTGGGTTGGCCATTTGGAATAGCGGTACATCGCTCGACCGGCGGAATCCATTGCAGCCCGCGCCGCCGGATCGGCAGAGGCGCGCGCCCGTGCGTTGGGCTGGAAGAGAACGTGCTCGGTGAAATAATCCACGGCCTCGTCGAATGACATGCGGCCCGTATGAATGCCGACGTCAACCACTATGCGTACTGCGCGGAGCAGCTGACCCTGGAGCTCGTACAGATATTCACCCGCCGAGTAAAACCCGTATGGATGCGTTGCGGTGGGCTGGGACATCAACTCTTCCGCGTAGAGAGCCCAGCCCTCGGAGGCCAGGGAGTCGCTCCACATGGACGATGAATCCTCGACCGCTCCCGGAGTGAGCCACCTGATGTTGGAAATCTTCGCGCGGTTGGCGGTCATGTACTTGTAGTGCCAGTCGTGACCGGGGAATCCCTCGTGCACCGCCGTATCCGCAACCGACGCAAAATTGTTCTGCTTGAGCGCCGCGGGATCGTTGCCGGTGGGAGTCAGGTAGAAACGCCCCACTCCCGTCGTCTTGAATGGCGGGGCGGGGTAATAGGCCGCGTCGATGGTGCTTCGCAGTACCGGTGGGGTGGGGTGGACGTCCAGCCTATAGGTCGGAGGCACATCGAAAAGCTGGTTGTCGCGGCCGAACTTCACTGCACGCTCACCCGACTCCTTGTACCATCGGAGCAGCTGGTCATCGTCCCTGGGCGAATCCTTGGACAGGAATGTCATGACCGCCTGGATACCAGCATACCGCTGTGCCGGCGTATCGAATGGAATGTTGAGTTTGGCCTCGGCTGCGAATTTCTTCGCCACGTCGGCCAGGCGCGCGGTGTACATGGACACCTGCTCCTTGCCATACTCGAACAGCTGCGCCGCCGAACGCGTATCTCCGAAAACGTTCCTGACCCGCCATTCATATTCCTTTTCACCGGCGGCGAACCGGTCTACTGCCTCGTTCACATCGAAGGTGGTTGTCAGAAAGTTGGCAAATTCTTCCCAGGCAGCTGCTGCCTTGTTCCCGGCGGCTGCAATGCCCGGAACTGTTGTGGCGCCGAATCCACGTGAGCCAATGAACCCTGCCGCGGTCTTTGCGAGAGTATTCCTGAAGTAATCGGCGTTCGACCTGCTCCCTGCAACTCCATCGCGCTGCACCATTCGCCTGTCGGGAAGGTTCCCCGAGCGTTTTCCTGCCAGCAGGTTCGCGCGCGCTGCGTCGAGATAGGCGGGAATGGCGAGTGTTCGAGCGACTACCTCATCCCACTCGGCGGCAGTACCCAGCATTCCGCCCGGGATATCCTGCATCTGCTGCATCTGCCAGTCCACTCCGCGAAATGGCTCGGCAACGTACGTATCGATCGACCGCTGGTAGTATCGCAGGTCCGCAAGCTGGTGAATCAGGAAATCCAGCTGCGCGACCATCACCTTGTAGTCGACCTTCTCCTGCGCCGACAGGGTAACAGGCTGGATTCGCTTGAGTGTTTCGCGCATCGAGCGGTAAAAGGCCAGTTCACCCGAGATGGCAGCCGCTGAATAATCGCGCAGCCTTGTGTTGGTGCTCTCGAGGTTGGGGTGATATGCGTCGCCGCCGAGATAGGTCGATGTGACCGGGTTGCGTGCGAGGTGGAAGATGAAATACTGGTCACGCAGCTGCGCGAACGAGCCCGGGATTATTGCGGTGCTGCCCAAGGTCTGGCAGGCCTCGAGGTTGCGCAGAATCCCAAACCCTGCGGCTGTGTAAGCTGCGCGCACGAAGAAGTCACGACGTTTCATTTGTATTGTCCCGGTTCAGTGGAGCTTCAGGCGATGCCGCTGCGGACTGCCTTTGTCATCGCGTCTGCGAAGACATCGATCTCGTCAATGGTGGTGTAGACGTTGGGTGTGATGCGGAGCCCGTTGAACTCAGGATGCTCGATGGGCGTTGTCACGATCCGGTATTTCGACATCAGCCACGCACCGAGATCCCCCGGCTTCATTCCTTCGACGTGGACCATTGCAATGGCTCCGGCGAAAGGCGAATCGAGGGGTGTGAGGATCCTGAATCGGGAACTCTCTGCAGGTAAACGTTTCGCCCAGCGGTCACGCAGGAATCTCAGGCGCGCGATTTTTCGGTCCGCGCCGATCGCGCGGTGGAATGCGAGCGCCGCCGAAATGGCGTTATGGTTGGCGGCGGGGTGGGTTCCAATCTCTTCATATTTGCGGATGTCGGCTTCCTGTCCCGGGTTACCGGCCATGAGCGGCCAGAGTCCTGGAATCCTGGATTTGCGCACATACAGGAATCCGGTGCCGATCGGCGCAAGCAGCCATTTGTGAAGACTCGTTCCGTAGTAGTCGGCACCCAACTCATCGCGCTTGAACGGAAAATGCGCGTAAGCGTGCGCGCCATCCACGATCACGGCGATGCCGAGCGGCCGGGCGAGGTCAATGATCTCGCGAATGGGCATGATCTGCCCAGTGAGATTGGTTATGTGCGGAAGCTCGATGACCTTCGTCCGCGGCGTGATCCCATCGCGAATCTGCCGGACGAGGTAGTCCTGCGAACGGGGTGGAACCTCGAATGAAACCTGTTTGAGAACGATTCCCTCGCGCTGAACACGCTGTTGCCATGTGTTGAGCATCCGGCCGTAGTTCTGGTTGGTGACCAGAACCTCGTCACCGCGTTTCAGGTCCAGGCCCAGTATGGCGATCTCGTTGGCTTCGGACGCGTTCCGGGTAATGGCAATCTCTTCCGGGTCGCAGCCGAAGTCATGGGCAAGATCCCGCCGCACGCTCTCGATTCGCGGTTCCAGCACGCGCCACATGTGCTCTGCAGGCAACTCGTTCGTGAAGCGAAGATCGCGGATCATCGCTTCCAGAACGTGTGACGGGGTGGGGCAGACACCACCGTTGTTGAGGTTTATCATCGTGCGGTCGGTATCGAACGCACGCTGTATCTGTGCCCAGTATGACTCGTCGTCAGCTAGTGAAGCGGGTGGCGCTCCGCTGTACTCGCGGCTCGCTCTGACCGCAGTCGAGATTGCGGTCGAGTTGAAACCTGGGGCAAACGCGAGTCCCGCAGCGGCGAACCGTGTAAGGAACTCGCGCCTGTCCGTCACTACCAGATTCTCGCGCGAATCGTGTCGGGTCTTACCATCGGGTCGCCAGGCTTGCAGCCGAATGCCTTCGCAAACTCCGGCATGTTCGAGAGGGGGCCATTGATCCGGAACTGACCGGGTGAATGTGGGTCGGTGCGGATCATCAGCTTCAATTGTTCAGGACGCAGGTTGGCGCGCCGCGCCTGTGCGTAGGCGAGGAAGAAGCGCTGCTCCGGTGTGAAGCCGTTCACGATCTTGCGCGGCTTGCCCTTCATCGCGCGCTCCATCGCTTCGAGTGCCACCGAAACACCAACGACGTCCGCGAGATTTTCCCCGAGTGTCAGCTTGCCATTCACATACAGGCTGTCGGCGGCCTTGTACTCGGAGTACTGACGCTCGACTACCGCCGCCCGCTCCGTATAGCGCTTCGCATCTTCGGCGGTCCACCAGTCGCGCAGGTTGCCCTCGGCATCGAACTGCCGCCCCTGATCGTCGAAGCCGTGCGACATCTCGTGTCCAATCGTTCCGCCTACGCCGCCATAGTTTGCGGGATCGTCATACGAGACATGGAAGAAGGGAGGCTGAAGGCGCCCACCAGGAAACACGATCTCGTTGAGTGCGGGGTTGTAGTACGCATTCACTGTCGGCACAGTCATGAACCACTCGGACCTGTCAACCGGCTTGCCATACTTGGCGAGGTTTCGCGCGCGCTCGAAGCGAATGACGCGATCGGCATTGGCGGCAAACGAATTCCTGTCGATCTCGATTTTCGTGTAGCTGCGCCAGGTGTCGGGGTAACCGATCTTCGGCGTGAATGAGGCCAGCTTCACGAGTGCCTGCTTTTTCGTTTCCGCACTCATCCAGTCAGATGCGTTGATGCGATCCCGGATTACAGCGCGCAGGTTGCTGACCATGGTCAGCATCTTGGACTTTGCCGCAGGCGTGAAGTGTGTCTTCGCGTATTCGCGTCCCAGTGCGTCGCCGAGGTAGCTGTCGGCGAGTCGCATGCACCTTCTCCAGCGGGGCTGCTGCTCACGAGCGCCACTCAGCTTTGAGGTGAATGCAAAGTTCTGGTTCACGAAGGCGCTGCTCAGGTAGTTCGCCCTTCCGGAAATCTTCTTCCAGCGAAGGTATGCCTTCCAGTCATCGAGGGGACGACTGGTGAGCTCCGTGTTGAATGCGGAGATAAAGCCGGGCTGCTCAACGACAATCTCGCGAGCACCGCGAATTCCGATTCCGGCAAGCAGAGCCGTCCAGTCCATTGCGGGTGCGAGCCGCGACAGGCTGTCCACGGTCAACAGATTGTAGTTGAGATTGGGATCGCGCAGCTCGACGCGGGAGCGGGAAGCTTTCGCGAATGCGGTTTCGAGTGAGAGGATGCGCTGCGCATCGGCCTGCGCCTCTGCTGCGCTGAATCCGGCCAGCTGAAACATCCTGGTTACGTGCTCAACGAGATCATCGCGAGTCTTCTGCGATGCCGCGTCGGTCTTGAGGTAGTAGTCGCGATCCGGGAGTGAAAGACCGCCCTGGCTCAGGTAAACGATTATGCGGTCGCTCTTCTTCGCATCCTGATCGACACTCAGTGAAAACCCGGAGTTGCCGTACTTCTGCTGCTCTGTAATTGCTGCGAGCAGGTCGGCGCGCGAGTTGATGGCGTTGACCTGGGCGAGTGGCGCCATGAGCGGGGTTGCGCCAAGCGCTTCAACCCGGGCCGAGTCCATGCAGCTCGCGTAGAAATCGCCAAGCTTTCTGGTGTCGGCATCCTTCGTTGTTCTTGCCTGTTTCTGCGCACGCTCGAGAACCTGTTTCAGCACATCCCCATTTCGTTCGGAGAGGACGGTGAAGGGTCCCCAGCTGCTGTAGGCAGCGGGAACAGGATTCTTGTCCAGCCAGCCTCCATTTGCGAACCTGGCAAAGTCATCACAGGCGCGAGTGGAGCGATCCAGATCGGATACACTAAAGGCGGGGACAACCGAGGAAAGTTTGGACTGCGCAGCTGCAGTGTGCGGAACGAACATCACTGCTGCAATGACAACTCGAAAACGAAGGGAAATCATCCGGTACCTGACGTTGAGGTGACGATGCCTATTATATGGCGCGGGCACCCCTCCGGCGAGGTGCCGGAACCGGGCTATTTCCTCGCCTTGGGGAGCGGCAGCCTTGGGATTTTCTCGTCCCGGTTGGCAGTGTGGTAGACCAGGGAGGCGAGCACTACCGACGCCTGCTTCAGGTCATCTTCCAGCAGGTAGTCGGCGACATCGAGGTTGGTGTGGTGCGTGCGCGTGTCGTAGTCGATGGGGTCCTGCAGGAGGTTGAATCCGGGAAGCCCTACGCCCCAGAAGGGCACCATATCGCTTCCGCCGTCGTTGCGGATAGTCACAGCGGTCGCGCCGAGATCGGCGAAGGGCGCCAGCATGGCGGTCAGGATTGGCCGTGCCTGGGTGTTACCCATGAGGTGAATGCCCCTGATCTTCCCCGTGCCGCTGTCGAAATTGTAATAGGCCGACAATTTCGAGTGCTCGGGCTTGAGCGTCATCGTGCGCGGATCGCCGAAGTGGCGCAGCACGTATCCTCCCGACCCGAAGTAATCCTCCTGTTCCTCGCCGTCCCACATTGCAAGGCGAATGGTGCGGCGCGGTCTGGCGCCCACTGAATTGAGGATGCGGAGTACTTCCATTCCTACCGCGCAGCCAGCGGCGTTGTCGGTTGCGCCGGTTCCTGCCTGCCACGAATCAAAGTGTCCGCCGAGCATCACGACTTCGCTTGCGAGGGCCGGATCCGTTCCGGGAATTTCAGCGATCACGTTGTAGCCCAGTGAATCTGTCTGTGTAAAACGGGTGCGGAGCGTGAGATCGAGCTTTACCTGTTTTGGATTCTTTTCTGCCAGGCGCACGATTCGGGAGAAATGATCCTTGGAGAGGACGAACGTGGGGACAGCCTTGCTTCTGTCGGTGGAATAACCGAGGAACGATGAAGTGGACAGGGCGTTCGGGTTTCCACTGCTGGTGAGGACCGCGGCAACTCCTTCCTTTATGTAGAAGTCGGCCAGGCGGTTGCGCTGCTCCATGGATTTTGCCCAGCCATCGATGTCGTCCCAGTAGTCCTGGGGGTCGCCGGGATCGGTCAGCTTCGAGAGAGAATCGAGGTACGAGTCGGTGAACCGGCGTGCGAGGGCGTCGAACCTGCCGCGTACCGGGCTTGGCAGCCCGTTCATCACGATCTTGCCGCGCAGCTTGCCGCGGTAGCGCGCGTAGTCCGACTCAGCACGAATGGTCACCACGACAGGCGATCCCGACAGCTTTCCCCTGATGGGCGGGGACCATGCATTGGGCATTGCGTAAACGTGCAGGTAGTATGGCGCGGTCATGTCGACTGAATACCAGTCGAGCTCCCAGCCCTTGCCTCTCTTTCCCCAGGGCTCGAGTGCAATGTTCCTGGCGCCGAACGAGGCGAGTCTGTCCTGCGCCCAGCGCGCCGCGCGTCGCCATCCCTCGGATCCCGCGAGCCGTGGTCCGAATCCGTCAGACAGGGTGACAGCTGTCTCGAGGAC
>JAKFCC010000024.1:0-3005 GCA_036676795.1 Gemmatimonadota bacterium
GTGCAATCGCTTCTTCCATCGCCTTGATCCGCGCTGCTTGGGCGATGCTGCTCATATCACTCCACTGTTGGGATACTTAATGTGCTTGTCCTTCGGCTTCGGCGCTTCGCCTTGAAATCGAAAAGCTCCGCGAGAAGCAGAACAGACCCAAACCCGGACGACCCCCAAAGAATGGCTGATGAAAATTCACTGATCTCCGCCATTGAGCACCACGAAAGCCAGGCGGAGCTATATGGTGGTCTGTCCGAGGACCGCACCACGGCACTTGAGTATTACCGTGGCGAGCCCATGGGAAACGAGGTTGCCGGTCGCTCCCAGGTTGTCTCTCGTGATGTGTTCGACACCGTGGAGTGGATCAAGCCGGACCTGGCTGAAATCTTCTGCGGTGGGGACGAGGTTGTCTCGTTCTCTCCGAAGTCTCAGGAGGATGTGAAGGGCGCCGAGCAAGAGACGGACTTTGTTAACCACGTCATCACCCAGCGCAATGACTGGTTCTCCGTGTTCTACGGCTGGAGCCATGACGCCCTGCTTCAAAAGGTAGGCTACGTCAAAGCGTATTGGGACGACTCCGAGGACGAGACTGAGGAGAAGTACGACCGGGTAAGCGAGGAGGAGTACCAATTCCTCATGCAAGACCCCGGAGTGGAACTGATCGAGTACGAGGAAGGCGAGCAGTTCGTCGCCGGGATGGTCGAGCCGATCAAGACCTATACCTGCACTTTCCGCAGGAAGACGCCCAAAGACGTTGTTCGGCTGGTCAACGTGGCTCCCGAGAACATCCGGGTATCTCAGCACTCCCGGAACCTGAGTCTCCAGGACCCGGCCCTGGACTTCTGCGAGCACGAAGAATCCAAGACCATCTCCCAACTGCGGGAGGAGGGCTTTGACGTTGACGACGACATTGCCGACGCTGGCAGGTCTACGGGTGACTACGAAGACGCCAAGCGTGACCGCTATCAACCGTTCATGGACACGGACGATGGTGGCGAGAATGACCCTTCCATGCGCCGGGTACGTGTCCGGGAGGTGTGGATTCGCTTCGATGAGGACGGCGACGGGAAAGCGGAACTGAGGCACGTTGTCGTGGTGGGTAGGACGGTCCTGCTCAACGAAAAGGCCGAGTTCGTGCCTATCGTTGCACTGTGCCCCGCTCCTCTGCCGCACCAGCACTACGGCTTTTCCCTGGCTGATGCGGTCATGGACCTGCAGCAGATCAAGACCGCACTGTGGCGCAACGCACTGGACAACCAGTACCTAGCCAATAACGGTCGGTATGGGGTCAATCAGAACACCGTCAACCTGGACGACATGCTAGACAGCCGACCGGGCGGCATTGTTCGTGTAGATGGCGATCCTGGGGCACACATCGCCCCGATGACGCATCCAACGACCGGCGATATTGCCATTCCGATGCTGGAGTACACCGACCGCATCGGCATGAAGCGGACGGGCGTGAACGAGCAGACCCAAGGGCTGGACTCGCACACTATCAACAAGAACACGCCATACGCCACTACCGCTGCGCTGATGTCCGCAGCCCAGAAACGGGTCAGGTTCATCGCCCGGATCATGGCGGAGACGGGTGTAAAGAGCCTGTTCCTGATCGTCCACGCTCTGACCTTGAAGCACGCTCGCAAGGCGGAGATTGTCAAGCTCAGAAACGAGTTTGTCCCTGTGGACCCGAGGCATTGGGTCAAGCGCCAGGACATGACGGTATCGGTGGGTCTGGGGACGGGTGACAAGCCCCAGCAAATCGCCTTCTTGGAGAAGGTATTCCAACTGCAAGGCGCTGTCGGACCTCACGGTTTGGCAAGCCCTGCGAAGGTCTACAACACCCTGTCCAAACTGACGCGGGCTGCGGGCTTCAAAGACCCCGGCGAGTTCTGGGACGACCCGAGCCAAAAGCCTCCCGAGCCTAAGCAGCCTCCGCCCGAGGTCATGGTGGAGCAGATGCGCCAGCAGGGTAAGGCGCAGTCCGACCAGATGAGCGCGCAAGTGACACTGCAACTAGAGCAGGCCAAGGGCGACTTGTCCATGCGGCAGAAGCAAGCCGAGTTGGAACTTCAGGCGCAGAACGACGCAAGAGACGCCGAGCGGGAGCGGATGCGCGCAGAGATGGACGCGCAGATCAAGGCGCTGGATGCGCAGTACAAGGACCAGCAGCACATGCGTGAGATGGAATTCCAGCGCTGGAAGGCCGAATTGGACGCTGCGACCAAGATTCAGGTTGCGCAACTCAGCGCACAAGCAAGCGTGCAGAACGCAGCTACTGCGGCTGCGGAGCGTGAGGTTAGCCAGGAGGTCCGGCCATGACCGACAAGCTCCAAAACGCCGTGAACCGTGGATTCCGGGCCAAGAACATCCTTGACGACGAGCTTTTCAAGGAAGCGGCAGAGCACATTGATTCGGAGTGCTTCCGCCTGTTCAAGACCTCGCACCCGACCGACTCTGAGGCTCTTGCTCAGATTGCGGGGATTCAGTACCTCCACACGAAGTACATCGCGTTCCTGAATCGTGCGGTTCAGGACGGAAAGATCGCTCAGTTGGAGATTGAGCGCGAGAACAAATTAAAGAGAATGGCGCGTAAAATACTGTCATGAAGCACGCGTTCATTATCGTAGGCATCATCTGCACTGGCGGCATGTTGCTTATCCCATTGGCTTTTTCCTATTTCCTTGGCGATGCTCTGGAGGACATGATTGAGTTGATCGCCAAAGACCAGCGTTCCTAGGCCCGCGCAGGGTTAAGCGCCACCCCTGACACCGTGACCTATACCTTAAATGGGCGGCCGGAGTCGCCGGACGAGGGTAGACCGGCACTTATCTAGCGGGAATAGCTCCCCCGCGAAGACAGCCACCTACGGGTGGCTTTTTCATTGGAGCAGCCCAGCGCAGTGATGCGTCGGCATGGAGAGTAGATGGACGAGACGACCACGCCCCAAGGGGAAGTCGCAACCGGCATGACGGAGGATCAAGCGGCCTCCGAACTGCTGAAAAAGTGGGGTG
>JAKFCC010000025.1:0-27683 GCA_036676795.1 Gemmatimonadota bacterium
CCTCCCATCCATTATTTCAGGGTACGTGTAGCGTGGCCAGACTGGACGCGCCGAGTACGTTCACATAAATTCAGCTATGGCAACCACATCTCGGCCGACTCACAAGCCCGCTAAACCGGCATCACCCGGTGGCGGGCTTTCGCGTTTCAGTGACCAGGAGTCCGGCGACGTGCCCGGAAGCGACCGTGTTCGCACCGATGTCGGACTCACATTCGACGACGTCCTGCTCAGTCCGCGCAGGTCCACAGTTCATCCCAGGGACGTAAGCACCGCGTCGCGATTCACGCGTGACATCACGCTCAACGTACCCTTCGCCTCCGCTGCGATGGATACGGTCACGGAATCCGAGATGGCGATGGCAATGGCGCGTGCGGGCGGCATTGGCGTGATCCACAAGAACATGTCAATCGATCGCCAGGCCGCCGAAGTTGACAGGGTGAAACGGTCCGAGAGCGGCATGATCATGAATCCGATCACGCTTTCGCCCGAGGCCACGCTGCGAGAAGCGGTCGCACTCATGTCGCGCTTCAAGATTTCGGGTGTGCCGGTCGTGGATCGCGACGGAAAGCTGGTGGGGATCATCACGAACCGGGATCTCCAGTTCGAGCGCAATCTCGACCAGCTGCTCGGCAATGCGATGACGTCACAGGGACTGGTGACTGCGCCCGTGGGAACCACGCTCGAGGAAGCGGAAAGGATTCTTGGAAAGAACCGCATCGAAAAGCTTCCGGTTGTGGATGATTCCGGAAAACTGAAGGGACTGATCACGGTGAAGGACATTCACAAGCGCCGTGAGTTCCCCAATGCAAACAAGGATACACACGGAAGACTCCGTGTGGCTGCGGCCATTGGCGCTGCGAATTTCATGGACCGGGCGCGCGCGCTTGTAGATGCAGGCGTGGACGTGCTGATCATCGACACCGCGCACGGGCATGCTGATGGCGTGCTCGAAGCAACGGGCGCTGTACGTGAAGCGTTCCCTCAGATCCAGCTGGTTGCGGGAAATGTCGCGACGCGTGCCGGTGCTGCTGCACTGGTGGAGCGGGGTGTGGATGCGGTGAAGGTTGGCGTGGGGCCCGGCTCCATTTGCACCACGCGTGTTGTCACCGGAGTTGGTGTCCCGCAGCTCACCGCGATATTCGACGCGGTCGCCGGCGCCGGGGATGTGCCGGTCATCGCGGACGGCGGAATCAAGTATTCCGGTGATATAGTGAAGGCCCTGGCCGCTGGTGCGTCGAGTGTGATGATGGGGTCCATGCTCGCCGGAACAGAAGAGAGCCCGGGTGAATCCATTCTCCTGGAGGGACGCCGGTTCAAGACGATCAGGGGAATGGGCAGTCTCGCCGCAATGCAGGATGGCAGCGCGGATCGCTACTTCCAGGAGGGCGAGCTTTCACCGAAGAAGCTCGTTCCCGAGGGCATCGAGGGCCGGGTTCCGTACAAGGGTCCTGCCAGCGATGTGATATTCCAGATGGTCGGCGGGCTGCGCTCTGGAATGGGCTACGTGGGCTGTGCCTCCATCGAAGAGCTGCGCACCGAGGCCCAATTCCTCAGAATTACGGCGGCAGGGCTGAGGGAGTCGCATCCCCACGACGTCACAATCACGCGCGAAGCCCCGAATTACTCCGTATAATTGCTTGACCAACTTGCTGCATGCCAACAACTTCTATGGCCTGCGCAATGTCCAATAAGTACAGGGCATAAAGTAATCCTTCCTTCAGCACCGTTTTCGGAGAGTTCGAATGGGTTTATGGACTAAGAAAAGCATCTCTGCCCTACAGGCGGAGGCGGCGGCCGCCGACGAGAGTGGTCATGGATTGAAGCGCGCACTGGGCGCGCTGAATCTTACGACGCTTGGAATCGGTGCGATCATCGGAGCGGGTATTTTCGTTCTGACTGGTACGGCTGCGGCCAACTATGCTGGCCCTGCGATCGTGTACTCGTTCATCCTCGCCGGAATGGCATGTCTGTTCGCCGGACTGTGCTACGCCGAATTCGCGTCGATGATTCCGATTGCCGGCAGTGCCTACACATATGGCTATGCGACCCTCGGTGAATTCTTCGCGTGGATCATCGGCTGGGATCTCATTCTTGAATACCTGTTCGGCGCGGCAACCGTCGCTGTCGGCTGGTCCGGATATTTCACGGCGTTCATGAGCGAGCTCGGCATCAACATGCCGGCGGCGCTGACCAACTCGCCGCTCAAGTACGAAGAGGCAACCGGCTTCGTGCAGACAGGCGCGACGCTCAACCTTCCCGCGATGTTCCTCGTTCTCCTGATGACAGGCCTGCTCGTGATCGGAATCAAGGAGTCGGCGCGGTTCAACAACATGATCGTCATCGTGAAGCTTGCCATCGTGCTCCTCGTGATCGGCTTCGGCTTCATGTACGTCAACACCAACAACTGGCATCCCTTTGTTCCGGCCAATACGGGCGAGACCGGACACTACGGCTGGAGCGGAGTGGTGCGCGCGGCCGGCGTAATCTTCTTTGCGTACATCGGGTTCGACGCCGTTTCGACGGCAGCGCAGGAAGCGAAGAATCCGCAGCGCGACATGCCGATCGGCATTCTCGGTTCGCTGGCGATCTGTACCGTTCTCTACATCCTGATGTCGCTCGTAATGACCGGTCTGGCGCCTTACCACACGCTCAATGTTCCGCACCCGGTGTTCGTCGCAATCGATACGGCAGGGCCGGCGCTGGCATGGCTGAAGCCGATCATCAACATCGGAGCGATCGCAGGACTGGCGTCGGTGGTTCTGGTCATGCTCATGGGACAGCCGAGAATTTTCTATTCGATGGCACGAGACGGTCTGCTCCCCCCGGTATTCGGCAAGGTGCATCCGAAGTTCCGCACGCCGTACATCACCACGATCCTGACGGGTGCCGTCGCAGCTGTTGTCGCGGGACTTTTCCCGATCGGCCTGCTCGGCGAACTCGTCTCGATAGGAACGCTGTTCGCGTTCGTGATTGTGTGCGCCGGCGTGATCGTGCTGCGCTACAAGAGCCCGAACATTGCGCGGCCGTTCCGTACACCACTGGTTCCGCTCATTCCGGGACTCGGGGTGCTCACGTGTCTCTATTTGATGTATGGTCTTCCGGGCGCAACCTGGGAGCGGCTGATCATCTGGCTCGCCCTCGGTCTCGCTATTTACTTCCTGTACGGAAAGAAACACTCGAAGTTGGCGGCTCAGGAACGGGGTGGTTGATCTTCTAACTGTCCCGCTTCACCGCAAAGAGTCCATAGAGCGTCTCGCGCGGGAGTTCCGCGCGGGGCGCTCTGTTGCAATCTCCACCCATATCAACTCGGATGGAGACGGGTGCGGCTCCGAAGCCGCACTCGCGCGGCTGCTCACGCAGCTGGGGATGAAGCCTTACATAGTCAATCCCACGCCATGGCCGGACACTTTCGCGTTCCTGCTCGGCACCGATGTAACCGATCGGTCCGGAGAGGGCGCGAAAGCAATGGCCGGCGCGGACATGATCGTGGTCGTAGACATCAGCGATGTAAAACGGCTTGGCGTGCTAGGTGATACCGTGCGCCGGTTCAAGGGCCCGGTGCTGGTCATCGACCATCACATTCCGAGTGATGAGCCGCCCAGCTCGGAGATGCTCGCAGATACCACGGCGTGCGCCACGGGCGAGCTGGTTTATGATTTTGCGGCAGTGCTGGGCCTGCAGGTCACACCTGAGATTGCGAACGCTCTATATGTCGCTGTTCTGACGGACACCGGTGGATTTCGCTTCAGCAATACGACGGCTCGAGCCCTCGCCGTTGCGTCGCAGCTGATTGCGGCAGGCGTGGAGCCGGAGGAGATGTACCGGCGCCTGTACGCTTCCATCCCCGTGGGAAGGCTGCACCTGCTGCGTGATGCACTGGCAACGCTCCAGGTTGACGCCGAATATGGTTTGTCCTGGATCTCTGTCCCTGCCGGAGCAACCGAGCAGTATGGGCTCAAGAGCGAGGACATCGAGGGAATCGCAGAGCATCCACGCTCGATAGGCGGCACACGGATGGCCGTGTTCTTCAGGGATCTCGGCCATGGAAAAGTAAAAATTTCCTTCCGCAGCACCGGGGACGTGGACGTGAATGCTTTCGCCAGGCAGTTCGGCGGCGGTGGACACCAGCGAGCCGCGGGTGCTCTGGTTCCGGGCACACTCGAGGAAGTTCAGCACGATGTTGTCGCGAAGGCACGGGAGTTCCTGAGCAAGGCCTGAGCTGCATGAACCGGGCGCGCATTGTCGACTCTTGCGCCGCCCAGGTATTAGCTTGCACGTATGGCACTACTGAAGCGCCGCCGCCGGCGGCAACCGGAAAAAATCGAGCAGGACATCCGCATGGCTCTCGAGGTCATTCGTCCGCTTCTCCGAATCGACGAGTGCGCTCTCGCGCTAAGATCCTTTGATCCAGCCACTGGAGCCGCTCAGGTGGACGTGAAGGGTGGCTGCAACGAATGCGACCTGTCGGTGACGACTTTTCTTCAGGGAATCGAGACTCAGCTCAAGCTGCGCGTTCCCGAAATCACCGTAATTCACCTTACCAGGATCGGCGCGCAATGAGCCTCAGCGAGAGAGTCGAGGCCGCACTGGCGCGAGTGATCAATCCGCGCACTCGCACCGATGTTCTTTCTGGTGAAATGGTGCGTGACATAGCAACGACGACCGAGGGCAAGGTGCGTCTCACGCTCCTGATGACGGCACAGGACGATGCTGCAATCGCGCGCGCGGTGAGGGAAGCAGTTGTCCGCACTGAAGGCGTAACCGACGTGCAGGTCCAGATTCAGGATGCGAGCGCGCCGCAGAAGCCGGTTAACGCGCCGGGCGCCAATCGAGCTGCGCGGGCGCTGCCGGTGATAGGACAGGAGCCGCAGTCGCAAAAGGCAGCGGTGCCCGCTCCCACTCCCGTCACATATCCAAAGCTCGGGACGATAATCGCGGTCTCGAGCGGAAAGGGAGGGGTCGGCAAGTCCACCGTCGCGGTGAACCTCGCCATTGCTCTCGCGAAACAGGGAAAGCGCGTTGGACTAATGGACGCGGACGTGTACGGGCCGAACATCCCGCGAATGATGGGAGCGAGCGGTGCCCCTGCAATTCACGGCGAGCTGATCGTCCCGCTTACGGCTCACGGCGTGAAAGTCATGAGCATTGGCCTGCTGATCGACAGGGACCAGCCTGCGATATGGCGCGGTCCGATCATCATGAAGATCATCACCCAGTTTCTCCGCGACGTGGAATGGGGACAGCTGGACTATCTGGTTGTGGACATGCCCCCTGGAACGGGAGACGCGCAGCTCTCGCTGGTGCAGGCTACGAAGATCCATGGAGCCGTGATCGTCACGACTCCGCAGGAAGTTGCGGCGGGCGATTCACTTCGCGGAGCGAAGATGTTTCAGCGGGTGGACGTCCCGGTACTCGGCATCGTGGAGAACATGAGCTATTTCGAGTGCGCCGACTGCGGAAAGAAGACGTTCCTGTTCGGGCAGGGCGGAGGTCTCAGGCTGGCGAACGAGCTGGGATTGCCACTGCTCGCGGAGATTCCGCTTTACGCTCAGGTATTGCAGGGCGGGGACGTGGGCCAGCCGATCATCGTGGCCGAACCCGAGTCTCCCGCGGGACGAGCGCTATCGGATCTCGGTGGACGGGTAGCCGGGCTTCTCGCCGGTAGCAATCCGGCCGGCGTAAACAGCCCCGGCGCGTGATTTAGTCGCACCTGTCCCGCAGGCAATCTCCGAGTTGAGCTCTCCTCCGACGAGAATGACAACTGAAGAGATGTACATCCAGGTGAGAAGTATCATCACGGCGCCGATCGTTCCGTACGCCGGGTTGTAGGCGCCCCAGTTCTGGACGTATAGGCGGAACAACAGGGTTGCCAGTATCCACAGGATAGCAGCGAAAATGGAACCGGCCAGCACCTGTTTCTTCTGCTGCTTCGCGTAGGGAAGAAAGTAGTAGAGCACCCAGAGGAACCCGGTTAGCAACACGAAGGCGATGGGAAACTGGAGAAACGCCCAGGCCCTCGCGGTTTGTGCGGACATTCCCAGCAGGTCCGCGAGGAATGTGACGGACTTCTCACCGGCAAGCATCACATAGGTGGCGAGTCCCATCACCAGCGCGGCGGCGATGAGCATCCCCAGTGCAATAAATCGTTTGTGCCACCAGCCGCGTGTGTCGTTCACATCATACGCGGTATTCAACGCGTCCATGAACGTGGTGAAGATATTGGACCCTGAGTAGGCGGCGAGCAGGGCGCCAGCTGAAATGAGTCCTGGCGCCCCGTCACTGAACACCAGGTTCTTGAGGACGTCGGAAAGGAGCTGCATCGTGTCGGGCGGGAGTGTCAGGCGCGAGAGCACCCCGTTGATGATTTCCTGCTTGTCGCCCAGCAGGGCCAGAAGAGGCGCGGCGAACAAAATGAAGGGGAAGAGCGAAAAGAACAGGTTGTACGCAACCTGCGCGGCGATCCCGAAAAGGTTGTCGTCGAGCGTTTCCTTCCACGTTTTCTTTGCGAGGTCCTGAACCCGGAATCCCCAGATGATCATCGTCGCCTCATTGAGGTGCGATGGGGCAAGCGTCAGGCCAGACTGTTTCTACCCTTCGGGAACCAGAAGCGCGTCAAAAGGCGGATACCCGCGTATCCTGGCGAAATTCTCAAAGCTGTGTAATCGCCCGCGATAACTGGCGAATCCAATGCCCTGGCTGAACGCCTCCTGCAGCAGGGAGACAGCCTCGTCTTTTCTCCCGAGTTCTGCGCTTATCTGCGCCCTCTCGAATGCCGGCGTGCCGCCGAATTTCTCTCCAGGCAGCTGTGCCAGCTTGTTGGCAATCCTGACAGCCCCAGCAGTGTCTCCCTTGAGTGCCAGAACACGCCCGAACGTTCCCACGTACCGACCGTCCAGCGGGTATTGCTTCATGAGACTCACAAGGATTTTCTCGGAGTCGTCAATGCGGCGGGCGGCGAGATATGCGAGTGCCCCACGGAAAGCGATGTGTGGGTTCTTCCAGTCTTCGGGAGTGCGCTTGTCGAACCACGCTACTGCTTTCGCCATTACATTCTTTCCTGCCGCCGTATATCCGTGTGCTATGAGCTCCTGCCCGGTCGTGAGATACAGGTCACCTGCGAAATCGAACCAGGTCCGGTTGCGGGTCGCAACGGCAACCATATCCAGCCGGCGCGCTATGTTCGCAGTGTCACCAATTGCAGCCAGTGAAACGAGCTCTGCCCGCAGGCCGCCAATATCCGACGGCGCCAGCTCGCGAACGCGTTGTGCCGCATCCAGTCCCTTCTTGTACTCTTTCATGTAGTGGTACAAAGCAGCGCGCCACATCCAGAACCCGAGCGTCGTGTCAAGCGTAGAATCGGCTGCCAGCGAGCTGGCAAGCGCACTGTCGGCCGCGTAGGGACGGTTGAGATCCGCCAGAATGGTTGGAAGGTCGCGACGCATCGGGCTCAGCGGATTCATCGCGAGAATCCTTCGCAGGGCCTGTACTCCTTTCTCCGTACCCTGACGGTCGTAAACAAAGTCCGCGATGGCTGCTTCGTATGGCGACATCGCAGCCCGGTGATCGATCACATACGTCTGCAGAGTGTCGTACAGGTATGCGATTCTCGGCACGTTCCTCACAGATCCTGAGGAACGGTCCAGCCACATCTGCCAGATTCTTGCCTGAATGAAGCTGGAATCCAGCTCGAAGGCAGCGATGAATCTCCTCCGCGCTGCTCCCGTCGATATAGGGTCGAAACTCAGCGTTTGACTCACGCCTGTTTCGAACTCCTTGAACGCCGCAAAGCTTGGGATGTGGGCCAGGGGAATTGCGGGGGGCCCCAGCAGCGGTGATGTGGCGAACCCAATGACTGTAAGAAGCGGGTCTACCGCGCTGTCGAGTTGAGCTGCCGACGGGTTGGCTCCAATGTGACGCGGCGGCAGGGTACGGATGATGTCCCCGGAGCCGGCGTCGATCAGCTGGAACTGGACACGGACTTCGCTTCCAATCTGGTAGATGCTCGTAGTCACGACATTGGACGCCCCGAGTCGCCTTCCAACCTCTGCGGCCTTGTCGGGAGAAGAGGCCGACTGGTCCGGAGCGGGCACGACATGCGCAGTCGGCACTTTCGCGAGGCCGAGGTTCACCGCGTTGAGGATCATGTCCGCAACCACGGGAGCTGATCCGGATACGGTGGGCTCGAGAACCAGGACATTCGCGCGCGGCAAGGTGGTTGACCCAGCCTTGAACGCGAACATGCTGATTGCCACGATCGTAAGGACTGCGCCAGCGAGTCCGCTCCCCACGATCAGTCGCTTCTTGCGATCGATGCCCGCGGGTGCACGCAAAGCCTGCGCGGCAGGAGCAGCGTCAGTCGGCGCCGACACGTGGTCGATCTCGGTAAGCACTTCTTCCGCGCTCTGCGGCCTGTCCCCCGGGTGCTTCGCCATCATTCGCGTAATCAGCGCGGAGAGCGATGGGGGAAGGCTGGGGCGATGAACGGACACACTATTGGGCTGCTCTATCGCGTGGGCTGCCAGCATCGATTGCGACGAACGGCCTTCGAAGGGATGCCGGCCGGCGAGCATTTCGTATGCGACGACACCCAGCGCGTAAATGTCTGCCCGGTGATCCACCGAAGGATCTGCAGCGGCCTGTTCGGGTGCCATGTACGCGGGCGTGCCCAGTGCGACTCCTACCGACGTAAGCGGCGAGCTGCTTCTTGTGGATTCCGTGAGGGCCTTGGCCACTCCGAAATCGACCAGCACCGCATGATGTCTGGTGACGAGAATGTTTTCCGGCTTGATGTCGCGGTGAACAATTCCATGTTCGTGCGCGTATGCGACCGCGCCGGCGATGTCCCGCAGAATTCTCAGCGACTCCTGGACGGAAAGGCCGCGCTCCCGGGACAACCGTGCGCGAAGAGACTCTCCTTCCACGAAAGGCATCGTGTAATACGGAAGGTCGTCAGCGGAGCCCGAGCTGAGAACTGGAACAATGCACGGGTGCTGCAGTTTCGCTGCGACTTTTATCTCGCGGCGGAACCTCTCAACGTTCACCTGGCCGGCAAGGTCGGTCGGGACGACCTTCACGACGATTTCCCGGGCGTGCTCTACATCCTCGGCCAGGAATACGCGCGACATCCCGCCTCCGCCCAACTCGCGAAGGATGCGGGTGCCAGGTCCTAAAGCTTTTTCAAGTCGGGCGTGAATGTCCATCGATGTCGCTGCTCAGGATTCACAGAATGTATCCCCCGCGCGTCGGGTCAGCCATCAAAAAAAAGGCGCCCGCTTTCGCAGGCGCCCTCAGTCAGGTGATTCGACTATCCTGCGGTCGCCACCGACGTTTTCTTGCGGAAACCGGTCAGAATGACGGCGCCAAAGCCCGTGACGAAGGCGACAACGGTCACGCCGAAGGCAAAGGTGCGGGCAAGCGATCCGAGCAGGGGCACTGGCGTGAGGAGGGCAACGATCGCCCAGAGTCCGATATACGCGAGCATACCCACAAAGAGCGACCGGAGTTCTGCACCACGTTGTGTGGTGTCCTTGCGGGCGCCACGCGTGAGAGCGTTCCCGGTGAGCTGCGCGACAGCAATGAATCCGAGTGTCGCGATTCCCAGGATGATCACGCCAAAGGCAAGTACGCCAAGCGGAATGAAGACGATTCCAATCACCGTGATCGCCATGGCGACAATGAGGGCGACAAACGCGGGGGCCACTGCCATGCCTCCAAGAATTCCGGCGACGAAAGATTTCCCAACTCCAGCCTGCAGCGTCTCGTTCACCTTCGTGAGATGTCCGCTTCCCAGGACCAGAGCACCGAAGCCGATTATCAGGATCACAGCAAGAAATGCCAGCGTCGTCAGCGGACCCACCCAGAGACCGCGCGTCGCGTACAGGGCCGTGGATCTCGTGAGCATGCGGGGAGCGTTTCGATAGGTGCGGACTCGGCCCTCGATCCTTCCACCCTCGTTGCGAACGGACCCTACGATTGAAATTGCGTCGCCGCGAATTCGCGCGCCGCGGTGAACGATCACATCACCGCGCAGTGCGATCGCGTCGCCCTTGACGGTTCCATAAACGTCGAGGTTGCCATTTACTGAAGCGACCGACCCTGACGAAGAGACATTCGCTCCTACGGTCTGCGCCGACATTCGCATCTGTGCGGAACCCGGGCTGCTCACGAAAGGGGATACCGCGATTACGGCAGCAAATAGGAGGCTTTTCATTTTCTAAATGGTTCGCGGGTTAAGTGAAGCAGCTTTCTTCAAGCCGGCGAGGGCCGCAATCCCGCCTGCGGCCAGCCCACCCACCATCAGCGCACTTTGCGCCGAGCCACCTGTATTCATGTATCCGAGCACATTCTGACCGAGCGCACCGCTGACTACATCGACCGTCCAGGCGCTGATTCCGTATACCATACTGTCCAGTGCGACACTGCTTACGAACGAAGCCAGACTGAGGTTTGCAACCACAACCGCCGCAGCCGCGGTGGTTGCGAGACTGGTCATGGCGGCCAAAGCACCGGCCGCGTACCGGGCCGGTCTCGAGGCAGGGATCCAGCGGGCAATTGCGGGCGGTATGGCGAATTCGGGTTTTGCGACTGAAACAGGTGGTGCGTAAGCCCGTACGGCAACCGGGGCCCTCACAGGCGCGCGCTGCTGCTGAAGGACCGCCACCCGGCTCATCACCCTGTTCGAGAATTCCGCAGAGGGGGAGAACCGGGGGAGCCTCAGAAGCTCGTCCAGTTTCGCGTCGAAGTCGTCTTGGCTGTTGATGGTCACAATGTCCTCAGAATAGAGTACGGCGCCCGGGCAGGGCAGGTTTCAATGGATTTCAACGGACATCCTCCAGGGCTTCCCTCAACTCCTGTCGAGCCCGGTGGATATAGGTTTTTACGGTCCCCAGGGGGAGCCCAACTATCTCGGAGATCTCCTCGTACGAGTAGGCCTCGACATGCCTGAGCAGGATGCATGACCGGTATTCCGGCCGGAGCCTCCCGATCGCCTTTTCGATGGCCGACCCCAATTCCTTCGATTCGAGCTCCTCGAGAGGTGACTCGCCGGGCGAAACGATAGCCAGGGCGGTGGCCTTCTCCTGCTCCGGGGTTGAGGCGTCAGGTGACCCCTCGATGCTCACCGTCTCGAGATGCCGCTTCCTGAGGTGATCGATTGTTACGTTGTTCGCGATCTTGAAGAGCCAGCTGGAAAACTTGAAGTCGGTGCTGTACCTGTCGATGTTGTTCAGTACTTTGACAAAGGTTTCCTGCGAGAGGTCCTCAGCCAGCTCACGGTCGCGTACCATGCGAAAAATGAGCGTGAACACTGGCCGCTCATAGCGCGCCAACAGTTCACGATAGGCCGGCTCCCGCCCTTCCTGCGCCAGCGCTACAACGGCCTGGTCCGAAAGACTGGCGAGATGCGGAGTTTTGGGTGCTGAGGGAGTTAATGCAGGCATCTTCGGGCACTAAGTTAGCTTGCCCCTGTCCTATGCGCCCGACCACTTTTCTCTCTATGCCAGCTGCAATAACCGAAGAAGCTGTATCGATCGCTGCCGCAGCAGGCAGCCGGGAGAAGCGCGCATACGTTCGCCAGATCTTTTCGGAGATTGCGCCCAGGTACGATCTCCTCAATCACCTCCTGAGCTTCAACATCGACAGGATGTGGCGAAATCGGGCTATCGCGGTCCTGGATCCCTCTCTGGAGGGCGGGGTCTACCTCGATCTCTGCGCTGGTACTCTGGACGTATCCGAGCAAATGACCGGTTGGAGTCGGTTCAAGGGACGCGTGCTGAGTGCCGATTTCGCGGAGCCAATGCTGCGTGCCGGCAGGGCCAAGGCTCGGCAGCGGCCCATCTCACCGGTGACTGCCGACGCACTCGAGCTGCCCCTGGCCGATTCGACCATCGATGGTGCGATAGTGGCGTTCGGGATTCGCAACGTGGCCAGCCTGGACGCGGGACTGAACGAGGTTTACCGCGTGCTCAAGCCTGGAAAGCGGTTCGTGATTCTGGAGTTCTCCACCCCGCGGTTTGCGCCCGTTCGCTGGCTGTATCACCTCTATTTCCACCAGGTACTGCCCTTGATCGGCGGCATGATCAGCGGGCACCGGACGGCATACAGTTATCTTCCACGCTCGGTTGCGAATTTTCCGGTGCAGGAGGATCTCGCGGACCGAATGCGGCGTGCCGGGTTCCGCGACGTATCATGGAAGTCGCTCACATTCGGGATCGCAGCCATTCACCAGGGCGTACGCGCTTAACGGAAAACACTTTGAGCCTCGACACACTTCAGGAATTCATCGCAGAAATCGAGAAAATCGGCGAACTCGTCCGCATCAAGACGCCGGTGAAGGCAAGACTCGAGATATGCGAGATAGCAGACCGCGTCATGAAGCAGCCGGGCGGCGGCAAGGCACTGCTCTTCGAGAACGTAATTCTGGACAACGGGGAGAAATCGCGTCATCCCGTTGCGATCAACCTCTACGGCTCGATGCGCCGGATGGCGCTCTCGCTGGGCGTGGAAAACCTTGACGAAATCGGCGCACGAATCACCGAGATGATGGACCTCAAGGTTCCGGATGGACTCATGGGCAAGCTTTCGATGCTGCCGCGTCTGTTCGAGGTGTCCAAGTTCCCGCCGCGGCTGAAGAGCGGAGGGGCAGCCTGTCAGGAGATCGTTTATCGCGACGATCAGGTCGACCTCTCGAAAATGCCGATCATCACCTGCTGGCCCGAGGATGGCGGTCCCTACATCACACTTCCCATGGTCATCACGACCGACCCGAAGCGTGGCATCAGGAACGTCGGCATGTACCGGATCCAGTACCTCGGACCGCGCACGCTGGCGATGCACTGGCAGCGCCACAAAGTCGGTGCTGCACACTGGCGCGAGATGGCCGAGCGCGGCGAAAGAATGAACGTGTGCATTGCAATAGGGGCGGATCCGGCCTCGGTGTACAGCGCGTCGGCGCCGCTGCCCCCGATGGTGGATGAGTTCATCTTCGCCGGCTTCCTCAGGAAATCGCCGGTGACGCTCACAAAGGCTGTGACATGCGATCTGGACGTTCCTGCCGAAGCGGAGTTCGTGATCGAGGGGTATATCGATCCGGCTGAGGATCTCGTTGTCGAAGGTCCGTTCGGCGACCACACAGGATTCTATTCGGAGGCCGATCTTTATCCCCAGGTGCATGTCACCGCGGTGACGATGCGCAGGAATCCTGTTTACGCGACGACGATCGTCGGGATTCCGCCGATGGAGGATTATTATCTCGGCCACGCCACCGAGCGCATATTCCTTCCGCTGCTCAAGATGACGATCCCAGAGGTAGTGGATTATCACATGCCCTCCGAGGGAATCTTTCACAATCTCGTGTTCGTCTCCATCGACAAGCAGTACCCGGGACAGGCTTACAAAGTCATGAATGCGATGTGGGGCCAGGGGTTGATGTCACTGGCCAAGGTCCTGGTGATTGTGGACAAGGAAGTAAATGTCCGGAATCCGCACGAGGCCTGGTGGGTTGCGCTGAACAATATCGATCCCGAGCGTGACACCCGGTTCACGATGGGTCCGGTGGATGTGCTTGACCATTCCAGCAGAGCGTTCACATACGGTTCGAAGATGGGCATCGACGCGACGCGCAAATGGCCGGAGGAAGGATTTACGCGCAACTGGCCCAAGGTCATCAAGATGGACGATGAGACGCGCGCAAAGGTGGATGCCCTGTGGCCCTCGCTCGGCATCGAGTGAAGGAAGGCGCCCTGGAGGGACAGACTTATGCGGGCAAGTCTCTCGCAATTCGATACGCGAATTTCGTAAAGCTCCCGCACACGCTTTTTGCGCTCCCTTTCGCGCTTGTTGGAGTGACGCTTGCGAGCTACCTGGCACCGGTGACGCTTTCGGTCGTCGTATGGGTGGTCGTCGCATTTTCCGCCGCGCGATTCGCAGCAATGGGATTCAACCGGATCGTGGACAGGGACATCGACGCCATCAACCCTCGCACGAAGTCGCGAGAGATTCCGTCGGGAGCGCTGACCACTCGCGCCGCGGCGGTCGCGGTGGGAGCTGCTGCGGCAATTTTCATCATTGCCGCGTGGCAGCTGAATCCCCTGTGCCTTTACCTCGCACCCGTGGCGCTGGCCTGGGTGTTTTTCTATAGCTACACCAAGCGGTTCACCCGCTGGTCCCACCTTGTGCTCGGACTCGGTTTGTCCATCGCTCCTGTGGGCGGATATCTCGCGACGACGGGTGCATGGAGCGATCCCTGGTGGCTGCTTCCATCGCTTGCCATCGCCGTTGCCACGTGGGTAGGAGGATTCGACATCCTGTATGCAATGCAGGACGAAGGGTTTGACAGGGAGAACAAGCTCTTTTCCATCCCGTCTACCCTGGGTCAGCGACGGGCCCTTCTGGTCGCGCGCCTTTTCCACTCCATGACCGTCGTTGGTCTCGCCCTGGCAGGCGTGGCGTCGGGAGGCGGCGTGATCTACATGGCGGGTGTGGTCGTGTGCGCACTCCTTCTATTGTATGAGCATTCGCTCGTGAAGCACGATGATCTTTCCAGGCTCGATGCTGCGTTCTTCACGATGAATGGCGTGATCAGCATCGTGTTCTTCGGTTTTGTGCTGGCGGAGCGGCTGGCCCGATGAGTGAGCAGCGCCCGATAGTACTCGGCTTGACCGGCGCTTCGGGGGCGCCTTACGCAGTCTCACTCCTGCGCGAGCTGCTGAAGGCGGAGCGGGACGTTTCCCTGATCATCTCCAAATTTGGATGGCGGCTGCTCCGCACCGAGGTCGGCATCAGCGACATTGCCGCGCTTCAGGAGGCAGTTGGCACCCGAGCGTGGGATCGGTTCGTGCGCCTCCAAGAGAATGACGATCGGGGTGCGCAGCCCGCGTCGGGTTCGTGGCCCACCGCTGGAATGGTCATCTGTCCATGTTCGATGGGCACCCTCTCGGCGGTGAGCGTTGGTTCGTCCCGTTCGTTAATCGAGCGCGCTGCGGACGTGACGCTCAAGGAACGAAGGAAGCTGATTCTCGTTCCGCGCGAGACTCCGATGAGCGCAATTCATCTCGAGAACATGTTGCGGCTCGTTCGCGCGGGCGCGGTGGTGATGCCCGCGGCACCCGGGTACTACAACAAGCCACAGTCCATCCAGGATCTCGTGGACTTCATGGTCGCGCGCATTCTCGATCATCTCGACGTCGAGCATACCGTCGGCAAGCGCTGGTCCGGAAGCTAGCGACCGGCTGTGAGCTGGTTCTGCCGCGTTGGGCATAGTCCACGGCACCTAGCTGCCGTCGGTGCCGCGGGCTATCCCTTTTGTCGCATGATGGCCGACGTCAGACGGTGCCTTAGGACTACGCCCAACACAGTCGTTTGGTCAGGGTTCTTTTTGGGGCTTGAAGAAGAATTGGATTGGCAATCGCCCCAGGGGCGATGGCCAATCCAATGATCAGTGTAGGTACGCGCGGTTCGAAGTTGGTGTGTACTTCGGAAAGAATGGAGCTTCGGTGCTCCAGAGCAGCGGCAGCTAGCTGGGGCGGAGCATCGAAGCGACAGTCGCGCGCGCCAAAACCAGAACCGCGCCTAGCTGACCATCTGAAACGCCGGCTTCGCGCGCTTCATTTCTTTCGGGAAACGCCGAAACCAGGACGAGAGCAGCAGTAGTTCGTCGATCTCGTGCGTTGGAACCGAGGCGGCGGGCTTCGCGTCTTCACGGGAGAAGATCTGGTCAACCAGTGCGCGCAGCTGCTTTCGCTGGCTGGTTGACTTCGGCTTTTCCAGTTCGGCTCTGACGACGCCGCGCTTGACGAGATAGACCCTGTCGTCGCCTTCGTGGCCTGGCACTGTGTACACGAAGGAGAGCGTCTCAACGGCGAAGCGGAGGCGGCCGAACTGTTCGCGCAGGTCTTCCAGTCGTTGCAGCTTGTCACGGAATGATGCGGCGCGCTCGTACTCCATGTTTGCGCTCGCCGTCTCCATCTTTCTTCTCAAGTCATTGATTGGGCCGTCGTCGTCACCGTCCAGGAATGACCTGGCGAGGGCAACTCGCTCCGCATATTCACGTTCCGAGCAGCCCGCGACGCATGGTCCCAGGCACTTTCCAATCTCGAACCGGATGCAGCCGGGCGTGCGCGCTCCCAGGGTGAAGAGCTCGCCCTGGTCGGTGAAGTGCATCGGTGTGTCGGACTTGCAGTCCCGGAGCATCAGGATGTCGCTCAGCTCGCGCAGCGCCTCCTCGATCCGCCCCGCGCCCACGAAGGGTCCGTAGTACATCGCGGCGTCATCCGCCGACGGGCCCCGCACCACCATCAGCTTGGGCGCAGAACCCCGGGTGAGCTTGATGAACGAATAGTGACGGACGTCGCGCTTCATTGCGACGTTGTAGCGTGGGCGAAAGCGCTTGATCAGACGAAGCTCCTGGAGGAGCGCGGCGAATTCGCTGGGCGCATAGTCCCACTCGATTGAGTTGGCCTCGCGAAGAATTCTTGCGCCCTTTTCTTCGGGGTAGGCACACCGGAAATAACTGAGCAGCCGGGTGCGCACCTGCTTGGATTTTCCCACGTATATGATTTCGCCCTCGGGCGAAACCATGCGATAGGTGCCGGGACGGTCGGCTGCACCGGAGCGAACGGTGGCACGCATGATCTTCAGCTGCTCCTCGCTCGTCGGCACATGCTTGAGCGAAGATTTCCGCATCAGTTCTGGCATCTCACGCATAGAACCGTCTGGCGGCCGTCTATCTCATGGGTGCCAACCATCTTCGAGCCGCACCGCGGGCAGGGGAGGCCCTCTCGTCCATACGCGTTCAGGCGATCCACAAAGCCACCTTTCTCGCCCGACGTGTCGCGGTAGTCACGAAAGCTGGTGCCATTCATCTTGATTGCTTCACGCAGCACAGTGACGACTGACTTGTGGAGCAGCTTTATCTCGTCTTTGGAAAGCGTGGACGCGTCGCGTGAAGGATCGATTCGCGCGGCCCAGAGAGCCTCGTTCGCATAGATATTTCCAACGCCCACAATCTTCTTCTGATCCATCAACGCGCGCTTCACCGCCTGGTGGGTTGAGCCGAACACGCTGGATAGATGTGATGCGGTGAAGGAACGGTCAAGTGGTTCTATTCCGAGCGCGCCCGTGTATTCCTCAAAACGCTTCTGGCCCATGAGAGCCACGGTTCCCAGCCGCCTTGTATCGCAGTAGTGAAGCACCCGTCCGTCATCCAGGAAAAGTGCCAGTGTGGAATATTTGAGCGCGGCCCGGTCCAGCTTGCCATCGTCGATGGTCCAGCCTCCGGTAAAACGAGGCTGCATCAGGATTCTTTCGCCGGTGCTGAGGTCGGATATGACCAGCTTCGCACGCCGCCAGGACCGCAGGAACTTCGCTCCCACGAGACGTTTTCTGAATGTGGCCGGCGAAACTTCGCGAATCACATCGGCCTTCTTCACTGTAACGCGCTCGATTGTTCTCCCGGATACCGCGGCGTCGAGCTGGCGCGCCATCGTCTCGGTCTCAGGTAGTTCGGGCAATTCTCTCCAGCTCCCTGTGTGCGATATCGCGGCGGAACTGCTTGCCCTCGAACTGAATTCGCTCAGCGAACTCTCTCACACGCACCACGGCCTGCGGAAGCGAGGGTGCGACGCATGTGAGCGCGAGCACGCGCCCGCCTGCGGTTACAAAGCTTCCAGAGTCGGCCGCGAGTGCAGTTCCCGAGTGAAAGACATACATGCCCGGCGGCGGTGCGCTGAATTGCACCGGGTCGCCGAGCCGCGGCCTGGCCGGATACCCGCCGGCGGCGAGCACGATGGTCGCCGCGTGCCCATGTTTGCACGTTACCCCCGCGAATCCTTCCAGGCTCGCACCTTCCGCAACCGCCTGCACATAGGGGAGCAGGCGCGACTTGAGCAGGGGAAGGATGGTTTCCGTTTCAGGATCGCCGAAACGACAATTGAACTCGACTACCCTGGGGCCGGTGGGTGTGAGCATAATGCCGGCGTACAGCAGGCCAGTGAAAGGTGACCCTGCTTTCTTCATTGCGCGCAGGGTGGGCCGGATGATCGTTTCAGCGATCGTCTCGAGCAGTGCGCTGGTGGCTAGCGATACCGGCGAATAGGCGCCCATTCCCCCGGTGTTGGGACCTCCGTCCCGATCCAGCAGGCGCTTGTGGTCCTGGGCCGCTGGCAGCATCACGAAATGTTCGCCGTCGGTAATGACGAAGATCGACAGCTCTTCTCCGGACATGAATTCCTCTATGAGGATCTCACTGCCTGCCTGGTCGAAGATGCGATCGCCGAGCATTGATTCAACGGCATTTTCCGCTTCTTCCGTGCTCTGCGCGACTACGACGCCCTTGCCGCCTGCCAGTCCCGATGCCTTCACAACGATCGGCGCACCGGCGGTACGCACGGCCGCCTTGGCCGACTCCAGCGACTGGTGAAAAGTTGCGCCCGCTGTGGGAATTCCATTGGCGAGCATCAGCTCTTTCGCGAACCGCTTGGAAGTCTCGATCCGCGCGGCCTGGCTGGTGGGCCCGAAGATAGGCAGACCCGCCGCACGAAACACGTCCACGATGCCCGCGGCCAACGGAGCTTCTGGTCCTACCATCGTCATGTCGACACCTTCCCGCTGCGCGAGCTGCAGGAGTGCGGGAATATCCGTCGCCGCAACGGGCACACACCTCGCGATCTGCGCGATGCCGGCATTGCCCGGTGCGACGATTATCTCACAGGAAGGGTCGTCCTGGAGGAACTTCCAGACGAGAGCATGCTCCCGTCCTCCCCCGCCGACGACCAGAATCTTCATGCGAACGCGGTTTCCAGGTCCGACAGCAGGTCGTCGATGTCTTCCACTCCACACGACAGGCGGATCAGGCCCTCGGTGATTCCCAGCTGCGCCCGCCGCTCGATTTCGACCGATGCATGCGTCATGGACGCAGGATGGCTGATGAGGCTTTCCACGCCGCCCAGCGATTCAGCGAGCGAAAACACCCGGGCGCGGGAAAGAATCTGGTTCGCGCGTGCCTTGCTCCCCGTTTCTACGGAAATCATTCCACCGAACCCGCTCATCTGCCTCTTGGCGAGCTCATGCTGGGGGTGTGACTCCAGTCCGGGGTAAATCACCTTTTCCGCCCCGATCTTTTCCACCAGCCATTTGGCGACACGCCCCGCGTTCTGGCAATGACGCTCCATTCTGAGATGCAGTGTCTTTGTTCCACGAAGGGCGAGCCAGGAATCAAATGGACCGGGCACCGCGCCCGCGGCGTTCTGGATGAACTGGAGTTTCTCGGCAAGATCGTCGTCCTTCACGATCGCGATTCCGCCGATCATGTCACTGTGCCCGTTCAGGTATTTCGTCGTGGAGTGGTAGATGATGTCAGCGCCGTGCTTGAACGGCTGCTGCAGAATCGGGGTGGCAAATGTGTTGTCCACGATGAGGAGCGCGCTGTGCTTTCTGGCGATGGCGGACGCAGCATCCAGATCGGTCAAACGCATCAACGGGTTGGTCGGCGTCTCGACAAGGATCGCGACCGTTCGGTCGGTGCAGGCATCCTCGATTTTCTGCGGATCGCGTGCATCCACGTAACTGAACCTGAACCCGAAGTTCTGGAGGATCTTGTCGAAGAGGCGGAAGCTGCCGCCATAGACGTTCTCGCCACAAACGATGTGGTCACCCGTCTTGAACAGTTTCATGATGGAATCCAGGCATCCCATTCCACTCGAAAAAGCGAAACCGTGGACTCCACCTTCCAGCGCCGCAACATTACGTTCCAGCGCCTGCCGGGTGGGATTCTTGCCCCTGGCGTACTCGTACCCCTTGTTCTTGCCCAGCTCTTCCTGAACATAGGTGGAGGTCAGGTAAACCGGCGTCATGATTGCGCCTGAAGCGAGGTCCGGCCGCTGGCCTGCGTGGATGGCACGGGTGCCAACGCCAGCGCTCATATCTTCGTCAAAAACTCGGGTCATTTCGGATTGGAAACGGGAAATCAAAAATAGCCGATTGCGATAGATTACATGATGCCTTTTGAAAAGTTGATGGTCAGCGTATCGGGCGTCCGCGGCCGCGTAGGTGACGGCCTGACCCCGGAAGTGATCGCCCAGTTTGCAGCGGGTTTTGGTGCCTGGGCGCTCCAGCAGGCACGGTCCGCCGGCAAGGAGAGCGCTACAGTCGTAGTCGGGCGCGACAGCCGCGTGTCCGGGCAGATGTTCCAGCGAGTGGTCATTTCGGCGCTCGAATCGGTGGGCTGTCAGGTCCTCGATGTAGGAATGGCCCCGACCCCCACGATTCAACTTGCCGTCGAGCATCACCATGCCGCCGGCGGGCTCGCGATCACAGCGAGTCACAATCCAATCGAGTGGAACGCACTCAAGTTCATCTCTCCGACGGGACTTTTTCTGGACCCCGCCGAATCGGCCGCGATGCGTGCGATTGTAGAGGGTGAGATTCCGCGCGCCACGTGGGACAAGCTCGGCGCAACTACTTCGGCGTCCGATGCAATCGACTTTCACATCGAACAGATACTCGAGCTTCCTTTCATCGATGTGAAGGCAATCCGGGAACGGAAGTTCAAGGTGGCCCTGGACTGTGTTCGCGGTGCCGGTGGTGCGTTCATGCCCCGTCTTCTCGAGGAGCTTGGGTGCGACGTTACCGCCATCAACATGGAAACCGATGGGAGATTCCCGCGCGCTCCGGAGCCGGTAGCGGAGAACCTGGGTGAGCTCGAGGCTCTGGTGACTGAGTCGGGCGCGGAAGTCGGCTTTGCGGTGGACCCGGACGTGGACCGTCTGGCGCTCGTCTCGGAAAAGGGCAAGGCGATCGGGGAGGATTACACCCTGGCCCTGGCGGCCAAGGTTGTTCTGAAGCACCGCGCGGGCCCGGTTGTGACGAATCTCTCCACAAGCCGGATCGTTGACGACATAGCCGAGGAAGCGGGGCGAAAGGTCGTACGATCGCCAGTGGGTGAGGTAAATGTTGCAACCCGGATGCGAAGCGAAGGCGCACCGATTGGCGGTGAGGGAAATGGAGGGGTGATTCTCACGGAAATGCACCTGGGCCGGGACGCGCCGGTGGGCGCGGCGATAATCCTCCAGCTCCTGCTCGATGAAAAACGGCCCCTTTCGGAAATCGTCGCATCTTATCCGCGTTATTCGATAGTGAAGGACAAGCTCGATCGTCCGGATGCGCCGCTGGACAGCGTGTACGCGTCGATGCGGAGTGCATTTCCGTCCGCTCATGCCGACACCCAGGACGGGCTGAGGCTGACCTGGCCCGACAGGTGGGTTCATGTCCGCCCGTCCGGAACGGAACCAATTGTGCGAGTGATAGCCGAGGCACCCACCGAATCAGAGGCCAGGAAGCTGATTGCCGGGTGCCGGGAGCCGCTGGACGCGCTCGCGGGCTAGATTGAAGGACTGGATGAGGTTGGCCAATAGAACCCCGCTCAGGCGGGCATTACAGGGATAGATAGTATGTGCGGAATTGTCGGATACATCGGAGAGAAGGGCGCGACTCCGCTTCTGATTGAAGGTCTGAAGCGTCTCGAGTACCGTGGGTACGATTCAGCGGGCGTTGCCGTGATGAACGGCGGCGGGGTCGAGACCAGGAAGGCGGCCGGAAAAATTTCACGGCTCGAGGCGGCGATTGCTTCCACGCCTGTGCACGGAAACCTCGGTATCGCTCACACTCGCTGGGCCACCCACGGCCAGCCAAATGAGTGCAACGCTCATCCGCACATCGACTGCAAGGGACACATAGCGGTCGTGCACAATGGGATCATCGAGAACGCCACGACGCTGCGATTACACCTTCAGGGGCTCGGTCACAAGTTTGTTTCCGAGACTGATACGGAAGTCATCGCCCATCTCATCGAAGAAGCCTTCGACGGCAACCTCGAGGATGCGGTCCGGGACGCGCTCAAGAAGATCGAGGGGACCTACGGCATTGCGGTGGTTTCGAGCGAGGATTCCAACAAGATCGTCGCCGCCCGCAAGGGGAGCCCGCTGCTCATCGGTCTCGGTGACGGCGAGTACTATGTCGCTTCCGACGCCGCTGCCATTCTCGCCCACACGCGCGAGGTCATTTACCTGGACGACGGCGATCTGGCCGTTCTCAGCCGCGAGGGGTATCGCATCATCGATCTGCGCGCCCAGGAGCAGAGCAGGCATGTAAGCAAGATCGACTGGGATCTCGAGCAGATCGAGCGCGGTGGATACGAGCATTTCATGCTCAAGGAGATTTTCGAGCAGCCACTGACCGTCGAGAACTGCATGCGCGGGCGTCTCCTCGAAGAAGAGGGAACCTCCAAGCTGGGCGGTCTCAACATGACCGATGAGCAGCTGCTTGCGATCGACAACATCGTGATCACCGCCTGCGGGACCAGCTGGCACTCGGCGCTGATCGGCGAGCACATGATCGAGGAGCTTACCCGCATTCCGGTGGAGGTCGAGTACGCATCCGAGTTCCGTTACAGGAACCCGATCGTGAATGCGCGAACTCTCTGTATCGTCATCTCCCAGTCCGGTGAAACGGCCGATACCCTGGCCGCAATGCGCGAGGCGAAGCAGCGCGGTGCGCGCACCTACGGCATCGTCAACGTCGTTGGATCTACCATCGCACGTGAGTCGGACGGAGGTATCTACGTTCACGCAGGTCCGGAAATCGGAGTTGCCTCGACCAAGGCATTCACGAGCCAGGTGATGGCGCTCCTGCTGTTCACTCTCAAGCTCGGACGCTTGCGCGACATGTCAGTAGTCCGCGGCCGGGAGATCATCCAGGCTATGCGCCAGCTGCCGGTCCAGATTCAGAGCATTCTCGATCGCGCCCAGGACATCGAAAACATCGCTGAGGAATTCAAGCGCGCATCCAACTTCCTCTATCTCGGCAGGGGATACAACTTCCCGACCGCGCTCGAGGGCGCGCTCAAGCTGAAGGAGATCAGCTACATCCATGCAGAGGGTTACCCCGCTGCGGAGATGAAGCACGGTCCCATCGCGCTCATCGACGAAATGATGCCGGTGGTTTTCATTGCGCCGCATGACGCAGTGTTCGAGAAGCTCACCTCCAACGTGCAGGAAGTAAAAGCGCGGAAGGGTCGGGTCATCGCGATCACCAGCCGCGACGAGGAAGCCCTCGCCGGCAAGCTCGACTACGAATTCCGCATTCCCGAAACTGTTGACATGCTGACGCCGATCCTCGCGTCGGTTCCGCTCCAGCTGCTTGCGTACTACATCGCAGTGAAGCGCGGGTCCAATGTCGACCAGCCGCGCAACCTCGCCAAGTCCGTAACCGTCGAGTAGTCGCTGCGAGTACTGCTGCAACGTGTTTCGCGCGCTGCCGTAAGAGTCGGCAGTGTAACTACCGGTGAGATAAGCGCCGGTTATCTGCTCCTTGTCGGTTTCACCAACTCCGACGGGGAGCAGGTCGTTTCTTGGATGGCTGACAAGGTCCTTGGCCTTCGGCTTTTCGGCGACAAGGACGGAAAAATGAACCTTTCCCTGAACGACGTTGGCGGTGCGCTTCTGGTCGTATCGCAGTTTACGCTCTATGGAGATGCGGCAAAGGGCCGCCGCCCGAGTTTCATAGACGCGGCCCGTCCGGAAGTGGCAACCCCGCTCTATGAACATTTCGTCGCGCTGCTTCGTGCAAGCGGGGCCACTGTGGAAACCGGACAGTTCGGCGCGATGATGGAAGTCGAGCTGGTGAACGACGGACCAGTGACTATCTGGCTGGAAAAGTAGTGCTGCAGGTCATTCTTGCTTCCTCGTCGCCGCGCCGGCGCGATCTGCTGACGCTCATCGGAATTCCGCACGAAGTCAGGCCTGCCGATGTAAACGAGACTGTGCTTCCGGGTGAGATGCCCGTTCCGCACGCCGAGCGTCTTGCCCGTGCAAAAGCACTCACCATCGCGGAAAAGCATCCTGCTGCCGTTGTGATCGGCTCGGACACGATCGTCGTGATCGATGACCAGATCCTGGGCAAACCAGTGGACGAGGGCGATGCATACAGGATGCTCCGAATGCTGAGCGGGAGAGAGCATACCGTGTACACTGCTGTGGCGGTGGCCGTCGGGAGTGAAATCACCTCGGCAGTCGAGCGTGTACAGGTGACGTTCCGTGAGCTGTCCGATTCCGACATCGCCGACTACATCGCGACGCGTGAGCCGATGGACAAGGCGGGAGCGTACGGGATTCAGGGCTTCGGGGCGACCATCATCCGGAAAGTGGACGGGGATTTCTTTGCCGTCATGGGCCTGTCACTCGTCCGGCTTGTCGACCTGCTCGAGAAGCAGGGAATTCGCTACTCGTTTTCCGGCGGTCTTATTTCACCCCTGCCTTAGCCCGGTATTTCCCGTTCCAGATCGCGATCTTCCTCGCGACGTCGTCGACTGAAATCCGCTGCATTCGATCCGGTCTATTCTCCATTGACGGAGGATAGTTCTCTCCCGGATCGGCGTAGGCGTCGATCATGAGGTCGCGGAACTTCCGGTACGGGCCGGTGCGTCTCGGGTTGGTGTAGCCGATGAGGCTTATGACAGGCTTGTTGAGCGCGACGGCAATGTGCAGCGGTCCGGTGTCGGGTGAGATCACGACCGCGGACGCATCGACGATTGAAACGAGATTCCTGAGGCCGCTTCCAAGTGCATCGATCGGCCGATTTTTCGAGGCGGCCATGATTGCTTCACGGGCTTCTATCTCGCGGTCAGTCGTTCCCCCCACAAGAACCGACCTGATTCCATATTGATCGTGGAGATGGTCGATGATCGCGGCCCACCTGTCGGGAAACCAGTCCTTTTCCTGCTTGCTTGTAGCGACAACAATCGCGGCATATTCACCGCCCACCTTGCCGACGAATTCGCTCTGCCAGGCGCGCTCCGCCTCCGAAGGTCCGAGATTCCACTCGAGCGGAGTGGGAGAGACGCCAAGCGCCTCGAGAAACTCGAAGTACTGATCCTGGACGTGCTGCACCGGGCGCCGCGGAATCTTCAGGTTGGTGAACAGCCAGTTCATGTCGCGTGCGCGTGACCTGTCGAAACCAAGCTTCCGGTCAGCTTCCACGAGCAGGGTGATGATTCCTGCCTTGAGATAGACCTGGAGGTTGAGCAGCAGGTCGAATCTGCGGCGCGCGAGCTTGCGGCGCAGATCGAGAAATCCTCCGAAACCTTTCTTCCGGTCGAAGATGATTATCTCATCAACTGCCGGGTGGTTCGCGATGAGCGATGCGGGTCCCGGCTGGAGGATCCAGGTGATCGTGCACGCAGGGTTAGCGCGTTTCAGCGCGTTTACAACGGGAAGCACATGGACGGCATCGCCAACGGCGCTCATCATCACGATGATGATGTTCTTCGGGACAGGTGGCTTCATCCCTGCATTTCCATAGCCCGTCTCTCGAGCCACCGGATATCAGCTTCTTCCAGAAAGATTTCTCCGCGCGATCGTATCTTGTCCAGTGATCGCATCAGCCGCTGCATGTTTGCCTGCCCCACGAGAGGATCTCCGGGGACGTTGAAGCGGACACGGTCCACATCCAGCACGAAGGCACGTATGCGGTTTTCCGCGTCACCCTCCCTGGACAGTACGATGTTCTTGAGGTTGAGATCGGCATGATGCGCGCCTGCGTGCGTGAGGGCTCCGATCAGTTCAGAGACGGCCGCTAGAGCCTCTTGCTTGTCCTGCGTCGCCAAAGGCGCGGAAAATACTTCCGACAGGTCGTATGCATTCGGCACCTCTCGAGTCGCCACATCGAGGCGGCGCAGCATGGGCCCGGCCGGATACACGACATAGGCAACCAGTCTTGGAGTACGGACACCCTGCTTCCGCAGCCGTTCAGAGTTCAGCAGCTCGATAATCCCACGCGTCGGGGCTAGATACCTGTCGGTCACGAACCTTGCGACCATTCCTCCCCGTGTGGAATGGCGAACGACGACGTCGCCCGCGATCGGGCCGAGACGCACTGCATAGGCCGGGACCCTGCCGATTAGTGCGCGGGCGCCGGGCTGCGAACGCGCGAAGTCGTAAAGAGTGCCATCCTTCATGGCATCCCGCACCTCGTCTGCACAGGCCTCGAGCGCTACCACCCTGGCGTCCCTGATTTTAAAACGGTCGTAGCCGTCGATTACGATCTTCAATTCCCGACCTGGGCTGCGCGAACGCGGCCGATTGCTGTTAGAAGTGCACGCGCCTTGTGTTCCGTGGCGAGATCCATGCGTTCTGCACCAGCTGCAATGTATCCAACCACTCCCGGGTCTGCGTCCCGGACACGAAACTCTCCGGGGCTCACTTTATGGCAAAACTGTCCATGTGGTAATTTGCGCACATGATGCTTGGCCAATCCACTCTTGCCGGAATCTTTTTTCTCGGTGCTCTGCTGGCTCCGGCCGCGGGAGGAGCACAGGAGTGGAATGATGCGCGCAGCCGGAAGCTTGCAGAAGACGCAACTGCACGGCGTGCGCTTCAGCTGGCGGACACCGGACTCGTGGACTATTCGGCGTCTGCCCGGGGATTTCTGACCTTTCTCGCCCAGCTTGGGGAGGGGTTTACCGAGCCGCCCAAGATTGTTCGTGCCGACGAGCTCGCGCTCGAGATCTTCTGGAAGGCGCCGAACCTGAGCAAGCAGCGCGTTTTCGCCAGGCGTGACACGCTACTGCTGCCCACGGACATCCAGTACCATCGCGACCATCTCGGAATCATCCAGAACAATTTTCCGGATATCATCCGACTTGGCGACGGCGATGAGGTGCAGGACGTTCCGCACCCATTGTCGGCCATCGGGCTCCAGGAGTATGACTTCGCGATTCGCGATTCACTCCAGATCCGGCTTGGACCCCGCACGCTTAACGTGTACGAGATTCGCGTACGCCCTCGCAATCCACAGCTTCCGCGCGCAGTAGGTGCGGTGTTCGTCGATGTCGAGAGCCGAGATGTCGTACGGATGGCTTTCAGCTTTACGCGCTCGGCTCTGAAGGACAAGGACCTGGAGGATGTTTCCGTAGTTCTCGAGAACGGTCTGTTCGAGGGCCGGTTCTGGCTGCCGCGCCGCCAGGAGATAGAAATCAGGCGCTCGGGAACCTGGCTGGATTTTCCGGCCCGCGGGATCATTCGCGGCCGCTGGGAGATTTGCTGTTATCAGGTGAACAAGGGAATCGACCGCGCGTTCTTTGCAGGCCAGGAAATCGTGATTCCCGGAAACGCATATTCGAACAGTTCGGCGTTCACCGGGAAGATTCTGGATTCACTGCCGCCGGATGTCCGCTCCGCCACTGACGAAGACGTGCGCAAGGTTCAGGATGAAGCGCGGGCCCTGGTTCGCGAGCAGGCCCTGGAACGCACCCGGCGATCCGGGCTCGCGGGACGAAGCGTGTCGGACTTCGTGCACTACAATCGGGTCGAAGGCCTGGCGGTTGGAGCTGGGGTGCTGTCGCGACTGGGCGGGGGAGTATTTGTACCGTTGCGGGCGTCGTACGGGTTCAGCGACCACGAAGCAAAGGGTTCAGTGGGAATCGGCGTAGAGCGGGCATCCGGATTTGCGATGTCGGGACAGGTTTACCGCTCCTACAGGGAAGTTTCGGAAGAGCAGGAGCGATCCCGCGCAGTGAATTCACTGGCTGCCCAGGAATTTGGCAGCGACTTCTCCGACCTGTTCAGTGTGAGAGGCGCTTCGTTTCTTGTTCGCGCAGGCGCGCTCCGCGGGATAATCCCGTCTCTTGAGATTGC
>JAKFCC010000026.1:0-2409 GCA_036676795.1 Gemmatimonadota bacterium
GCCGCCGATAAAACCCGCGCACTTGACGACAGGCGGTGAGCGACGCCAGAGTCGGAACGGATCACCCTTATTCATCCCTCGGGATCGAGACGGGCACCAACCTCGACGAATGCCGCTCAAACGCTGTCGATGATAGCTAGGCACTGCCAGGACGATCTTGGTTCTCTTGAGCAAGTTCTCTCGAGATTAATTTCGGATGCATGACCTCGGTAGCCGATTGAGCAGCGTGAGCTGATCAGTCACGACCGCGGTCCTCTGTGGCGTGAAGCGCTTTCCGCTCAGAAATGAGTGGTTGGCGCGATTTCGCTTTGTGCGGTCGTTTCCGTGCAGGGCGGCCGGATGGGACTGATGTCCCGAATGAATTTTGCGGAGCCGATAACGGTTTCGCGTGAACTAAAGGGTGAAGGCTGACATGCCGACGATCAACCAGCTGATCGCAAGTCCGCGCGTCGTTCAGAAGTCGCGCAAGAAGGTGCCGGCGCTGCAGCAGTCGCCGCAGAAGCGTGGCGTTTGCACGCGCGTCTACACGACGACCCCGAAGAAGCCGAACTCGGCGCTTCGTAAGGTCGCAAAGGTGCGCCTGACCAATGGCTTCGAGGTCATCGGCTACATTCCGGGTGAAGGCCATAACCTTCAGGAACACTCGGTGGTCATGATCCGCGGCGGCCGCGTCAAGGATTTGCCCGGCGTGCGTTACCACATTCTCCGCGGCGTCCTCGATACCCAGGGCGTCAAGAACCGTAAGCAGCGTCGTTCGAAGTACGGCGCGAAGCGTCCGAAATAATCGGGAACAGATAGATGTCTCGTCGCCATTCTGCTGAAAAGCGTGAAGTGAACCCGGATCCGAAGTTCGGGAACATTATCATCACGAAGTTCATGAACTCGATCATGTACGACGGCAAGAAGTCTGCCGCCGAGAGCATCGTCTATGGCGCGCTCGAAATGATCGAAGCCAAGACCAAGCAGGGCCCGCTGCCGGTTTTCGAGCAGGCCCTGGAAAACGTGATGCCGACCATCGAAGTTCGTTCGCGCCGCGTCGGCGGCGCCACCTATCAGGTGCCGGTCGAAGTGCGTTCGGTGCGCCGTCAGGCGCTCGGAATTCGCTGGATCATTACGGCTGCGCGCGACCGCAATGAAAAGACGATGACGGAGCGGCTCTCGGCCGAGCTGCTCGACGCGTCGAATGGCAGGGGAAACGCCGTCAAGAAGCGAGAAGATGTGCATCGGATGGCTGAAGCCAACCGCGCCTTCTCGCACTATCGCTGGTAACGGCGAAACAACGGATTTTAAGGAACAACCCATGCCCCGCGTTCATGCCATAGAGGACTACCGCAACTTCGGTATCATGGCGCATATCGATGCCGGCAAGACCACGACCACCGAGCGCATCCTGTATTATACCGGCAAGAGCCACAAAATCGGCGAAGTGCACGAAGGTGCCGCGACGATGGATTGGATGGAGCAGGAGCAGGAGCGCGGCATCACCATCACTTCGGCCGCGACGACCGCCTTCTGGGAAGGCAAGCGCCTGAACATCATCGACACCCCGGGTCACGTCGACTTCACCATTGAAGTCGAGCGTTCGCTCCGCGTGCTCGATGGCGCGGTATGCGTGCTGGATTCCAACCAGGGCGTTGAGCCGCAGACCGAAACCGTCTGGCGCCAGGGCGACAAGTACAAGGTTCCGCGCATCGTCTTCGCCAACAAGATGGATAAGACCGGCGCCGATTTCTACAAGTGCCTGCAGGACATCGTCGACCGCCTCGGCGCCAAGCCGATCGCGATCCAGCTTCCGATCGGATCCGAGAACAACTTCAAGGGCCTGGTCGATCTGGTTCGTATGAAGGGCGTGGTCTGGGAAGACGAAAAGCTCGATGCTCCCTTCAAGGACATCGATATTCCCGAGGACATGGTCGAGAAGGCCAAGGAATATCGCGAGAAGATGCTGGAAGCCGCCGTCGAACTCGATGACGACGCGCTCGCCGCCTATCTCGACGGCAAGGAGCCGGATGAAGCGACGCTCAAGCGGCTGATCCGCAAGGCGGTGCTGACCGGCGCGTTCTTCCCGGTGCTGTGTGGTTCTGCGTTCAAGAACAAGGGCGTGCAGCCGTTGCTCGACGCGGTGGTGGCCTATCTGCCGTCGCCGGTCGACGTTCCCGCCATCAAGGGCGTCGATGAAGACGGCAACGAAATCGTTCGGCTTCCGAACGACAAGGAGCCGCTCGCGCTGCTGGCGTTCAAGATCATGGACGACCCGTTCGTCGGCACCATCACTTTCTGCCGCATCTATTCCGGCACGCTGCTTTCGGGCACGGGCGTCGTCAACTCGACGCGTGACCGCAAGGAACGTATCGGCCGCATGCTGCTGATGCATGCCAACAACCGCGAAGACATCAAGGAAGCCTATGC
>JAKFCC010000027.1:0-17090 GCA_036676795.1 Gemmatimonadota bacterium
CTACGCGGCGGCGCAGCTGCAATCAGCGGCGTTGATTCCGCTGTCACCCCGCAAAGTCGGCCGCCACAAGCCGTGCGACGTATCCCTGCTCCGCCGCGAGCTCAGGAGTTCCGCGCGCGATGGGAGCAGCGAGTGTGCGCTGATTCTGGCGCGCGTATCGCGCTCCATGCTCAGGCTACTGGCTGTTACCGGGCCGGCCGACCCGACCGCCGCGCGGCTGCTGAGACACGAAGCAGCTGCGTCACGTGAGATCAGAGCCCTTTGTCGCGGATGAAATCGGTGAGCGCGCCGCGGGATTCCACTCCAACCTTCGCAAAGATGTTGGAAAGGTGCGTACTCACTGTACGAGCGGAGATGCTGAGCGCGGTGCCTATTTCCTTGTTGGACTTTCGCTGGGCAACCATTCGTGCAATCTCTATTTCGCGACCCGTCAGCCCGGCAGCTCCCGTCGCGGCAACGCGTGCGGGCGGCCGAGCCCCCAGCTCGCGTAGCTGCTCCCGGACGGAATCCAGTTCCGCGCGCGCGCCAAGCCGGGCTAGCACATCGTGCGCCCGCTTCAGCTCCCTGCGGGCACCATCATGATCACCCGAGTTGATTAGCGCTCGCCCAAGGTGTCGCCGGAGAACTGCGGCTGAAGCCGGAATCTGGAGCTCGTCCATTTTCTCTGCTGCCGTCCTCAGGAGCAGCGCGCCGCCGGACGGATCATTATCGCGGAGCATCACAAGCAGGCCGTCGCAGGCGTCCGCCCATGCCAGGCCCAGCGGATAATCGAGCCGCTCCGCGTCAGTGCGCATGCGACGTGAATGACTCTCCGCCTTGTCCCACTCTTTTGCCCACAGGGCAGCTTCACCCACCACGGGAAGAAGCCACTGAAGCGCCCACGCCGCGTATCCCGCTCGATCGGCGATCTCGAGTCCTGCTTCACCTGTCGCAATTGCCTCGTGATAATTCCGGTTGTGCAGGTGGAAGGATGCCATGCCATGGTGAGCGGGAACCACCGATGGAATTTCACCCTGCTGTCGCTGCAGCCCGGCACCTGAAAGAGTCCAGGCCTCATCGAGCAATGGTTTCGCCTTTTCAGTGTCGCCGCGCCAGAGATGTATCAGTGCCGTCCACACCAGAAGACGCGGCAGGAGTCCGCGCTGCCCGAAAGCGCGAGCTCTCTCGATCGCACTCTCACCTTCGATAATTCCCTTCTCCCACTCCGCCGTGCCGCTGAGGTACTGAACGGCAATTTCCGAGGTCCATATGGGCAGTATGGGTGACTGCAGCTCTTCGTTGAGCGCCTGAAGCTCGGCGAGATGCCGCGCGACGCCGGGTGCGTCTCCCGAAAGGCCGGACAGCACCGACATCCCCCAATGTGCTGTCCACTCGAGCATTGTTTGGCCGGAAGCCCGCGAGAATTCGAGGGCGCGCGCGCCGTGACTGCGAGCGCTTTCCTTTGGACCGGTCCAGGCATACAAGAGTAGCAGCGCCCTATGAACACGAGCCAGGAGAATGCTGTCGCGACTGCGTTCCGCGATAACAAGAGCGCGCTCCACTCCTGCACGGGCGCTCCCCACCTCACCGATATCCTGTAGAACGATTGCCCTCGCAAGGTGGATTCGCACCGCGAGTGCATCATCCCTCGCATCCTCAGCAAGTACAAGCGCCGCATCGAAATGAGAGAGGGCCGCGGGCAGGTCCGCGCTCCAGTAGGCGCCGAGCCCTATCCGATGCTCGGCGAACGCGACGCGAGCAGAGTCGCCCTGGTCTCTTGCTTCTCTGGCAGCTCGATGCCACAGGGCCGCTGCTTCCGCATATTCACCGGTGCGCTGTAGCGCCCTGGCCAATCCGCTGACTATTTCTGTAACATCCTGTGGTGTTGCCGATCCGGGTGCAGTATCGACTCGGTCGAGCGCAGCGCGGAGGTATGTCGCAGCTTCGCGATTCGCGTAGCGAGCAAGAGCTGCAAGGCCCGCGATACGGAGATATCGAGCCGCCTTCGGATTCGTTTCCGCATTCTGCATCCGCGCAAAGTGGTATGCGAGTTCGTCCGCGTGGTCATCTGCCTTGAGCGAGTACTTCTGTTCCAGGGCAACCGCGACCTTCCCGTGCAGGACGCCGGCGCGCGCACTGCCGAGAGATGTATAAAGCACCTGCTGAAATAGTGGATGCGTGAAATCGTACAGCGTGGGGGTCGTCGCGGGCAGTTCCTGGAGAACCTGCTGGGAGCGGAGCTCCTCGACTGCAGCAACCAGTTCCGTAGCATTCAGGTTGGAGATCCGCGCAAGGGCGTCGAAGTTCAGCCGCGTTCCAATCACGGAGCAGAGCGCGGCAATCTCACGCGCCGAAGGGGACAGCCGCTCAAGCCTCGCCTCGATTGCGTCGCGCACCGTCCCGGGCAGTACAAGAGAGTCCACGCTCCACCCCGTCCAGCCCGTGCCCGCTCTGTGAAGGTGGCCAGCTGCAATCAGCTCCTTGAGAATCTCTTCCACGAAAAAGGGATTGCCGCGGGTCCAGCCGTAGAGGAGGGCGCTGAACTTTTCCACCACGTCCGCAGCGACGTCGAAGGCGCGTTCGATGATCTCGGAAACCTGCAATGCAGAAAGAGGCGCCAGCTGAAGGCGGGTGGCCGCCCCAATCTTCAGCAGTGACTGCTCAGTGGACTTGAGCGTCGCGTTCACGTCGCGCTCGGTCAGGTTGTATGTCGCGATCAGGAGTAACCGCTGAGACCCGGCGTGTCTCGCAACGAAGTGGAGAAGCTCGAGCGATGATGCGTCGGCCCATTGCATGTTCTCGAGAACGAGCAGCATGGGTTGTTTCTGGGCCAGCCGCCCCAGGAGCTGGGAAAAGGTCCAGAGCATCCGCGCCTTGAAGTCCGCAGGATCGCCCGAGCCTGCCAACGGTGCGCTTATTCCCTCGAGCGTGGGGAAAATGCTTTTCAGCTCTGCCGTCGCACCTCGGCAAAGGAGTGCGAGAGCGGAGGGTTCAAGGTTGCGGAGCACGGGCAGAAGTGCGTCCGAAAAAATCGCGAAAGGCACGCCCGTCTCAACCGGGTATGCCCGACCCGTGACGACTTTCCAGCCCTTCCTGGAGAGACGGTCGGCGGCGGCTTCAACCAGGCGGGTCTTTCCGACACCCCCTTCACCGGCGATGAAGACCAGGGATCCAGTTCCGGCCTGCGCCCGAGTGGCAAGCTGGTCAATTGCGCCGAACTCCTCTGCTCGTCCTACAAGAGGGATTTGATTCAGTCGGCCTCCATTGATAGGGTCACGAATGAAGAAACGATTCAGCTGCATAGTCAAGGCAACCGGGAAGCCGTTACGTTCTTCCGGTGCCCAATTTTTGCCATTCTGTAGGGCACCTGAACAGGACAGGCGGGTAGACAGGGTTTAGGCAGATGAACAGCACGCGACTTTCACCCGGACTCCAACTGGTCCTGAGCGCAGTTTTTCTCACTGCTCTCAGTGCGGGAGAGGTGCGCGCACAATCGGTTTCAGAGGCGTTCATCAACCTGTTCTCCAGCGCGAAGATGTACGTGAATCCATTCTCGCCAGCGAAGAAACAGGCGGACGCCTGGCGGCGGACACGTCCTGCGGATGCTGCGCTGCTCGACAAGATCGCCAATCAGCCGATTGCGACCTGGATGGGCAACTGGAATGCGGACATCGGTGGTGATGTGCGCAACGCTGTCTCGCGTATCACCGGGGCGAAGGCACTGCCCGTTTTCGTTGCGTACAACATTCCCAACCGCGACTGCGGAAGTTATTCGGGGGGTGGTGCACGCAGCGCTGATGCCTATCGGCAGTGGATCAGGTCCTTCGCCAACGGGCTGGGTGGAAAGCGTGCCGTTGTGATTCTCGAACCCGATGCGCTTGCGGGCATGAACTGCCTCAGCGCGCCGCTGCGCGCAGAACGCATCGCGCTGATAAAAGACGCAGTCGTCGTTCTGAAGAGCCGGGGAGCGTCGGTGTACATCGATGCCGGGCACGCACGCTGGATTCCGGCGAGCGAAATGGCCAACCGCCTGAAGGCAGCCGGCGTCGATCAGGCAGCCGGCTTCAGTCTGAATATCTCCAACTTCCTGGGCAATACAATCAACATTGCGTACGGCGAGGCAGTTTCGAGACTGATAGGCGGAAAGCATTTCATCATCGATACGAGCCGCAATGGAGCCGGCGGAAGCCAGGCAGGCAACTGGTGCAATCCTTCGGGACAATCGATAGGACCAGCTCCGACAAGCAACACGGGGAACAAGCTCGTCGACGCGTTCCTGTGGGTGAAAGTCCCCGGCGAATCTGATGGAACGTGCGGGGGCGGTCCCAAGGCCGGCCAATGGTGGGCAGACTATGCCCTGGCACTCGCGGGCAAGAAGTCCGCAGGAATTCTGGGCGGCAGATAGGCAGCAGCGGCGTTAGTTTCTCCGCGTGTCGCTAACCACAAAAGGAACATGCAGAAACGAACTGGCCTTGCACTCGTTGCGCTGATTCTTGCGGCTGCCGGATGCCGGCAGGTGTTTTATGGAAACGCGATTGCACCGGTCCGTGTTCTCGTATTCAACATCCATGCGGGCAAGGATGCGAAAGGCGCGGACAATCTCCATCGTGTCGCGGACCTTGTTCTCTCCACCGGCGCCGATATCGTGCTGCTTCAGGAGGTGGACAGGTTCACGACCAGGTCAGGCAAGGTCGATCAACTCGGAACCCTCACTAGCCTCACCGGCTACAAAGGTGCCTTCGGCAAGACTCTGGACTATCAGGGCGGAGACTACGGAATTGCGATTCTCTCGCGCTGGAATATCGTTGGCGATACGCTGATCCGTCTTCCCGTGGTTCCACCACAGGCGAGGGCTGGGGGAGCATACGAACCGCGTGGTGCGCTGCGTGTATCGATTGCAGCTCCGGGCGGTGCGATACATGTGGTCAACACTCACCTCGATGCTTCGCGCGCTGACTCATTCAGGAGGCAGGAACTTCCGCAGGTTCTTTCCGCGGGCGCGGCAATGAAGAAGCCTGGCGCGCTCGTGCTGGTTGGCGGCGACCTGAATGCCGAACCGCCAAGCGAAGTCATTGGGATGGTAAAAGCCGGAGGCTGGATTGACCTGTGGACGAAATGCGGAACCGGAAACAGCCTGACATATCCACAGGACAAACCGGTAAAGCGGATTGACTATCTCCTGTCTGGTCCAATGGTCACGTGCAGGAAAGCATCAGTCATTGACAGTGATGCATCGGATCACCGGCCCGTTCTCTTCGAACTCGAACGCTGATTCCACCGCGTATGCTCGCGTGTGGCTGCCCGGTGAATGCGCAGGCTAGAGCAGGCTGCGGATCCAACCCCCATCTACTCCAATCGACTGCCCAGTGATGTAGCTCGCACGTTCCGATGCAAGGAACGCTGCGAGTGCTGCGAACTCCCGCGGTTCACCCAGACGTTTCATCGGGATCTGGGCTTCCCAGCGCGCGAGGACTTCCGACACAGGAAGTCCTTCCTTCGAGGCGGACGCACGGGTGAGTTGATCGACACGGTCAGTGAGCGTGTAGCCTGGCAGGAGATTGTTAACGGTCACGCCAAATGGGGCCACTTCATTTGCAAGCGTTCTCGCAAAACCAGTCACAGCGGCGCGCAGGCTGTTGGACAGCATGAGGTTGTCAACAGGCTGCTTGGCTGCAATCGAAGTGATATTCAGAATTCTGCCCCACTTTCGTTCCTTCATCGCGGGGAGGACGAGGTACGCGAGCTCGACCGCGCTCATGAGCGTGAGGTGAAAAGCCCGCTCCCACTCGTCGAGCGGAATTTCCTCGAACTTGCCGGACGGAGGCCCGCCGGCATTGGTGACGAGTATGTCGATGGGCCCGTACTTCGCGGTCGCAGTTGCGTGAAGCGCGCGAATCCCGGCGCTGCTGGAGACATCGGCCGCAACCGGAAGAACTTCGGCCGAGTGTTCTGCTGAAATTTCGCCGGCCGTTTTCGCGAGCGTGTCTGCGTCGCGAGCGCAGATAACGACTCTGCACCCTTCGGCTGCGAGTTCGTTGGCAACGGCTCGTCCCAGCCCTTTGCTGGCGGCTGCGACGAGCGCGACTTTCCCCCTGAGCCCGAGATCCACTCTACTTCCTCAGATACGCGTCCGACTTCTCGAGCCAGTCCTGCCGCGGCGGACTGAAGATGTCTACGTCCAGGGTGTCCTCGAGCGCCTCTGCCTTGTGAACTACGTTGGACGGTATGGTCAGGACCTCACCGGCACCCACATCGAAAGTGACCTTCTCCTCTTCTCCAATCCAGAAGCGGAGCTTGCCCTCGAGGATGTATGTGATCTGCTCGTTGTCATGCTGGTGGGTGGGGACGATACACCCCTTCTTGAGATACACGTGCGCGAGCATGATGCGCTCACCCGTGATCAGCCGGCGATCGAGCAGAGGGCTGACCTTCTCGAGCGGCATCGAACCCCAGTTGTAATGCGTGACTTTGTCGGTCATTTGGCTATTGGCGAAGGTTTGCGGAGACTCTCAGTCAGTCTCTCGCGAATTGGAGGCCACTCTTCAGCAATGATGCTGAAATACACCGTATCGCGAATTCTACCGGCATCGGTGATCATGTGGCGCCGGAAAGTGCCCTCCTCCGTGCAGCCAAGCCTGAGCATGGCCGCACGGGACTTGGCGTTGAGGGCATCGGTCTTCAGCTCGACGCGAAGGCACCCCAGCTCTTCGAAGGCGTAGGTAAGCATGAGCAGCTTGGCCGCGGAGTTCACGTGGCTGCGCTGGGAAGATGGCGTGATCCAGGTCCATCCAATCTCAACACGCCGGTTCCTCGAGTCGATATTACCGAAGCGCGAGCTGCCTACGATACGATTGGAAACCTTGTCAAATGTGGCGAATGGAACTGCGCTTCCCTGACCGCGCGATGCGATCGCCTCCTCCACATAGGCTTTCAGTGCCGGCCTGGTAGTACAGATCGCGTTCGTCCATTTCCATAGCTCCTCATGCAGTCCTATCTCATAGAGTGCAGGCAGATGTTCCAGAGTCAGCGGCTCCATGCGAACCTTCTCTCCCTCCAGTACAACGAATGGATCGATTGGCCTGGCAAAGCCCGGAGTTGTATGTGTCACGAGGGCTTCTGCGGTGCCAGCGCTGGATATTTCCTGTGGAAGCTGGTGGCGTTCTGGTATGCGGCCGCGACTGCGAGAAGGTTCGCCTCCTGATACAGGCCAGCGAGAAAAGTGAGTGAGACGGGAGTTCCATCTGCGCGGAATCCGTTCGGTAGTATCAGTGCCGGCTGCCCGGTGAGATTTGTCGCAACGAGCTGTGCAAGATTGGACGCCGATGTCGGGCTGACAATGACATCCACCCGCTTGAACAGTTCATCCCACTTGGCGATTGCCATGGTGCGAAGCCGGTTGGCATTGATGTAATCCACCGCGGGAATGAAGCGAGCCGTCCTGAAAGTATTTGCCCAGTCGAACTTACCCTGCTGAACCAGTTCCTTGTCCCTGTCGGTGCGGGTCAACTCATCGAACGCGGCCGCAGCTTCGGCCGTGAGGATGATCCGCATGGCGTCATACGGAAGGTCAGGAACTTCGACCGGAATGAGATTGACACCCAGCTTCCGCAACGCTGCCAGCGCCGCGTCGTCGTACGGTTTTGTCGAATGCAGCGTGCGTTTTTCATCCTTGGGATCGGTGACGGGCAAGTCGAATGCGGACTTGAAATACCCGATCCGAAGTTTTCGTATGTCCGTTCTCGCATCCCAATGAAATGGCTCGGCTGCAACCGTCGAATCCTGGCCGTCGGGCCCGTAGATCGCGTCCAGCACTATCGCGCAGTCCTCTACGCTTCTGCAGATCGGCCCAAGCTTGTCCATGGTCCAGGACAAAGCCATCGCCCCTGTACGGGGGACTCTGCCGAAGGTAGGCCTGAGTCCCGTCACTCCCACTCTGGTTGAAGGCGACGAAATCGAGCCGAGCGTCTCGCTTCCAATTGCAAAACCGACCAGGCCCGCCGCAGTTGCGGATGCCGGTCCTGCCGACGAACCGCTCGACCCTTGGTCGAGCTTCCATGGATTCCTGGTCATTCCGCCGAACCAGACATCGCCCTGTGCGAGTTCGCCGAGGGTGAGCTTCGCCACCAGCACCGCACCTGCGGCGTCGAGGCGCTGAACGACCGTTGCATCCTCATCTATCGTCTGGTCCCTGTATGGTCCAGCACCCCACGTCGTCTTGTATCCCTTGACTGCGAGGAGGTCCTTGGCGCCCCACGGAATTCCGTGCAGCGGGCCGCGATATTTTCCGCGGGCCAGCTCCGCGTCCAGCCGCGCTGCCTGCGCGAGTGCACGCTCTTCCGTAAGAGTGACCACCGCGAGAAGCTGCGGGTCATATCGCTTCAACCGCCCCAGGTACATCGTGGTAAGCTCTGTGGCAGTGATGACGCGGCGGCGAATCATTTCCGAGAGAACTGTCACCGGAAGAAAGGCCAGAGCATCCAGGTCGCGCGGTCGTTGTGGAACGGTCACGTGCGACCGGGTCATCTTTCCCCGAACGCGGAGGGCCGGGGCGGCCACCGGAGGGCGGGGGTTGAACGCAATCGCAGGCACTACAGAGTTGGCGAGCGGAATCCTGTGCAACGCCTGAAGGCGCGCCTCCTGTGTCTTGAGTCCGTCCACCATCATCTCGCGCTCTGCATCGTCGAACTTCAGTCCTGCGATTTCCTCTGCGCATGCGATTGCAGCGGCGTTTATTTCCTCGCCCGCCGCGGCCTTCGCCCACAGCACTCCCGGCAAGAGCGTTGTGCCGAGCCCGATGCTGGAGAAGTAACCCATGAACGCCCGGCGGTCGAATCCATTAGTTGTGCTCAATGAACTTCTCCTATCTGCTCAAGAGAGGGAGGTACTCCTTCCATGGTCCTACGGCGGTCGAATAACGCTTGGCCATGACACGACATATCTGCGCGACGTGTGAAAGATCGTGCACTGCCCAGGTGGAGAGGAGCTGTGCCAGTGTCACGCGGCCGAATGCAGGGTGCACTCCTGTGCGCGAGTAATCAGTGCTTTCAAGGTTCCATGACCGCAACTGTGCAAGATTGTCCCGTCTCAGTAGCGCAAACTCGTCGAGCAGCTGCGCCAGGGATTTTCCCTCCGACTCCCTGAACATCGCGGTTCTATCAAACTTGTCGAAAGCGCGCGACTCACCCTGCTTCAGGATAATGCTGGCTCGCGCTATCCAGTCGGCGCGCTCGCCGTGGACAAGGTGCCCGACAATGTCATACGGGCACCAGCTGTCACCGCCCTCGTTGGTCATCAGCCATTCGTCGGACAGGCCCCGCAGAAGGGCATCCAGTGTCTGCGGCGTGCGGTCCAGCACTTCCAAAGCCGATCGAAGATTGAATTCCGCAGTCATATCCGTCATGCCCTAGACTGCAGCGCGAAAAGCGCCCGGTCAAGAAACGAAAAACCCGGCAGCACAGGCCGCCGGGTTCTCGTCGCTATTCGGGCAACCCTATTGTACGCAGGGTGTATCCGGCGCAGGCTTCGGTTTGTCCCTTACGAGTCTGTGATCGAGGTTGGCAATCGTTTTCACGATATCCTCGGCCAGCAGGATCACGCGGGTGAACTGCGGATAGTCGATGTACTGTGCTTCGTCGGTAAGCTGGTGATAATCGACGTGATTCCCACCGCTCAGGAAGGTGACTGGAATGCCCATGCGCGCGTAGTTCCAGTGATCGCTACGGCAGTAGAAGCGCTCGGGGTGGCCGGGCGCGTCGAACTGGTAATCGAACTCGAGCTTATGCTCGGGCTTCGCGTTGAGTGCATCAACGATGTCACCCATCTCTTTCGAGATTCGGCGGCTGCCCAGCAGCGACACATACCGATCGGTCTTTCCTCTCTCGCTTCCAGCGCCGCGTCCGACCATGTCCATGTTGATTGCGCCGACGACCGAGTCGAGCGGTACTGTCGGATTATCGGTGTACCAGCGGGAGCCGAGCAGGCCGGACTCTTCGCCCGTATGCCACACGAACAGGATGGACCGTTTCGGCTTCACCGGAAGGCTCACCAGGTGCTCGGCTATCTCGAGGAGACCGACCGATCCTGACCCGTCATCGTCAGCACCATTGTAGACCGAATCAGGGCGGCCCGCACGAATTGCACGCAGACTGTCCACATTCACCTTGATTCCGGCCAGCCACCCGGCCTGCTCGCTGGTGGCGGGTCGGCCCGGAAGGCTCGGGACAAGGCCCGTGCGGTCCATGATGATCTTTTCCACTGCCTTGTTATAGGCGCGGAGCGAATCGTGATCGAGCGGGCCGGCTGTTCGAATGCCTACATGGTCGTTGTGTGCGCCAAGCGCGACGTACTGACCTTTCACTGCGGGATCACTGCCCGGCAGGACCGCCACGACATTGCGACCAGGCAGAGGAACTTCACTGAAGGAAAGCGAGCCTGTCAGAACCTGACCCACAGTTCCGGGGCGAACGTTCTCGAACGGAACACCGAAGATTTTCGTGGCCGTGGCGGCAGGAATCACGAATGGTGCAGCCGCTGTCGTTGTATCCATGCGCGGACGGATCATCACTCCGCCCCGTCCGCCGCGACGCATCACGCTGAAGTTCGCATCATCGACATACAGGATTGCAGCAGCGCTTCTCAGCATGGGAATGACGGCGCGCGGGAAACCTGTGACAGCGACGATTTTCCCAGCGGCCTGTTCCGGCGTGATGAGCTCCGCACCCTGCTGTCCGACATTACCGCCATAGATCACCGGCATGCCACTGAACGCCCGGATCACAGCCCGCGGGTCGGCCACGGCAAAGTCGGTATTGAGTACAAGGGAATCGGAACCAAGCCGCAATGATGCCGCGGGGAGCCGGCGGATCAGAGGGACATCCTGGAAGAACGTTCCATTTTCCCCGGCAGGCACCAGTCCCAGCCTGCGGACCTCCCGCTCGAGGTATGCAGTGCCTTTCAGGTTCCCGACGTCTCCAGTGCGACGACCCAGCATCGAGTCATCGGCGAAGATGTAAAGCCGTGTCATCAGGTCTCCGGCTGTGATAGCCGGACCGGTAGCCGGTCCTGAATACTTGAGCGGCAGCTGGCCGCTGACCGGAATGATCGTTGGGTCCATCGGTGCGCACGCAGCCATCAGTGCCAGCACTGCACCGGTTTGTGCTGCGCGAACGAATTTTCCTTTCACATGCTCTCCTTTGAGTTACGAGCCGGACTTGCTGAACGCGTCGACCCCGTTGAACTGCTGAAGCTTCTCCACATGCATCCACTTCCCAACATGCCCAACCCGCCTGAGTATCTCCAGAACATCTACGTCCGCAAGGTCTGCATTAGTTTCGCACGGAACGAAGCGGCAGCGATAGTGGTCAACCAGGCTGACCTTCAGGTCGGTGGTGGGATAAACAACCGTACCTCGATTTGAAATCATCAGGAGCCGTCCCGCCGAACCCTTGACTGATTCCTCGATCTTTTCTGCAAGCTCGCCAGGAAGCAGGTCAGTCTCGACATAGACATCGACACCAACAACCCGGCGCGACGTGGTAGGTAACGTGTGGACCGTATCGGATCGCGGTGTGAGCCTGATAGCCTGATATGGGCGCGCGGCCGCGGTGCTTGATGTCCGGCCGAGATTTGCGATGACAGCGTCTGCGAATTCCGAGGTACTTGCCGGCTTGGAGTCGCCGGCCATGTCACCGCTTCGTGTTCCGCTCTCCAGTGTAACGAGAATGGCCTGCTCGATTTCGTTCGCTGCCTTCCCTTCTCCGATGTGACGGAGCATCATGGCGGCGCTGAATATCAATGCGGTGGGATTCGCGATGTTCTTGCCGGCGATATCGGGCGCGGAACCGTGAACAGCCTCGAAGATCGACACATCGTTGCCGATGTTGGCCGAGGGTGCAAACCCGAGTCCGCCAGTAAGTCCGGAGGTCAGGTCGCTGAGAATGTCACCATTCATGTTGGTGGTGACGATCACGTCGAACTGCTCGGGGCGCATCGCGAGCTGGTGAGCGCAGTTGTCGATGAGGATATGCTTCGACTTGATCTGCGGATATGAAGCAGCCATCTCCTCAAAGGTATGCTGCAGCAAACCTTCGCTCAGCTTCATGATGTTCGCCTTGGTAGCGCAGTGGACCCGCTGCCTGCCGGCGGTAATCGCGTATTCGAACGCGAGCTGCACGATCTTCTCACAGCCGCTGCGTGAAATGAGCTTGAGTGACTCGGCTACTCCGGGCGTCTGCATGTACTCGATGCCGGTGTAGAGATCCTCCACATTCTCGCGAACGATGACTATATCGAGCTTTCGTCCGCTGAACGGGGTTTTCACACCAGGAAGCTCGCGAACAGGACGAAGATTTCCGAAAGTCTCGAAGAGAGTGCGAAGCATGACATTCGCGCTCTTGTTTCCGTATCCGATGGGGGTTTCAAGAGGTCCCTTGAGAACCACCCTGGTTCGCTCGATGGAGTCGATGGTTTCCTTGGGAACGCCTGTGGCGATTCCCTTGCTGAAGGCCTTGGTTCCGGCTTCGTGTTCTTCGATTTCGAGGTTTACGCCGCTGGCGGCAATGACGCGGAGGGCGGCTCCGACTACTTCCGGGCCGATTCCGTCTCCGGGAAGGACAGTTATGGGTGTTCTATTTGACATATTGGCAAGTTAACGGGGCGGGGATACGGCTAACACCGACATACACAAGCGAAATCGTTGCCGGGACGAATCTCTCCGGTTAGAATCCGATACCTTATAGAAGTACAATCGCGCGCGTAGCTCAGCTGGATAGAGCGTCGGCCTCCGGAGCCGAAGGTCGTGGGTTCGAATCCCGCCGCGCGCATGTTTCAAGCACTAACGCTCTGTCACATACCGTACCAGATTAAAAGGTGTGAGCAACCCCACTCCCACTCCCGCTCCCGGTAGCAGTGCCGAGTCCGTCCTTTCGGTGGCTCAGCGCATCAATGCAGCGCGTGCAGTGGAGGTCCGGCACTTTGCCAAGCTTTACCCCCTATTGCTGGCCCAGATGGACGAGATCATGGCAGGCTGGGACAGGCAGGCGGACGAGCTGCCCTGGTCGCTTCTCGAAAAAAGCGAACGCCAAAACGATCTGTGTGGAGTGATTACGAGGGTCATCGATTGCGCGATGAGCTCTGCTGGACGAGAAGAACGCGTCACAGCCCTTGTGGATGCCGCGTGCGCTCACGGTGAGTATCGCCGCCGGCAGGGCGTTGACATGGAGTCGGTATTCCGGGAGTACGACAAGGTCAGGGCTGCAACCTGGCAATCCCTGAAGCAGCTGGTTCAAGCTCCAACCTCATTCGACGCGATTTTCGTTATCGATGGCCTCCTGTCGATCGCAACCCGCGCCACGATTCTCGGGTTTCATCGCGCCGAGATGGAGGCAAACGGGCTCTGGGATAAGCATCGGCAGGCCCTGCGTGAAACGGTGAGATCCTAGCAGCCGTTGACTGCGTGATGGCACCGGGGGAGATTGCACTATGCCCCGCGATGCCAAATGGAAAGATCTGAAGGTTGGAATTATCGCGGCCACCGCACTCATCGCGCTTGTCGTGTCGATCCTGGTGTTTGCCCGCGTTGGTGCTATCCGCGGCGACAAGCGCAGGCTGTCTGTCCTCACAGGTGAGGCCACAGGGGTGCTGAAAGGAACCGAGGTCTGGGTTTCGGGACAGAAGGTCGGACTGGTCACGACCATCGACTACATGTCCACAGGCAGCCCTGTTGCCGATCGCATCGTCATCAATGCCGAAATTCGCGCGAAGGAATTTCCCCTCATCAGACGCGACTCAAAGGTGGAGATTCGCCCGGGTGGAAATCTGATCGGGTCGCCGGTGGTGATGATCTCGAGCGGTACCGCCAGCGCGGCACCAGTGCAGGACGGCGACACTCTCAATGCCGTTGAAGGTGTGATGATCGAGGGCATGATGACGAGCGTACGCAAGGTTGGGTCGGAAGTAACTGCACTTGGCTCCGACCTCGGCAAGGCCATGACGCAGCTGAAGTCACCGAGCGGGACAACCGGTGCCATGCTCCAGAATGGAATTCCCTCGCTGACGGCCACGTCGAATCAGTTTTCCCAGCTGATGGCGAAGATGAACAGCGGAAGAGGGACAGTTGGTCTCGCAACCCGAAACCGCCTGTTCGCGAGAGCGGCCGCTGTCATGTCTTCCGTGGATTCGCTGAGGACGATGCTCGCGACCGGCGACGGGAACGTAGGAAGGTTTCGACGTGATTCGACACTGATGCCACAGGTGAGCGAGCTGATGGCAAGAGTTGACAGTCTGCGAGCGCTTGCGTCGAACCCGGCAGGTACCATGGGACGCGCCCGCGGCGACAGCACACTCACCCTGGAGCTCGCGCGAACAAGGCGCGAACTCGACGCGTTGATGAAGGACATCAAGAAACATCCGCTTAGGTACATTGCATTTTGAGAAGTTGAAGGCAGATTTCTCCCTGCAGCTCCCTCCTCGATTACAATCGCACCACCCCCTCCGCTTTCCCAGTAGTAGCCCAAGCCCGCCAGCCCGCCGCACGTGGATATCGCAGACCTAAAAAGAAAAACCGTAGCTGAGCTTCAGGAGATGGCCGACGGCCTCAAGATCGCCGACTCCGGAGGTCTGAGAAAACAGGATCTGATTTTCCGGATCGAGCAGAGCCTGCTCGATTCGCAGATCGTACTGCACGGCGACGGCGTCCTGGAAATCCTGCCGGAGGGATACGGATTCCTGCGCAGCCAGGACTGGAGTTATCTCCCTGGTCCCGACGACATCTATGTATCGCCGTCGCAGATCAAGCGATTCGGACTCTTGACGGGCGATACAATTTCGGGTCAGGTGCGACCACCCAAGCCGTGGGAGCGGTATCTCGCCCTCCTGCGCGTGGAGACTGTCGGGGGACAGGACGCGGATCTCGCCAAGGAGCGAATTCCGTTTGATAACCTGCGTCCGCGCTACCCGGATGAGCGGCTGCGGCTGGAGACGAGCGACGGTGATCTCAGCATGCGCGTGGTGGACATCTTCGCGCCGATCGGGAAAGGTCAGCGCGGACTGATAGTGTCACCCCCGCGAGCGGGCAAGACAATCCTGCTGGAAAAGATTGCGAACGCGATAGCCGAGAATCACCCGGAAGTGACGATCATCATTCTTCTGATCGATGAGCGCCCGGAAGAAGTGACGGAAATGATTGCAAATGCAAAGCGGGCGGAGATCATCAGCTCGACTTTTGACGAGGGCCCAGCCCGACACGTACAGGTTGCGGACATGGTGCTGGAAAAGGCGAAGCGTCTCGTCGAATACGGGAAGGACGTCGTCATCCTGCTCGACTCCCTCACTCGTTTTGCACGAGCCCACAATGCAATCGCCCCGACATCCGGAAAGATCCTGTCCGGTGGTGTGGATGCGGCTGGACTTCACAAGCCAAAGCGGTTCTTCGGAATGGCGCGCAATATTGAGGGTGGTGGTTCGCTCACTATCGTAGCAACTGCGCTTACCGAAACGGGATCACGCATGGACGAAGTGATCTTCGAGGAGTTCAAGGGCACGGGCAACATGGAGCTGGTACTCGACAGAAAGATTGCGGACCGGCGGGTATACCCTGCAATCGACATTGGGCGTTCGGGCACACGAAAGGAAGAACTCCTGCTCAGCCAGGCCGAAATAAACCGCGTCTTTCTCCTGCGGAATTTTCTCGCTGACATGCCTGAAGCCGAAGCAATCGACTTCCTGCTGCGGCAGATGCAGAAGTCGAAGAACAACAAGGAGTTCTTCCAGCAGATGGCACAGGGCGGATGAACCCGACGCTCGCGCGGTTCATGGGAATCGACTACGGCAAGCGCCGCGTGGGTCTCGCGATCGCTGATCCGCTTGGCATCATTGCCGGCCCGATCGGGTACATCCAGCGCCGCGCGGGCAAGCGTCCTCCATACGACAAGGTCATCGATCGCGCGAAGGAGCTGGAAGCGCGAGGCTTCGTGATCGGCCTCCCGCTCGATGGTGAGGGGGAGGAATCAGAGTGGACTGCAGAAGTTCGCGCATTCGGCGCGGAGATCGCAAAACGCACAAAGATGGAAGTGATATTCATCGATGAGCGTTTCAGTACCGCGACAGCGCTGCGGGCAATCCGGGAAATGGACGAATCCGCGCGCGGCCGAAAAGGTGACGTGGACTCACTTGCGGCGACCGTACTCCTTCAAAATGCTCTCGACACTCACAAGTAAACGTCTTCTCCTTTCTGCGCTCGTGTTGGCTGCCGCCGCGTGCGGCAAGCCGCATGGACTGCCGGTGCGCGTAATCGTTCCGCAGGGCTCCACCTTCAGTGAGGCAACAGATTCACTGGTGAAAGCCAGAATCGTGAAGTGGCCTACTGGGTTCAGGCTCATGGCGCGCTTCAGCGGCAAAGATCGCAACATCAAGCCGGGCACGTATCTCCTGAAGAAAGGGACCGCGTGGAAGGAGGTTCTCACCGCGCTTCATGGCGGCCTCGGCGTCGTTAACAGCGTGACCATTCCGGAAGGTTACATGGTGCGCCAGATCGTTCCCCTTCTTGCGAGGAGACTCGACCTGCCCGCGGACTCGATCAATGCCGCAGTTCGCGACACCATGCTCCGCAAGCGGCTCGACATTCCCACGGAAACGCTCGAGGGCTATCTCTTTCCGGATACCTATGCCTTTCCCGACGGCACCAAGGCGCGGGACGCCGTCACCGAAATGGTGAAGCGGTTCGAGCGTGAATGGAAGCCGGAGTGGGATGCTCGGCTTACAGAGCTGGCGATGAACAGGAACGACATAATCACGCTCGCGTCGATCATCGAGAAAGAGGCAAGACTCCCGGAAGAACGGCCCGTGATCTCAGCCGTTTATCACAACCGCCTGAAGAAGCAGATGCTCCTCCAGGCAGACCCGACGGTGCAGTACGCACTGCCTGCACACACAGCGAGGGTGCTCTACCGGGACCTGGAAGTGAAGTCGCCGTACAACACTTACCAGAATCGCGGGCTTCCCCCGGGTCCGATTGCGTCGCCGGGAGGGCCAAGCATTGTGGCCGCTCTGTTTCCTGCAAATGTCGCGTACCTCTACTTCGTTGCCTTTCCCGACGGCCACCATGAGTTCCGCAC
>JAKFCC010000028.1:0-3663 GCA_036676795.1 Gemmatimonadota bacterium
CAGGAGCGGTTCTTCAAGGAAATGAAGAAGCGCGAGTTCTAAGCTCAGCGCACTCCGCATCGCACGACGCGCTTCGCGTCGCTCAATAGTTTCAGCAGTTCCTGAATCGACATCCGCTCCCAACCGTCGGGGACCGGCATGAGCCTGCGTTTTTCACCGCTCATATTTTCGAAGCAGAGCCAGCCGTCGCTGAATTGGGGATCGATGGTTGCGCGAGCGGAGGTATTGGAAAGCCGGCGATCGGGAGCACGCCCGCGACGCTCTTGTCCCGTGTAGGCTGAACCCCCCGCGCCCACCGCTGCGCGTCTCTCGGTTTTGCGGCGTTCGGCCGAAGTGGGCAAAACAAGCCACACATCCCATTTCTGCCCGTTCCGGTCGACGAATTCCCGATGGCTCAACACCCCTCCAAGAGTCCGACTTGGGCCACGAAACAAGCAAATGATTTGCCACGGCTTTAATCGTGCTACCTAGCTGACCACATGACTCAAAGACCACTGCGTACGGCTGCATTTCTGCTTGTGTTCGGTGCCGAACTTATGGCATCACCGGCCCGGGCACAGGTCGTCCCGAGTCGTACGCCCGCTGACTCCTCGAGTGCCCTTGCCGAACTCCTCGCCGCGGCCGCCCGCGTCAACTCGCAGGTGCCGGAAAGGCTGCGCGCATACCGTGCGAAAGTGGAAAGCGAGATGTCCATCGTCGTCCTCGATTCCGGAAGCCGCGAGCGAACTGCACAGCTCGAACAGGTTGCGAGCGACGTTCGCTGGCGGGCACCCAACCGGTACGACCAGCGCGTAATCGGATACCGGGAGCAGGCCGTCGGGCCCACCTTTTCGCTCATGAGCCTGTTCGGAGGATGGACGATCCCCACGCTCTATGGGAACCACCTCCAGCTTGGACTCACAGGGGTCGGCTCGGATGGAAAGGCACCAGCGCGGCAGGCAAATGGGATTCATCCGCTCTCGCCCATTCGCAACAGCTACTACCAGTTCAGTGGCGGCGACACATCGGTGACGCTCTACTCCAATGGGAGAAGGATTCCGATCGTGCGAGTCCGGGTATCACCTCGCGCGGGTGCGCCTGGCGACGCAATTCTCTTTCTCGGCGACATGTACCTGGATGCCGACTGGAAACAGATCGTGCGCATGCGCGGCCGGCTCGTGGAACTCAAGAATGGCGCTATCACGATCAAGGCCGGCAGCAAGCTGCCCGGCGTAAGCGGCGCCTCTTTCGTCGAGCTGGTAAATGTCGAAGTCAATGGACAGTACTGGCTGCCTGCATACCAGCGCACCGAGATTCAGGCGCGAATCTCCCTGTTCGGAGATTTCCGCAGCCTCATTCGTGTCGTTTCGCGCTTCAAGGACTACAGCGTAAACGATTCGTCCTGGTCCGGTCCCGTTGCGCCTGCGGGGGTGACCCACAACCTCACCTTCGCATCTGACGCGGAACAGCAGCGATACCGCAGCTGGGAAACGTCGCTCGGCGCGGCGAGTACCGACGCGTATTACGCCGAGTTCGATGATCTCGCTCCAGCCGAGTGGGCAACCACTGCGTCCGAGCGGGGGATCCGCTTCAGGCCGAGGAGCATTGGGGATGTCATACGATTCAATAGAATCGAAGGGCTGTTCACTGGCGCTGCCGTCGAAGCCACTCTTTCGGATGCACCCACGACTGCGCGTGCGGCGCTTGGATGGGCATGGTCCGAGGGAACTGCCCGGGGAATGGTTGGCGTTGAGCAGAAGCGCGGGCGGAGTGTTGCAGGCCTTCGCGTCGAGCGAGCGCTCGCACACACCAATGATTTTCAGCTCCCATTCTCGTGGGGAGCCTCACTCAGCGCCCTGCTAGGCAGCAGGGATGACTTCGACTATCTCGATCGCAGCAGTGCGACCATGTACCTGTCACGCACCATCGGCGCAAAGAACCGCTCGCTCGTTCGCGCGGAGTTTGGTGCCGCTCGTGATGGAGCTGTGCAGCAGAACATCTCGCGGGGACTGTTCGTCGCGAAAGGCCAGGGGTTCAGGCCGAATCGCGGGATCAGGGAGGGTAGTTACTTCAGCTCCGCGGCATCGCTGGAATTCAATCCCGATGTAAGCGGGCTCTTCGTCAATCGTGGCGTCGGGTTGCGTCTCCTTTACTCGGGGGCCGATGGCGCAATCTCCTGGCACCGTGTCGAAGCACGGACTGCGATCAGGAGGGAGGTTGGTCCTTTTCAGCTCTTTGGGCGGGCTGACCTGGGAACCCTCATTGGTGCGCCTGTTCCGCAAGCGATGTTCGAGCTCGGGAGCTCGGAGGGTTTGAGCGCATATGGGTACAAGCAGTTCGCGGGAGATCGCGCGGCTCTGGGTCGGGCCGTAGTGGGCTACACACTTCCTTTTCTGCGGGCACCGATGCGGTTGCCCAGCAGGCTTATCCTGCCGGGAATTGCGCCGGGATTTGCGGCTGGAATTCATGCCGGGTGGACCGGTGTTTCCGGCGCAGCCGCAGAGCGCGCCATGCTCGAGCTGGGCAGCGTTGCCAGTGAGGCCGGTGTACTTGTGCCGCTCTCGCAGACAACCGACGGTGTGCGCGCCTCAGCCGAGTTTCTGCTCACCTTTTTCAGCGGGTCGGTCGCGGTTGGGGTTACCCGCCAAATTGACAGGGCTGGGCCCTGGAAGGTGACCGCCCGGATGGGCCAGGGGTTCTAGGGTGGCACCCAACTTGAACGTCATGGCCTCAGTCATTCAAAAGAGGAACACTGTAATGCAAGCGAACATCTCAACACGCGCACTCGGCGCGTTCACACTTCTTGGCGCACTGGTCCTTTCAGGATGCGCTGGAATGAGCCAGAAAGAGCGTGGCGCAGTAATCGGCGCGACGGCAGGTGCAGCAGTAGGCGGAGTCATCGGCAACCAGACCGGATCGACCGCACGCGGTGCGATCATCGGCGCAGTGGTTGGCGGAGCAGCGGGTGCGGTTATCGGGCACCAGATGGACCAGCAGGCGAAGGAGCTCGAGCAGAACATTCCGGGCGCCACCATCGCACGCGTTGGAGAGGGAATCGCCGTGACCTTCTCGTCCGGAATTCTTTTTCCCTACAACTCGACCGACATTCTTCCCGCGGGAAGAGCCAATCTCGATCAGCTCGCAGCGAGTCTCCAGAAGTATCCCGACTCGGACATCCTGATCGTTGGACACGCTGACAGTGACGGATCGGACTCGTACAATCTCGACCTGTCACAGCGCAGAGCGAATGCTGCACAGGCGTACCTGCAGACCCGTGGCGTTCCGGCAAACCGCGTTCATGCTACTGGCAAGGGTGAATCCGAGCCGATCGCAAGCAACGAGACCGAAGCGGGCAAGCAGCAGAACCGCCGGGTTGAGATTGCGATTTACGCCAGTGAGGCGTACAGGAATCGGGTGAAGGCCGGCAACCAGTAAGCGAATTGCTGACTGCCACATAAGAACGACAAGCTGGGAGCGGCACGCGGTCAGCCAGCGGCTTGGGCCAGCCCCGGGCACTCGGCTCGCGGCGAGCTGCTCCCAGCTTGCAGTTCTTAAGTGGCATTTACACAAAAGCCCCCAGTCCTTCGACTGGGGGCTTCTGTTAAATGCGCCTGGAGGAACTCGAATCCCCAACCTTCTGATCCGTAGTCAGATGCTCTATCCAATTGAGCTACAGGCGCAAAA
>JAKFCC010000029.1:0-1808 GCA_036676795.1 Gemmatimonadota bacterium
TGCACCGGCAGTAGAAGGAGGACAGGCTTAAATGCTTATCCCACGTCGAGTCAAGCACCGTAAGCAGCACCACCCGGGTCGTTCCGGCGCTGCTACGGGCGGCACCAAGGTCTCCTTCGGTGAGTGGGGTATCCAGGCTCTGAGCCCGGCATACGTCACGAACCGTCAGATCGAGTCTGCCCGTATCGCGATGACCCGCCACATCAAGCGTGGCGGAAAGGTCTGGATCAACATCTACCCGGACCGTCCGCTGACGAAGAAGCCTGCCGAAACCCGTATGGGTTCCGGTAAGGGTTCTCCGGAATGGTGGGTCTCAAACGTCAAGCCGGGCCGGGTTCTCTTCGAGATCTCAGGTGTCGATGAAGAAACGGCCCGCGAGGCATTGCGCCTGGCGATCCACAAACTCCCGTTGAAGGCACGCATTCTGCGTCGCGAAGGTGGTGAATAGAAATGTCAGTAGGATCCAAGGAACTTGCATCCGCACAGCTGGACGGTTTCGACAACGAGCGACTCGTTGAGGAACTCCGTAAGGCCAAGGAAGAGCTGTTCAACCTGCGTTTCCAGTCCGCCACCGGCCAGCTGGAGAACCACGGTCGACTGCGCGCGGTAAAGAAGGACATCGCACGCATCTACACCGTGCTCCGTGAGCGCGAGCTGGGCATTCGTGCCGAGGTTGCCGCACCGGTTGTGGAAGCCAAGGAAGAAAAGAAGTCCAAGAAGGCTGCAACCAAGAAGGCCGACAAGGCTGAAACGGTTGAGACCGAGGAGGACTCCAAGTGAGTGAAAAGGACGAAAACGTGACGGAAACTGTTTCCGGCGCAGCTACGGCTGACGAGCGCGGTTACCGTAAGACGAAGCGCGGCTTTGTGGTCTCGGACAAGATGGAAAAGACCATCGTTGTCCAGGTCGAGGACCGTGTGAAGCACGCCCTCTACGGCAAGGTCCTTCGCCGCAACACGAAGATCAAGGCTCACGACGAAGAGAACAGCGCCGGCATCGGCGACCTCGTTCTCCTCGCCGAGACCCGCCCGCTCTCCGCTACCAAGCGGTGGCGTCTGGTGGAGATCCTCGAGAAGGCCAAGTAACACCTGCAGCCTGGCTGTCAGAGCAACCCCCGTTCCCTTCTGGGAGCGGGGGTTTCTCCGTTGGTGGGGGAGTCGGGGCGCCGGGTTCCCCGCCGGCTTGGTGCCACGGGCCGCGCGTCCCGCCGGCGCGCCCGCGCTGCACGCGTCACGACAACGGGCCGCGCATCACGCGTCACGCCCTGAGTGCCACAGGCCGAGCGTCACGCGTCACGCAGGGCAGGGTTTCGGCCCGACCTCGACGCCGGAGGGCCGGGATTCCGGGGGAGTGCGGCACGAGCGGGGGCAAACAGACTGCCGGGCGTGACGACGTCGGGCGCTGCTGTGCCGTGCTGGCCTGAACAGCTCCGGTCGGCCCTGCTGCCCGCGGTGGCTGTGTTGCCCCGGACTGCCCTGAACTGACCTGAACCGCCGCGGACCGCCCCGACCCGCCCCGGACTTTCCGGCGTTGGCCTGTGCTGCGGCGGTCAAGCTGTGATATGGGGATACGCCCGAAACGTGCTAAGATTTTGAGTTTGTATGGCGCCCTCTGTGCGCCGTCATCAACCTCGTAAACAATCGTGCCACGGCATAGTGCCCCCTAGCGCCCCGATCCGTCGGAATCCGCCTGGGAAGCAAATGTTTTTGGCACGGGAGTTTAGGCCTGGTCTGGCAAAATCCAGGCAGGTCAAGAGACACCCCGATCAACCGTTCCGCAAGGCTCATTCCGTAGGAAGATTTTCGGTC
>JAKFCC010000030.1:0-91883 GCA_036676795.1 Gemmatimonadota bacterium
GGATCAGACGAGTACAACATTGCTCTTGGACAGCGCCGTGCGCAGTCTGCGAGACAGTGGCTCATTGACCATGGTGTAGATGCCGGCCGTATCGACATCGTCAGCTATGGTGAGGAGCGCCCGATCTGCCAGGATCATGATGAGACCTGCTGGCAGCAGAACCGTCGCGATGACTTTGTCATCACGGTCGGTGGCCCGGGAATGGAAGAGTAACAGGGCATCACTGCAGCAAAAGAAACGGAGCGTCTCGCGACGCTCCGTTTTTTTGCCTCAACTCATCTTCTTATGTCTCGATATGTCGCGGCCGGAACGGGAGCCACGGATCATGCCTAGTGGTCGTGGTCCTTGCCCTTCTTTCCGTTGTCCTTGAAGGCGCGGAAGGAGGCCCGAATGTTCTTCTCTACCTTTTCCGAGGCCGACGAGCCTGGGAGGGCCTTGGTGGGGTCGATCACTGTGGATCCGTTCAGGAACCACTTTGACAGGTCGACTGCGACCGTTGCATTGGTGGTTGTCGCATCGATGACAAGGGGCGGCTTGAAGCGCATGTGCAGCACCGCCTTCATCGACGTCCTGTATGTGAACGGCGCGCCATTGTAGGTGCCATCCACCTTGATGCTGATTCCAGCGAAATCAGGATGCGCTGCAAGGAAAGCAGCGCCGGCGGGCTTGCTCGACTTCACGGGCTCGAGCTTGGCTTCGAGCTTCTTGTAGGTTCCGGCCGCCAGGGGTACAGTCAGCTTGGTCTGGAGTGTACCGTCAACAGGAATGTCGATCAGGAGCGGATCGCGCGATACATGTTCACAGTCGTGGCCCTTGTCGCCCGATGAGGTGCTGGACGAATGTTCTATCTCGTCATCGTCGTCCACGCACGCGATGTCGTCCGTGCGCCCGAGCTCGAGCTTGGTGAGAACGAGCTGAACTCTGGTGATGGCAGGAACCGCGACTGTAGAAGAGCCCGCCACGCTCGCTCCGTCGAACGCGGCCGCGAAACCCGGGTCTTCCTGGGCCGCAAAGGAGAGACTGACATTTTGAAGGTTGTTGCCAGCCAGGTCCGCAGATGAGCACGCGAGCGTTCCAAATACGGCGGTGAACGCGCAAGCGTGAAGCAGGGCTCGCACTGTCGAGAAGGTTTTCATTATCAACTCCAAACCGGGTCGGCGCTGCGCGTTTTCCGCGACATTTCGACCGGGGGGACCGGAAGTCAGCGCCTTGAGCTGCAGGTAGCAGATTGAAGACGAATGACCTGCAGCACGGTCACTAGATTTCCTGTCGCGGCCCGGCCGTCTCCAACGGACCGGCCAAGAGCTGCCTGAGAGGGGTTAACTCTGTGTGGGTGACGACTTTGGACGTTTGGTCGTCCTTCGGGGGCAATGTACCTACTGGCTGAAAGGAATCCCCGAGGGTTCACGATACTGGAGCTGGTGATGGTGATGGGCATAATGGCTCTCATGGCCGCCATCGCCATCCCCCGTGTGGCCGACACCATCCGGCACAACAAGGTGAACCGCGCGGCCATGATAGTGGCGGGGGACCTTCAGACTGCCTTCTCGGTTGCGGGAAGACAACGGGCACCTGTCCGGGTCAGCGTCAACACAGGGACGCAGACATACACGATCGCCAACCGGTCGACTGGCACGACCATCCGTTCGCGCGCACTCGGCTCCACTTCTGAGTATACTCTGAGCGCGCTCACCTTTTCCCCTGCGACAATCGATATTTTTCCAACGGGAATTTCATCGGCGGCACTCACAGTGACGGTCACTTCGGGAGATTACTCGCGCCAGGTTACCGCATCGCGGACAGGTCTTGTCAGGCTGCCGCAATGAAGCGCACTTCTCCTGCTGGATTCGCCCTCATCGAAGCCATCGTTGCAATCGTGATTCTGGGAGTAGCCATTACCACTTTGGCTGCACTCATGACCCAGGTGTCCCGCGGCGCACTTCGTGTATCCGGCGATTCGTACAAGAACAGCGTGCTCACGCAGGAAGTGAATCGGATTGAGGCGATGCCATATGACTCAGTCGCGGTGGGCACACAGACTGTGACGGTCACGGCGCAGCCCTATCCGCATACCCGGGTCATCACGGTGACGGAGCCCGCTTCACGGGTGAAGAAGGTCCAGATCGTGATCACTCCCACAGGCTATTACTTCAAGCGCGACACAGTGATCGTCTACCGGCGGAACTCCGCGCCGACCAATTCCTTCAACACCGCAATATGATGCGCACGTCACATTCAGGCCGCCGCGGTGTCTCGATTCCGGAGGTTCTGGTCGGACTTGTCGTTGTGGCGATCGTGGGCCTCGGGATCACCAAGCTGATAACATCGCAGGCGAGGTTCTTTGCTACACAGTCGGCCTCCCGCGACGCGCGGAATGTGTCGCGCAGCAGCATGAACCGGATCATCTCCGACCTGAGAATGGTCGAGGCCACAGGTGGCGTCGTGTCTGCCTCGGCTACTTCCGTGATAGTCAGGGTACCCTACGCCCTCGGTGTTTCCTGCGACCAGTCCGTTCTCAGCTTGCTTCCGGCTGACTCGGCACAGTACGCATCGGGCATTTCAGGCTATGCATGGCGCAATGAAACGACCGGTGCCATGACCTATGTGGAGTCGAGCGTAACCGTTTCCACCTCGACCTCTACCGCATGTACAACCGCCGGAATCGGGGTGCTCACGTCCGACGGTGGCCAGCTTGTATCGGTTTATCCCGCACTGCCCGTGGGTGCGGCGCCGGGAACGCCGGTCATGCTCTTCAGACGCGTGCGATACCAGTTCAAGACATCGAGTGCCATTCCCTCGGCGACGGGGCTGTTTCGCCAGGCGCTGGCTCCGGACTCGACCGAGGAGGAAATCGCGACCCCATTCGAGTCGGGAGCGAAATTCCGCTTCTTCGTGGGCAACAGCGCGACCGCCCAGGACGACCCGCCAGGCGACCTGTCGACAATCCGCGGCTTCGAGCTCAATCTCACAGGGGTGAGCGAACGAGCCGTGGCGGGGGACGTGGCTTCCAAGAAAGAGGCAGTCGTGACCGCGATCTTCTTCAAGAACAGGACGACATGATGCAATCCATGAAACACCGCGAGGGCTTTGCCATTCCAGCTGCGATTCTGGTAATCGCACTCCTTACCGCTTCGGTGGCGGCCGGATTCGCAATGGTAAGTGTGGAACGTCGTGCGGTGGAAGATCAGTCGTCGCAGCTTTCTGCCTTCGCGCTCGCGCAGCAGGGACTGGAAACGTACATGATCAAGCGCGATTCACTGGGGCTTGTGACCACCCCTCCTGGCGCGCGTGACAGTACCCGAATCACCTACTCCAATGGCTACGCCGAAGTGATTGCGGTCCGAATGGTGGCGACCACAAACAGCGTCGGCGGATTGTACGCAGTGCGTTCGAAAGGGGTCGTGACCAGGGGGAGCGTTGCGGGCACACCGCAGGCGGTCCGGACTGTTGCGCAGCTGGCAAAGTGGCGGCCCGCAGCCCTTCAGGTAAAAGCCGGCTGGGCGTCGCTCTCGGGACTGAACAAGGCGGGCGTGGCCGGAAACCTGACCGGGATAGACGCGTGCGGCGATTCTGCAACAGTAGCGGGTGTTGCAGTGAACGCAGCAGACGGCTTCAGCGGCAGTTCCGCTCCAATTACGGGAAGTCCTCCGGTAGATTCGATTCAGCCGTCCGACATCGACATTGACTGGGAAAACATCTCGTCCGGCGCAGCATTTAATGCCACGATTACAATCCCCCCTGGCTCATGGCCGAGCTTTACGGACCCGAATTATTATCCGGTGATCCATGTCAAGAACGGAACGTCTGGAAACTTTTCTCTTCCAACCGGGGGTCGCGGAACCCTGATCGTACAGGGTGGCTTCACCATCAACGGCAACATTGGATGGGACGGGGTCATTCTTGTCGGCGGAAAAATGACGTCGAACGGTGGAAGCACGATGAATGGCGCTGTTTTGAGCGGCCTCAATATGCTCCTTAGTATTCCAGTCGATCCCGCGGAAGCAGACGCGAATGGAACGAAAGACTATTTCTACAACTCGTGCTCTGTCGCCAAGGCGATGGCAACGCTGGGCAGTTTCGCACCCCTGTCGAATACCTGGGTGGACAGCTGGGTGAAGTACTGATCCGGGAGTAAGCGCGGGACCCGTCAAGGAGAATTTGATGCGGGCCTTTACTCTTTCGCTCCTTCCCGCTCTTTTACTCCTAGATGCGAATCCTGGTAATCGAAGACGATCCCACGGTCGGCACGTTCGTGAAGCGCGGACTCGAGGAGCAGCGCTACCGCGTTGACCTCGTGGACACGGGCGACCGAGGGGAAGAACTCGCCCGGTCGGAGAGTTACGATCTCATAGTGCTAGACATGAGGCTGCCCGGCCGGTCTGGCATGGAGGTCATCCGCTCGCTGCGAACTTCCGGCATAGAGCGGCCGATTCTGGTACTCACCGCGCAGGACGCCATCGACGCCAAGGTGGAAACGCTGCGGGCCGGTGCCGACGACTATGTAACCAAGCCCTTTGCACTGGAGGAGCTGCTGGCGCGGGTGGAGGCACTCTCACGGCGTCCACGCAGGCTCACCTCGCCGACGCTCAAGATCGCGGATCTCGAGCTGTCCCAGGATACCCGCGAAGTTACACGTGCCGGCGCAGCGATCGAACTCACGCCCAAGGAATACACGGTTCTCGAGTATCTCATGCGCCATGCAGGACGCGTAATGAGCCGTACTCTGATAACAGAGTACGCCTGGGGCTATCACTTCGATCCCGGAACCAACATTGTCGACGTCGTCATCAACCACCTGCGCAAGAAGATCGACGCATCGCACAAGCGAAAGCTCATTCATACCATACGTGGTGTTGGATATGTGATTCGCGACGAGCTTTCGCAGACGAAAGGCTAGATGCTCTCCACGCGTGTAAGGCTGACGGCCATGTTCATGGGTGGCCTGCTGCTCATCACCGGGCCGATCGTCGTCGCACTGCTTGCAGCACGCAAGACCAACGTTTACCGGGACATAGGGCAGCACACACGCACCCAGGCAGAGCTTGTTGCGCGCATAGTGGCCCAGCTCGACGACGGCGGCCAGGTCATCGTAGGTCCCACGACCGCGACTGTAGTCGTGACCACCAGGATTCGTGATCTGCTTCGCGGGTTTCCGGACTACCTCGTGATCACTGACCGGCTGGGCCAGCCGCTGTATCAGTCCCCCGGAGTATCCCAGCTGTCACGACAGGATTCCGCGCGTTTTCGTGAGCAGGTGCTTACGCTGCCCAGCGGTGACGACAACTCACGCGCGGCACTGCTCGATCTGTATGGGTCCGATACGATCGCAGCCGCACGGGGAATCGCGAGCGAACGGCTTCTCCTGGTAGCACGCGAGGTGAAGGGTGCGGCGCGCGGGACAACGAAAGTGGTTGTGGGAACTCCAACCCTGGCCGCTACGGCGCTCCCATCCGAGTACATCTTCGTGATCGCCGTTGTGCTTCCCATCATTATAGGAGCGGCGACCTGGGGAGCATACGCAATACTCGGAAGGGAAGCGCGTCAGGTCGCTCGAATTACCGACGAAGTTTCTGCGATCACAGATGGGCGCAGTCTCCATACGCGTCTGCACTGGGAAGACACCAGCCCTGAATTCACCAAGCTGGTATCGACGCTCAATGACATGATCGGGAGACTGGAAACGTCATTCCTTGCGCTGCGGCGTTTTACGGCGGACGCAAGTCACGAGCTCAAGACGCCCCTGATGGTCTTGCGCGCCGACGTCGAGCGTGCGATGAACGAGCGCACGCCTCAAACGGAAAAACTGGTCGCGCTGGAGGAGGCGCTCCAGGAGATCACCCGGATGTCCGACCTGGTCGAGAGTCTGCTGACACTTGCCCGGGCCGACGAAGGCCGCTTCGACATCGACCGGGAACCCGTAGCGCTCAAGCCGCTCGTGCAGGAGGTGTACGAAACCGCGCTGATTCTGGGTGAAGCGGCCGGAGTGAATGTGACCCTTCCGTTCACTGATGAGATAACGGTGTATGGTGACCGGCCTCGACTGCGGCAGCTTTTTCTCAACCTGGTCACTAACGCCATCAAGTACACTCCCAAAGGCGGGCGAGTGGACATCGGGCTGGGCAGGCACCCCGACAATGTGACTTTTGCCGTGCGCGACACAGGGATCGGGATCGCCGCGGCCGATTTCCCGCACATTTTCGACCGTTTCTGGCGGGCGGACCGAGTGCGCTCACGTACTTCCGAGCGGGGAGGCTTCGGGCTCGGGCTTGCAATCAGTCAGTGGATTGCACAGGCCCACGGCGGAACGCTCACCGCCTCATCCAGGCTCGGCAGAGGAAGCCTTTTCACGGTAACTCTTCCATTGCCTGCAGAGAATCTTCCCGCAGGGGAAGATGCTTAATGAAATCTTAATGAAGCAGGATTTCATCCACTTTTAATCTTCCGGCAATTACATACGGCGCAGCTACAGGTAAAATTGTAGAGCGCACTCAAACCGGTGAGATAATGTTCAACCAACTGATCGAGTCCCAGCCCAAGAAGCAGAAGATGGCCGGGGGTACGTTGTTCAGCATCATCCTGCACGTGGTGCTCGGTGTTCTTGCGGTAATCGCAACCGCGAACGCCGGCATCGAAAAGGATGACACCAAAGCTGAGAAGATCAACTTCGTCGAGATGAAGAAGGAGCCGCCGAAGCCCAAGGTGGAAGAGCCTCCTCCGCCGAAGGACGTGGTAATGAAGGCTCCACCGCCGAAGGGATTCCAGGTGCTTCGCGCCCCGGTCGACATCCCGATCAAGATTCCTGAAATCGACCTGTCCAAGAAAGTCACCAATGAAGAGGACTTCAGCGGAAAGGGCGTCAAGGGCGGTATCGCCAAGGGAGTCGTCGGTGGAACGGCAATTGTAGATCCCAACCAGACGTACTTCGAATTCCAGGTTGAGAAGCCCGTAGTTCAGGTTCCGGGCACCGCTTCGCCAAGATATCCCGAAGTTCTTCGCTCTTCCGGGGTGGAAGGAGAAGTTCAGGCACAGTTTGTGGTAGGAGAAGAAGGGCGTGCTGACCCGTCAACGCTCAAGATCCTGAAGTCGAGCAATGACCTGTTCAGCTCTGCGGTGCGGAACGCACTGCCGAACATGCGCTTCTATGCAGCTGAGGTGGGTGGTAAGAAGGTGAAGCAGCTCGTTCAGCAGACGTTCCAGTTCAGGCTAGACCGCTAACCGCGGCGCAATCACACTCTAGGGAGATATAGCTATATGCAGATGTCGATGATGGAACTGTGGCACGAGATGGCGTGGTTTGCACGCGGTATCGTTTACACGCTGGCCTTGATGTCAGTCTGGTCGCTCTCGATCGCGATCAAGAAGTGGTGGGATCTCAAGAAGGCGCAGGCTGAAACCCGCAAGTTCGCTCCTGAATTCTCGCAGTTCCTCGAAGAGGACAACCTTGGCGATGCGATCACGCTTGCCGAGAAGTACAAGAAGTCGCACGTTGCCCGCGTTCTTGGCGGCGCACTCACCGACATCAAGCCGCTGATCCACGATGGATCGGTCACCGTTGCCGACATCAACTCCGCAGAGCGCGCCGTAGAGCGTGAAATGCTGATGACGATCACGGACCTGAAGCGCGGCCTCGGTGTGCTGGCAACTGTCGGCGCAACTGCTCCGTTCGTAGGACTGCTTGGAACAACGATGGGAATCGTCAACGCGTTCACCGGTATGGCCGCGTCCGGATCAGGCGGTCTGTCCGCAATTTCCGCCGGTGTCGCCGAAGCTCTTATCACCACGGCTTTCGGTCTTCTCGTCGCAATTCCTGCTGTGTGGCTCTTCAACTACTTCCAGGTCAAGATCGACAACCTGACGGCAGAAATGACCTACACGTCCAAGGAAATGATCGACTACCTCATCAAGAACGTCAGTGGTGAGTTTGGACGGTCGCGCTTCACGCGTGAATTCAACACCACCGCAACGGCCGGCTCCGGCAAGATCTCGCAGTAATCCCACGGGCTAACCGAAGAGGTATTCAGCATGTCCATGTCCACTGGGGGCGGCAGCAATGTGAAGGCAGAGCCGAACGTGACGCCGATGATCGACGTCATGCTCGTGCTCCTGATCATCTTCATGCTCGTCGTCCCGGCAATTAACTCCGGCTTCCAGGCCGTGCCCCCGCAGGGCGCGAACCTGAAGCCGCATCCTGAAGAGGATACCGACCAGGTTCTTGGCATCGACGCCAATGGTCAGTACTTCCTCAACAAGAAAATGATTCGGAACGAGGATCTCGGCCCGATGCTCAAGCAGATTTTCGAGAATCGGACCATCGACAAGCTTCTTTACATCAAGGCGCACAAGGACCTCGAGTACGGAAAGATCCTCGACGCTATGGACGTTGCTTCCCGGAACGAAGTTCGGGTAACCGGCATGATTACCGACCAGAAGCCAGGCACGGTATCGCTTGTGTCGTCGGATAACCTTGGCGGCGCTCCAACGGAGAAGAAATAATGTCCATGTCCACTGGCGGTAATGGCGGCAATCTCACCAACGAGATCAACGTCACCCCGATGATCGACGTGCTGCTCGTGCTCCTGATCATCTTCATGCTCGTCGTTCCGATGTCCCGCAAGGCTATCGATTTGCAGATTCCGGATCCCAATGATCAGACGGTCTCTTCCACGCCACCACCCGCGCAGATCGTGCTCGAGGTTGGCCCCGGCGGAGTCTTCTCGGTCAACAAGGAAGTCATCCCGAAGGAGCGGCTCCTTGCGCGCCTTAAGGAGATCTACGATCCCCGGCCCGAGAAAATCATTTTCGTGAAGGGCGATCCGAAGGTTAAGTACGAGGACGTAATTTGGGCGATGGATATTTCCCGAGGAGCGGGCGTCAAGGTAATTGGCGCGGTTCCGAAGGAGACGAAGTAGGCACTCCCAGGAAATACAGACCACCGCTGGGAGTACCTGGCAGCAAGGAGGGGCGATGGAAGGGATTCCTCGCCTCTCTTTTTGCGCATGCCCTGTTGTTGCTTCTGCTGATCGGTCCCATTGCCAAGCACACATTTGAGGGAAAGCCGGCCATCGGCGGCGGTGGACCGGGACCAGCGGGTGGAGGAGGAGGCGGCTCGCGAGGCAGCGAGAACCTGCAGTTTGTCCAGATAAGGCAGGCCAGTCCGGCCGATGTAACCGCTATCACTCCGGTACCGAAGGTCGTTCCCCCCAAAGTTGCGGAGTCGAGGCCTGTGACACTAACACCCGCAGCAACACCCTCCTCCAGCGCAGCTGCTGCCACCACAACGGGGGCGGGGTCCGGGGGGCCAGGTGCAGGCCCGGGCACCGGGGGCGGAACAGGGTCGGGAACCGGGACGGGCACCGGCAGCGCAAGCGGCCCGGGAACCGGCGGAGGACCGGCAACCTCCTACCCTCCCACACCGATACAATTCTTTCTGCCGCCACTGCCTGCTCCATCGAGCATTCGTGGATATCATTTGATTGCATACTTCGACGTCGATGAACGGGGCAACGCAAAGCTGCTCGGCTTCAATCCATCGCGCGACGGCGGCTACAACCGGAAATTGCGCGATGTGCTCTCGGCACTGAAGTTCCGGCCGGGAGTGAAGGCGGACGGTACTCCCGTCAGAGATACGGTCGATATTCAATTCATCTTTTAGCGCTTATCCAACAGTGAACACTATTCCGGCAAAGGAAGCTCTCGAACGGCTGCGCGCCGGGAACGCGCGTTTCATAGACAGCGCACGCGACTCCGACACTTTGCGCCGTGCGGAAATCACGACCCGTCAGGAACCCTTCGCGATCATCCTTGGCTGCTCTGACTCACGCGTTCCTGCAGAAATTATCTTCGACCAGGGACTCGGAGATCTGTTCGTGATCCGCGTAGCGGGAAACATCGTGGCTCCCTCGCAGGTCGGCAGTGTTGAATTTGCCGCCGAGCGCTTTCACACGCGTCTGGTTGTCGTGGTGGGCCACTCCCAGTGCGGAGCCATTCTCGCGACCCTTGAAGAAATGCGGCGGCCCGATGAGAAGCAGTCGCCCAACCTGCGCGCCATAGTCGATCGGGTGAAGCCGTCAATAAAGAGCCTGGTGGAACTGCACGGCAACCACGATTCGCCCGAGCTGATACAGCAGGCGGTGCGGGCCAATATCAGAGCGTCAGTCGATCACCTGAGGCACGGATCGCGGGTACTGGAGCAGCTGGTCCAGGACAGCGGCCTCATGATAGTCGGCGCTGAATATTCGCTCGAGACAGGAGCGGTGGAGTTCTTCGAGGGAGTTTGACTGCGGACAGGAGCGAGGGAGCGAAGGACCGGTTCTGAGAACAGCGGGATACTTGTGAAAAATATTCGCGCCTCAGATCTGGTCCTTTTCTCCCTCGCTCCTGTCCGTAGTTAACCACGACAAGCGGCGCGCGGTTCCGACAGGCTCTCGCTACCTACCTATCCACCACGTTCCCTTCAGCACGAACACATTCTGCGGCGGCGCGCTGAACAGCTCGTTGAAGTCGCGCCCAAATTCAAAGCTGCCGGTCGGCTCGAACCCGGAGCGGCTCTGCTGCCACACAAGGAAGAGCGCCGAGCCGGGACGGTATTCCCAGCGCAATACGGCATTGCCACGCAGCGAGCGCGTGTTGAAATCCCGGTCTGAGAAGGCGAACGAAGGCGCAGCGCCCGGGCCGTCAGGATCGACTGTGTACGTTCCCTCGCCGCTGCGGGAAATCGTACCCTGGTCGCGGCCATAAACACTGAACTCGAACTGGCGCGGGCGAACGAATTCCTTGTAGTCCTTGAAATCTCCGGCCGCGAGAAGCGGCTGGGCAAAAATCTGCAGTGACAGCTTCGGTGTGAATGTCCAGTCAACACGCGTAACCATGGAGAGCTGCGTCTGGTCGAGCGTGGCGAACACGTATCTCGTGCCATACGTGGACGTCGCCAGCGGATCGCGCGAACGCGTTACGAACTGAGCCATCGCGTGAGTCTTCGAGAACTGCGGCGAAAGACTGATCCTGAGTGCGGTGCTCGGACGCAGCGTGGTAAACGGACTGATTGTAAGCCCGGTCCCACCCGCGCTGTTGAAGGGACGACTCACGTACATGCCATATGTGTAGCGCTTGCGCCGGTCGGACGAGATCTCGGCCTGTGCTCCGCCACCCGAAACAACACGCGCTATTGGACCGCCGCGGGTAAGTCCGGGATCGAAGACGGGCGGACGCCAGTCACCGCGAAGGAACACATTCCAGAAGTTCGGCAGCTCCGCCTCGAAGATCGAGCCTACACCATTGAAAGTCATGTCACCGTCATAGGTCCAGGTCGGGTTCCAGAACAGGAAGCTGCTCCACCTGCGAAGGCGCTTGCTCGGCTGGGTCTCGCTGTAGCTGATGAGTGGTGCGATTCCCCGCACATCAGTTTCACCCAGGAATCCCATTTCATTGTTTTCAAAGCCGGGATTGTAGTCCTGATAGGTTAGCGACCCTCTCCAGTGCTTTCCCGCCGTCTTGGCAAACGTCATTTCCATCACGTGGCCGGTAAGGGAGGTTTTCGTCGAGTCGCGCCGGTAGCTCTCGCGGTCGGGGCGCTGGAGGTAGCGTGCGCTCGAACGCTGGAGGATATCGATCGACTGGGCGCTTCCAATGTTGTGGCTCATTACAATGTTTCCGTCGAACGCCCAGGTCCGGTTGCCCCACGCGTGCTGCCAGTCGAGGCCCCCGACATATGCGGCTTTGCGGAACAGCGGTTCAAGCTCAGGGCTGTCCAGGTCGCGGTTCACCGCCGTGGTCGCAATGCCCACAGTGGTGTTCCCGCCGCGCAGATCCCGCTTGACGCGGCCGGCAAAATAGTTCGAGCGCGGCTCGACGGTTGCGCGGTGATCCGCGCCGTTGGTATCACGATAAATCGCCTGCTCGCGCATCGTGACCGCGTCGAGAATGCCGAAGGAATACCCTCCTGCACTGCGGCCCGTGAGTTTTGCGGCGGCGGCAATGGTGGTCTCGATCGGCGCGTCCACAAAGGTGATGTTTGGTCCGCTCAGGAACCGCTGTGGCGCGCGCCCGATGCGGCGTGAATGCAGGAAGCTGTAGCCTGCCGAGCTGTTGTTCGTGCGCATGTCCCCGAACCCGAAAACGTTCGAGCCCTCGATGAAGAAGGGGCGCTTTTCCGGGTAGAATGTCTCGAATGCCGAGAGGTTCACGACGGCCGGATCGACTTCCACCTGGCCGAAGTCAGGATTGAAGGTGGCGTCGAGTGTGAGGTTGCTCGTAATGCCGTATTTGACGTCGAGTCCGAACCCGGGAACCACTTCGTTCCGCCTGCGCAGAGGATCGGTGCGCGCGGCGTCCGGGTTCACGTTCTTGGCGAGCGCGTACGGAACCAGCTCTATTCGTTTCGAAGTGCCGAGTCTCCCAAGCCCCGCGAGGTGACCGAAGCGCGGAACTCCGCCCTGCTGGGTTTTCGGCGTGAACGACCAGCTCGCAATTTCCGCCTTGCGGGCGATTTTGCGTGACAGCTGCATTCCCCACACCTGTTCGGCCAGGTTCGGATTGAAGCGAAGCTGCGACAGCGGGATGCGAAATTCCGCTGACCATCCCTGGGCATCTACGGTGGCGCTTCCTTCCCATACGGCATCCCAGGAATTGTCCTGATTGCCATTGGAGCTGATGAGCGCATCGCGGCGCGCGCCTGCCGGTGAGAGGCGGAAGATCACTCCGGTGAGGTGATCGTGATAGCTGTCGAAGCTGAGCTCGACCAGATCGCTCTCGATCGGCTCGTCGCGGCGGGCGAGCTGTGACTGAACGCCGGCAGGATTGCTGTCATAAAGCCTCATTCCCACATAGATCGCCACGTCGTCGATGAGAACGCGCGCTTCCGTTCGTTCGCTGGCGGGCTGTCCTTCATTCGGATCGAACTGGAGGAACCGGGTGATCGGGGTGGCCGCCGCCCAGGCAGCTTCATCCAGTTTTCCGTCTACCTGAATCTCTCCGCTCCGGCGTGCAGCAACCGCGGTTGGTGCCTCTGAGTGAGGAATTACAGCCATTGTCGAGGATGCCGCCTGGGCAGAGATCCGGCTTGGTATGAATGCCAGCAAGGCGAAGAGCGCGAGAGAGTACGCGCTGCGAACGTCGTTTCGTATCATCTGAAAATGAGGAGAAGGGTGGCGAAGATTGACGGACTTAGGACAGCTGAAGCACATGGATCGTTTAGGTGCTGAAAAATCAACGTGCTGAATTTTCAGCAACGACCTGGGTTTTGTCAATTATCAGTTATTACGAGTTCTGAACGGGCTTGGTTACAACGCGTTGCCATCGAGGCGCCCCGTCAGGCATTTTTGGGCTTCTCAGTCACGACGGCATCCGATGAAACAGGACGTGATGGTGATGGTGGGAACGATGAAGGGCGCCTTTGTCTTTCGCTCCGACAGGGAGCGCAGGAAATGGAGCGTGGAGGGTCCGCATTTCCGTGGCGAGGCGGTGTACGCGTTCGCCCACGACGGGCGGGGAAGCGACCCGCTGACTCTCGCCGCAATCAACAATGGATTTTTTGGTCCCGCGATGGCCTTCAGCACGGACGCCGGCCGAACATGGAGCGAACCGGACAGGCAGAGCGTGAAGTTCCCCGAGGATTCCGGTCGGGCGCTCAAGCAGATATGGCAGATTGTTCCCGGCAAGGAAGGGAAGGATGATGTCCTGTACTGCGGTGTCGAGCCCGCCGCACTCTTTGTGTCGCGGGACCGCGGAGTGTCCTGGAGTCCGAATGACGGGCTCCTGAACCACGATCATCAGCCGAAATGGATGCCGGGAGGCGGCGGGCTTTGCCTGCATACAATCGTGCAGGATCCATTGAACCCGAAGCGCATGCTGATCGCGATCTCGAGTGGTGGCGCTTACCGCACGGACGACGGAGGAAAGAGCTGGACTGCGCGCAATGTCGGGGTGCGCGCCGAGTTCATGCCTGACAAGCATCCCGAGTTCGGCCAGTGCGTCCATAAGGTGGTGAACCATCCGTCGAAACCCGAGCGGCTCTTTCTGCAGAACCACTGGGGCCTGTATCGCAGCGACGACTGGGGTGACAGCTGGCACGATATCGCCAACGGAGTTCCATCCGATTTCGGATTTGCGATGCACATGCACCCGCACGACCCTGACACTGTTTACATAGTACCGCTAGAGTCCGATCAGTTTCGCTGCACTCCGGAAGCGAAGCTCCGCGTTTATCGCACGACAGACGCTGGGAAAAGCTGGGAGCCGCTGACCGATGGGCTTCCGCAGGCCGGCGCGTACGAGACAGTGCTGCGCGATGCGATGTGCGGGGATTCGATTGATCCCGCAGGCATCTATTTCGGAACTCGCAGCGGCAAGGTGTTTGGCTCGAGCGACAGCGGCGACAGCTGGACCGAAATGGCCGACGGCCTTCCCCCGGTCGTATGCGTGAAGGTGGCGGTGCTGAGCCAGTGATAACGATCGAGCTGCCGCGGTCGCTGATCGGACCGAACGACACGGGCACCATAGTTCTGCGCGAAAAGCTGGAGACTGTCGGCGACGCGATACGGGCTCTGGAGGTCCACTCTCCCGCGGCGATCGACAGTGTTCTCGATGAGAGCGGGAATCTTCGTCAGCACGTAAATGTCTTTCTGAACGAGGAGAACACGAGGTTTCTGAACGGCCTCGACACGCCCGCGCCCGACGGCAGCACCATTTTCGTAATCGGGGCCATAAGCGGGGGATAGTTCTCCAACAGCGCGTCGTCCGTTTTGAGTATTTCCGTTGCCGTTCCCCGTGCGAGCCCTTCAAACTGCCAACGGTCACGGGTCACTGAAAACGGATTACGCGCTTTTGCACTGCCGGGTCGCCAGGGCGGGACTGCAGGAGCCCAGCCGGAGACACCTGGAGTCAGCCCCATATACTATAAAGCTTGCTCTGGCAAATCCTTCCGGCCGCGCGTAGATTCTGCCCTGCAAAACCGACGTAACATTTTCGGTTTCAACGACATCCCCAACACAACCAGCATGGCAAACGAGACGAGCCGAACAGAGGCTGCGCCAGATCGTGAATTTGTCAAAGCGTTGACCCTTACCGATGCGACAATGCTGGTCGCCGGTTCGATGATTGGTTCCGGAATCTTCATTGTTTCCGCCGACATCGGTCGAACCGTTGGCTCCCCGCTCTGGCTCCTCATGGCCTGGGTAGTTGCGGGAGTAGTCACGATTCTCGGCGCACTTTCCTATGGCGAGCTGGCTGCTATGTATCCCAAGGCGGGCGGTCAGTACGTATTCCTTCGCGAATCCATGGGATCCCTCATGGGGTTCCTGTATGGATGGACCCTGTTCGTAGTCATTCAGACCGGAACGATCGCCGCCGTCGCTGTCGCTTTCGGGAAATACCTGGGTGTGCTCTGGCCGTCGATCTCGCCGGAGCGGTACGGATGGTTCCCTCAATACACGGTCACGACGTGGAGCGGGCCAATCGAGCTGGGTCTTTCCCCGCAGCGCCTTATCGCGCTGGTCACAGTGTGGATACTTACCTGGATCAACCTGCGCGGCGTGCGGGAAGGGAAGCTCGTTCAAACCACGCTTACGGTCGTCAAGACCGGCGCCCTCGCCCTGCTGATTCTTCTCGGCCTCACTGTTGGACGCAATGCGACAGCGATTGCGGCGAACTTCACTGCCGGAGGCTTTACCGGGGACGTGGACTTCACCGGCGCATTCGCGATCGTTTTTGGTTCTGCGCTCGTGGGCTCGCTTTTCTCGAGCGATGCGTGGAACAACGTGACCTTCGCTGCCGCCGAAGTTAAGAATCCCCAGCGCAATCTTCCGCGCGCGCTTCTGTTCGGCACCGGCATGGTGACGGTTCTGTACATCCTCGCCAACATTGCCTACCTGAACGTCCTGCCCCTGCATGGAACCGAGGGGGCCGCCGACGTGCTGGGCCGCGGAATCACACATGCAACCCAGGACCGTGTTGGTGGGGCAGCCGCCGAGGTGATCTTCGGACCGATTGGCGCCACACTCATGGCCGTGGCGATCCTGATCTCGACATTTGGCTGCAACAATGGATTGATTCTTTCCGGCGCCCGCGTCTACTACGCGATGGCAAAGGACAAGCTGTTCTTCTCAAAGGCCGGCTCGCTGAACAAGAACAGCGTTCCTGCATTCGCGCTCATCGTGCAGGCAATTTGGACGAGCCTGCTCTGTCTGACTGGCACCTACAATCAGCTGCTCGATTTCGTCATTTTCGCGGCACTGCTCTTTTATGTCGCGACGACCGTCGGTCTTTTCCGCCTCCGGTCACTCCGTCCCGACGCTGAACGTCCTTACAAGGCGTTGGGATACCCGTTCCTTCCGGGGCTTTACATCGTTCTCGCTTCCGCAATCGCGATCGTGCTGCTGGTTGCAGAGAAGACGCGTTATCAGGCTCTGACCGGCCTGGCTCTCGTCGCGCTTGGACTCCCGGTGTACTTCATCTGGCGCAAAGTCGAACGCGTCTAATCGCCAGGTTCCGTTGACAACGCGCAAATGCGCACCCTCGCCAGTTATCCCAGGAGATACACGAGTATGAATCTGATGGACCGTATGATCCGTCACGCCAAGTTCGCCGCAATGCTGCTGGTGCTTGTCGCAATGCCTGTCATTGCGCAGGACTCAGTGAACGTTGCCGCTCCCCAGTCGTCGCCGGCTCTGGTTGATTCAGCATCAGCTGCAGGCGCAATGTCGGTATCACCCGACGCCGAGCACACAGTCGCGCCGACAGCTGCCCCGCAGCATCGCCCCGGCGGTGAGGCCAATCTCGTAATCCCCGACCTCACAACCGAGACGTTCTTCGGTATGTCCGGAAGGTCCCTCCTGATGCTTGGACTGATCGTCTGCGTGTTCGGCCTCATCTTTGGAATGGTGATCTATAACCAGCTGAAGAACATGCAGGTGCATGCTTCCATGCTGGAGATCTCCGACCTGATTTATGAGACCTGCAAGACATACCTGATCACGCAGGGAAAATTCATTCTCATACTCGAAGTGTTCATCGGTCTGGTCATCGCCATTTACTTTGGCGTGCTGGTCGGATTTCCGCTGACGAAAGTCGCGATCATATTGGCGTTCAGTCTCGTAGGTATCGCCGGCAGCTATGGTGTGGCGTGGTTCGGCATCCGGGTGAACACTTTCGCCAACTCGCGCACGGCATTCGCAAGTCTCCGCGGCAAGCCATACCCCTGCTACGCGATTCCGCTCAAGGCCGGAATGAGCATCGGCATGCTCCTGATCTCGGTCGAGCTCCTGATCATGCTTTGCATTCTTCTGTTCATTCCCGGCGACTACGCGGGCCCGTGCTTCATCGGATTTGCGATCGGTGAATCGCTCGGCGCCGCGGCGCTTCGCATCGCCGGCGGTATCTTCACGAAGATCGCCGACATCGGCGCTGACCTGATGAAGATCGTCTTCAACGTCAAGGAAGACGATGCCCGCAACCCCGGCGTCATTGCCGACTGCACAGGCGACAACGCCGGTGACTCGGTTGGACCGAGCGCAGATGGATTCGAGACATACGGCGTCACAGGTGTCGCGCTCATCTCGTTCATTCTTCTCGCTGTCCGCGAGCCTTCCACTCAGGTGCAGCTGCTCGTCTGGATCTTCGTCATGCGCGTCATGATGATCGTTGCCAGCGGACTTTCGTATCTCGTCAATGAAGCAATCGCAAAGGGCCGCTACCTGAACGCTGACAAGATGAACTACGAGGCGCCGCTTACCTCGCTCGTCTGGCTCACGTCGCTGGTTTCAGTGGCGCTGACTTACCTCGTTTCCTGGATGCTCATCCCTAACATTGGAAACGATCCGACGCTCTGGTGGAAGCTCTCAACGATCATCACCTGCGGAACACTGGCGGGCGCGATCATTCCCGAGCTCGTGAAGATCTTTACCTCGACGGAATCCACTCATGTGAAGGAAGTCGTCACTTCATCGCGTGAGGGCGGTGCATCGCTCAACATTCTCTCCGGGCTTGTCGCTGGTAACTTCAGCGCCTACTGGCTGGGTATGGCGATCATGGTGCTCATGGCCGCTGCATACTGGGTCAGCACGCACGGCATGGAAGCAATGATGATTGCGCCGGCGGTGTTCGCTTTCGGACTGGTTGCATTCGGCTTCCTTGGAATGGGTCCTGTGACCATTGCTGTGGACTCCTATGGTCCGGTCACTGACAACGCACAGTCGGTGTTCGAACTTTCCACCATTGAGCAGACGCCAGGCATTGCGGCGCAGCTCAAGAGCACGTACGGGTTCGACGTCAATTTCGAGAGAGCCAAGCATTTGCTCGAGGAGAATGACGGTGCAGGAAACACCTTCAAGGCGACAGCCAAGCCGGTGCTCATTGGAACCGCTGTTGTGGGCGCGACGACAATGATCTTCTCGATCATCGTTGGCCTGACGCATGGTCTGCAGCCCCAGTACCTTGGCAACCTCTCCATCCTGCACCCGCCCTTCCTGCTCGGCTTGATCGCAGGCGGCGCGGTGATCTACTGGTTCACCGGTGCGTCGATGCAGGCAGTAACGACCGGTGCATATCGCGCAGTGGAGTTCATCAAGGCGAACATGAACCTGGAAAGCATGGAGAAGGCTTCCGTTGCCGACAGCAAGAAGGTCGTCGAGATCTGCACGCAGTACGCCCAGAAGGGAATGTTCAACATCTTCCTGACTGTGTTCTTCTCGGCATTGGCATTCGCATTCGTGGAGCCGTACTTCTTCATCGGCTACCTGATTTCGATCGCCCTCTTCGGCCTGTTCCAGGCGATCTTCATGGCCAATGCAGGCGGCGCATGGGATAACGCGAAGAAAATTGTTGAAGTCGAGCTGAAGCAGAAGGGAACACCCCTGCATGCGGCCACGGTTGTTGGTGACACGGTCGGCGATCCGTTCAAGGACACGTCGTCTGTTGCTCTCAACCCGATCATCAAGTTCACCACGCTGTTCGGATTGCTGGCGGTGGAGCTGGCCGTCTCACTTACCGAGCAGCGCGGCCCGGGACTGACTCACATTCTGGCGCTGGTTTTCTTTGTCATCTCGCTCGTGTTCGTGTGGCGTTCGTTCTATGGAATGCGAATCGAACAGAAGTCCGCATAAGAACCAGGAAGCGGGTGGCGCGAAGGCGCCACCCGCTTTGTTTTTTGTAATCAACTGGAAGACCAGCAGCGACAGGCAGGGAACCCATTAATTCGGGGAGCCATGAGCGAATCGATTGGTAACACAGGGACGGGAATGAAGCTCCACACCAAGATTCTCATCGGGCTTGGAGTCGGTGCTACGCTGGGCATTCTCGCCAACACGATGCTGGGTGCCAAGCATCCCGCGGTTGAAGCGGTCAATCATTACGTGGCGGGGCCAGTCGGACAGGTCTTCCTGCGCATGCTTTTCATGATCGTCATTCCCTTGGTGTTCGCCTCGATCGCACTGGGCGTCGCTGGCCTCGGAGACATCAGAAGGGTAGGCAGGATTGGAGGGAAGGCCATTGCCTACTTCCTGATATCAACGGCACTTGCTGCCACCCTGGGTCTTTTCATTGTTTCGGTTGTTCGCCCGGGCGAAAAGATACCCCAGGATGTACGGACGAACCTGATGCAAACCTACGCCAAGGATGCGTCCACGAAGGTGGAAGCAGCCGCAACGTCGGAGTTCGGAATTCAAACGCTGGTGAACATCGTTCCGCGCAATCCGTTCAAGGCAGCCGTCGACCTTGATATGCTTGGAATGATTTTCTTCGGAATAATGTTCGGAGCGGCGCTTACGATGATTGCCGCCGAGCGTGCCAAGCCGATGCTTCGCGTGCTTGAAGCGTTGAACGACATAGTCATCAAGATAGTTGAGATCGCCATGCGCCTCGCACCATATGGCGTGGCGGGACTGATCTTCGGAGTTACATCCAAGTTCGGCTTCGACCTGCTGAAGCTGCTCGGTTGGTATGTGGCGGTTGTTCTGGTGGCTCTCCTGCTACATGTGGCGCTAAACCTCTCGGTAATCCTCCGTGTGTTTGTGGGAATATCGCCCATCCTGTTTTTCAGTCGAATTCGGTCTGCTCTGGTTACCGCGTTTTCTACGAGCTCGAGCAGTGCCACGCTTCCGACGGCAATAGCAGTCGCGGAGAACAATCTCGGGATTCCGCCAAGAATCGCCGGCTTCGTTCTGCCCTTGGGCAGCACGATGTGCATGAATGGGACGGCGTTGTTCGAAGGAATTACAGTTATCACGCTGGCGCAGGCATTTGGGGTTGATCTCGGACCAGGCCAGATGATCGCGGTGATGGTCATGTCGGTAATCACTGCCGTTGGGGCCGCCGGGGTTCCCGGAGGGTCTATTCCGCTTCTGGTCGGCGTCCTCACCATGTTCGGCGTTCCGGCTGAAGGCATTGCCATTGTCCTTGGTGTGGACAGGATCCTCGACATGTCGCGTACCACAGTGAACGTGTGTGGTGATTTGAGCGCAGCTGCGTTCGTTGCCAAGTCAGAGGGGCTGTGGAGCGCAGCGAGTGTTCCTGCTCTCGAGGGACGAATCGAGCAGCCCACGGCGCTCGATGAAAGCCCCGGGTGGCCTCCTGCCAGCTGATCGTGAATAACGCTTCGTTCGGGCTGAGTCCGCTTAGCAGGCTCCTCCTCGCTGTCGCGAGCATCGTGGCGATACTTGCCGGGATGCGCGCCGCATCGACGATACTTGCCCCGATCATGCTCGCGCTGCTGATCGCGATTGCATGGGCACCTGCATCTGACTGGCTGCAACGCAAGGGCTGGAAGCCGGAGGTCGCCGCACTCACAGGAATCGTAGTTGGGGTCCTGGTGCTTGGGCTGTTCGCACTTCTCGTGTGGGCTTCTCTGCTGCAGCTTCAGGGAAAACTCCCCAGCTACCAGGTACGGATTGAAGCGCTGCAAGCACAGGCCCGGACCATGTTGGCGCGTTTGCCGATTGACACGTCGAGAGTGTTTTCGAGCGAAGCGCTGCAGCCCGGTGCCCTCGTCAGCTATGCGCTTACCGCCATCAAGAAGCTGAGTGCGACCGCCGGCAAACTGGTAGTACTGATCGTGCTGATGGCTTTCATGATGCTGGAGGGAATTCGCTATCCTGGAAAGTTGAATGCCGCTTTTGCCGCTTTCCCCGGAGCCAAGGATCGCTTCAGCAGGTTCAGTCAGGTAATGCGAAGCTATATCACAGTGAACTCGATCTTCGGACTTATTGCTGCAGTCATCAACACGTTTGTGCTGCTCGCACTTGGAGTCGACTTCGCGTTCCTTTGGGGGGTGCTGTCGTTCCTGCTGAGTTTTGTCCCGAATATCGGCTTCATTGTCGCGCTTGTACCTCCTGCGGCGCTGGCTCTGGTTGAATTTGGCGTCGGGCGTTCGGTCGCAGTGGTAGGCGCGTACACAGTGATCAATTTTCTGGTCGACAATGTCGTGAAGCCGCGGTTCGTGGCCGAGTCCGTTGACCTGGCTCCGATTATTGTCGTGTTGTCGCTGTTGTTCTGGGGGTGGCTGCTCGGTCCCATTGGCGCTCTCGTTGCCGTGCCGCTCTCCATAGCTGCCAGGTTTCTGTTCGAGAGTTTCGAGGAGTCACGCTGGTTCGCACTCCTGATGAGCGATAAGAAATGATTCTGGTTGTTGGCGCAACGGGGGTCCTGGGCAATGAGATTTGCCGGTTGTTGCGCGAGTCCGGTCAGGAGGTCCGCGCTTTTGTACGGCACGGGTCGCCACGGGAAGGAAGGCTGCGGACTCTCGGTGTGAGCGTTGTGAATGGCGACCTGGCCTCGCGCGTTGCACTTGAAGAGGCCTGCGCCGGCGTGAAGGTCGTAATTTCCACCGCAACTGCGATGGGGTCGACGGAGAAGGGTAATTCACTGCGCGCTGTGGATCGCGACGGGCAGCTTCTGCTTGTGGACGTAGCCAAAGCCGCCGGCGTCGAGCACTTCATTCACATTTCGCTCTCGCCCAACCTCGGTGGTAACTCGCCGCTGGTTCGCTTCAAGAGGGAAGTCGCCCAGGCCGTTCGGTCGAGCGGAATGCGGTGGACGATATTGCAGCCATCGGTATTCATGGATATCTGGCTGAGCAGCCTGCTTGGGTGGGATTTCGCAAAGGCGCAGGCCATGGTGTTCGGGTCGGGCCTGGGCCGCATCAGCTATATCTCGGTCGGCGACGTCGCTCGATATGCCGTTCTGGCCATCCACGACTCCAGGCTCTGGAATCAGGACATACCGCTCGGAGGCCCCGCAGATCTTTCTCCGAATGAGGTCGTGAGGATTTTCGAGGAAGTCTCGCACAGAAAATACAGGGTCAAAAAAGCGCCCGCGCCGGTGCTGGCCATGCTCTCACCAGTGGTTTCGCTGCTCGACGATCGCAAAGGCTCCGGCATGGCGCTTGGGGCTGAATGCAGCAAAGGTGACTGCATCTCGTCGCCATTGCAGGCGGAGCTTGGACTGAAGCTGACGAGTGTGCGCGATTACGCAGAGCGCGTGATCGCCGGACTTTCCTGATAAGATGCGCTCATCGCCGCGCTGAGCACACTTCTCCTCTGCCGATGATCCTGCCGGCGGTCTGCCAGACCCGCCGGATAGGATCAAATCACAACTGTCTTATCTGTTGCCTTCGAGACCGCGCCCTGAAGCTGTCACTGTAGGCAGGTACTTCACGATCGCAATTATTACCGCAGCCATCACTGCCGCGGCAAGCAATGGTGATATGTGCAGCGCAGTGGCCAGCGTGACTTTGCCATAGTTCATCGGCTTGACGAACAGCGGCTCGAGGGCCGCGTAGGCCAGCGTGAACACCAGCGCGCCAACTATACCTCCCAGAACGACGAAGAGCGCGTCCTTTCTTCCCTCAGCTGCGCCCACCACGCATGTGCCCGGGCAATATCCCGAAAGCGCAAAGCCGACTCCGAAAACCAGACCGCCAGCCAGGACGCCGGCGACGAACAGCGGCTTGATGTCGAAGTGCATCGGGACGAATAGACTCAGGAAGTACGATGTGACGCTCCCGACAGCGATGGTGAGCGCCATGAACTTTATTATCGTGAGATTCTCGAGCCTGAGGTTGGCGGCGATTACCCGAGGATTGGATGCTCCAACTCGTTGCAGCAGCCAGCCCATGCCAACTCCGACGATCAGTGCGAAGAGTAGACTCATTGTCCTGCCCTCCTGATCATCTTGGCGGTGACTATCCCCGACATGAACACCCCTGCGCCGAACAGCATGCCGCTGAGGGACAGCTGAGTGATGCCTGAAATTATATGTCCACTGGTGCAGCCCCCGGCCAGGCGCGCTCCGAAGACTATGAGCACTCCACCCATGAATGCGTTGGCATATCTCCGGGTGTTGGAAGTCTCATTGGCGTGAATCGCTGTCGCTGCCGGAGCCTTGGTTCCTGCGGTGCGTGAAGCCAGAAATCCTCCTATGAGGAGACCGATCACCAGCACGGATTCCGGCTGGAGAAATGATCCCATCTTCACGAGGTAGGGATTGCTGCTCGCGAATGACGGATCCAGCGCGCGCGCGATTGCGCCCACGAAACGCGGATAGGTGCCCGATACCCCAATGGGCCCGTACAGGAAAATTGACAGGGCGCTGAGTAGCCCGAAGAGAATTCCGAGCACGGCCCAGCGTGGGAGGGACGGTGCTTCGCGGGCAACAGCGAACGGTGGGGCAGCTGCGCTTGTCGAGTTCATATGATACCCTGGCCAAAAAGGTTTTCCGCACTGTCAAACGATTCCACCTGGGGTGCGCTTGACAAAAGCTTGCGGGCGCGGAAGAATGATATACGACTATATTGGAATATTACAATATGGTCGGAAGTTTTACGACCAGACACTTTCTCCCAGAGTCCCTGAATGGCCGGTTCGGAACCTCGCACTGGTTGCAGCGCTCGCGCGTTCCGGCATTCCCTTTCCGGACCGTCATACACACCGGCTGGTTCTGGGTCCGGTACTGGCGAGACCGGCTCACGCCAGGAAGATTCCTTCCCGGTGCACTTCTCACTTGGGGCGCGTAAAGCGCGGTGACAACAATGAAGAAAGTATCGGCCCTGGTGGCCGCAGTCATTTTCAGTGCGGCGTGTGGTGAGTCTGCAGGCGACCGCACCGCGGCTGCTTCCGGCGGCAAAGACGCTGCGATCGGACAACCATCCGCGGGCGCGCCGGACGCGGGGCCGCTGGACTACAAACCACCAGCCGACTCGCTGATACCAAATGATGAATTCGGAAAATCGGTGAGGCGCGGTCTCGCGCTCATGATGCACACCACCGACAGTCTGCCCGCCTATGCTCCGGGCAACATCCAGTGTACAAGCTGCCATATAGATGGTGGTCGGCAGAGGGATGCGGCGGCACTGATTGGAGTTGCGGCGCGATTCCCGAAATACATGGATCGTACTGGTGCAGTGATATCCCTCGAAGATCGCGTCAATTACTGCTTCACGCGGAGCCTGGCGGGAACAAAGATTCCGTCCAACAGCCGGGAGATGCAGGACATCATGGCTTATCTCTCGTTCATCTCGATGGGAGTTCCCGTCGGCGCGCATGTGAAGGGTGAGGGAATGCCCAAGATGCCGCCGCTGACTGGCGACAGCGCGAGGGGCGCAAAGATATTCGCGACTACTTGCATTGCCTGTCACGGGCCGGACGGGCAGGGAAACGCTCCGCTCATTCCGGCCCTGTGGGGGCCGAAGTCGTACAGCATCGGTGCGTCAATGGCGCGCGAGGAGCGGGCGGCGACTTTTATTCGCCACTTCATGCCGCAAAGCAGCCGAGGCTCGCTCACGGATCAGCAGGCGTATGATTTGGCCGTCTTTATCAACTCGCAACCGCGCCCGGACTCACCGGGGAAGGAGAACGACTGGCCGAATGGCGGCGCTGCAGCTGACGTGCCTTATGACACGAGGGGTCACAAGGCCTATCGGCCACCGCAAAAGCTGCTTCCCCGGAAGAATCCCGCCGGCAGCATCGTTGAATCACCACGCTCGATAATTTCGGCGGATAATCAGCGGTGAGCGGGAAACGCATCAGCCGGCGCGCTGCGCTTGGTGCCGCCGCCGTCACGATCGGCGGTATTGGGAGTGGTGCGATTGCCCGGCAGCTGCTGGGCGCGCAGGCTCCAGCTCCGCTGGTTCCTTCAGTTCCGGATGACGCGACCAAGGTACCGGGACTGCCATCTGGTCCGCTGGGCGTGCGGTCGCGATTCGAGAATCCCACGCTCGCCCCGAGCGGCGTTGCAACCGGCGCATCCTTCACACCGCTGCAGGATCTTACCGGGACAATCACTCCCTCGGATTTGCACTTTCAGCGTCACCACAACGGAATTGCAACCATAGATCCCGGCAAATACGAGCTGCTGATCCACGGCATGGCGGAGCGCCCGCGCGTTTTCACACTGCAGGACCTCAGGCGATTTCCTTCGGTGACGCGTACATGCTTTATCGAGTGCTCGGGAAACGGGCGAGCCGCGTTTCGCGACCCGAAGCCGGATATGTCTCCACAGCTCGTTGACGGGCTCACCAGCAACACGGAATGGACGGGCGTAATGGTGAGCACTCTCCTGCGCGAGGTGGGTGCCAGGAACGGTGCTACCTGGGTTCTTGCCGAAGGGGGTGACGCCGCAGTTCTGTCGCGCAGCATCCCTATCGCAAAAATGCGGGACGACGCCATGATCGCGTTCGCGCAAAACGGTGAACCACTGCGTGAAGCGAACGGTTACCCGGCCCGCCTTGTCCTCCCGGGTTACGAAGGGAACATGTGCGTCAAGTGGCTTCGCCGGCTCGAGCTGGTGGACCAGCCGAACATGTCACGAGATGAAACGTCGAAATACACCGATCCGCTCCCTGGTGGAATAGCGCGGCAGTTCAGCTTCGTGATGGACGCAAAATCTCTGATCACCAGTCCGGCATTTCCCAGCCGGTTGTCCGGACCAGGCTGGTGGCAGATAAGGGGAATCGCCTGGACAGGCCGCGGCAGGATCGTGCGGGTGGAAGTGAGCACCGACGGTGGGAGAACCTGGGTTCAGGCAGGGCTGCAGGGGCCTGTGCTCTCAATGGCTCACACAAGGTTCGAGCTTCCGTGGAAGTGGAATGGCGCTGCGACGAGGATCATGAGCCGCGCATATGACGAGACTGGCTACGTGCAGCCTTCGGTGGACACCTTCAGAAAAGTCCGCGGACGCGGCACTGACTTTCATTTCAACGCTGTGCGGTCCTGGCGAATCGAGCGCGATGGGCGCGTCCTTTTTGATGGATAGGACCACGAGTGGCCAGAGACCGGCAGACCGTGTGGCTTTTCACGCCGCCGTCATTTGCATGCTTGTTTTCTTGTTCGCATGTGGCGAAAGCCCGCGAACTGAGCCGGGGCCTGGCGGTGGGGACAAGGGAATGTCGGCGGGCACACCCCTTCCGGAAAGCTTCGGACTTGGAGCCGCACCGTCCGCGCAACGGGTCAGCGCGCTGGACATTGATGTAAATGCTGCGGGCACGGGTCTGCCGGACGGGAGCGGAACGTACGCCCAGGGCGCCGTCGTTTACGGACAGAAGTGCGCACTCTGTCACGGAGCGAAAGGTGAAGGTAATGCTGCCTTTCCGCGCCTGATTGGTATAGAGCATCGTCAGGATTTCGCCTTTTCCGACGACCCCAAGCTTCAAAAGACCATCGGTAACTACTGGCCATATGCGACGACGCTGTACGACTATATCAATCGCGCCATGCCATTTTCCACGCCTGGATCGCTTCGTCCGGCCGAGGTCTATTCACTAGTTGCGTTTTTGCTCTCGGAAAATGCCGTCGTATCGAGAAGCGTTGTGATGGATCGAGAATCGCTGCCCCGTGTAGTAATGCCCGCGCGCAGCCACTTCAAGCCGGACGACCGGACCGGGGGATCGTCCTTCAGGTAGAGTCGGTTTTGCAGCCTCATTTCGCTGTTATCTTGCGCTCCATGCCGGTCACGCTGGACCGGCTTTACGTTTTTTTCGATGGAGGAAGTTTGAGCCGTCTCGTGATTACTGCGGACCTGTTGACCCTTGTCGCTGCGCGCTTCAAGGCGCTGTCCGACCCTGTTCGACTGCAGATTCTGAACTCACTCCGTACGGGCGAAAAAACCGTGACAGAGCTCATCGAGGCGACGTCCTGCGCGCAGGCAAATGTATCGAAGCACCTGCAGGTGCTTCACAACCTTGGATTCGTGGCGCGCGAAAAGAACGGCGTGTTCGTTTACTATCGGCTCAACGGGCGCGAAATATTCGAGCTCTGTGACATCATGTGTGGGCGAATCGAAAAAGAGCTCAAGGAGCGCCAGAAGCTTTTTGCATGAGTGGCAGTGCGGCGCTACTCCTCACGCTTTTGCAGATGTCCCGTCCCGGATCTTGCTTCCCCAGAATGGTGCACCGATCAGCGGGGCGATCAGGCAGAAGTTGAAAGCGCCGGCTGCCAGAGGAAGCAGCCCAACGATCATGATCAGGGTGCCAGTTCCGGTTTGCATCGACCAGCCCCAGTAGATGAGCGCCACTCCCATTGCCACGCGCAGCAATCTTCCGAGGGGAGACGCCATGAAACTGGCCAGCGCCGAAGTTCCGTTCGTCATTGTTTCGCTCCTGCTTGAGAAGCCTGCTAAGAACTGCCTATTGCATCCAGCGCCCTGCGCAAATGCCCGGCAACTTCCTTTGCGAGCGGTTCGAGGGCCGAATTTCCAACTCTTCCGAGAGAGACTTCCGGATCCACGGCAGAAACCACGGACTCGTTGGCGTTGGAACCTTCATAGACGACGACATTGCAGGGAAGCAGAACGCCAATGTTCGGCTCCGCTGTCAGGGCTTTGTGAGCCAGCGGCGGATTGCACGCGCCGAGGATGGTGTAGGGCCGGAAATCGACCTGGAGTTTCTTCTGGAGTGTCGCCCTGACGTCAATCTCGGAAAGGATGCCGAACCCTTCTGACGACAGAGCTTCCTTCGTTCTGGCAATCGCCTGCTCGAATGGAAGCGCAATGGTGCGCTTGCTGAAATAGCTGGTGGGTTCCGTCATGGAGCGCGGAGTTAGGGTCGAGTGACTGACAATAATTTTGCCGCAAGACCGATACCCGTGTGACGGCCATGGCGCCCGTCGCTGCCCGGAAACGGGCTTTTACAACGCGCCCACCATCGTCATCGCGGCCTTCACCGCACCTCGCGCGGGCACAATCACAGAATTGCTCACAACCGCACCTGGCACGACACTCTTCAGGCGGACTTCCAGTTTCTTGCGAAGGTATGAACCCTTCTGGAGCAGGCCTCCTGACAGTGCGAACGGAATCTCAGCCCGCTCATCCACAAAAAGCGTCCTGGCAAGAGCGCGCCCGTGCAGCACGAGCTCCTCGACAGCCAGGCTCACCAGGGAGGACGCACGTGTGTCATCATTGGCAGCTTCGGTGAACACCACCGGTGCAAGCGACGCCAGGTCTGCATTCGTGGCTGCAATGGCCCAGGGAATGAGGTCTTCGACTTCATTCACCTGCGTCGCGGTTAATATCGCTCCGGTCAGCGCGGTGTCCGGCTCTCGTCCGTCGTGCGCCGCAGCAACGATCCCCAGTGCCCGCCGGCCAATCCATGCTCCGCTTCCTTCGTCGCCAATGGAGAGGCCCCATCCGCCTGCGCGTGCAAAGGCCCCATTGGGGCTTCGCCCAAAAGCCACCGAACCGGTTCCTGCAATGAGCATGATTCCAGGGCCGGACCCGAACGCGTCCGAGAGCGCAATGAGGGCATCCGGTTCCACGACGATTTCATCGGCGAGATTGCGGCGCTCGAGCTCGTGCTGCAGCGCACGTTTTTCTTCTGCTCGACCGACTCCAGCAACCCCGACGTATATGATGCGCGCACGCTGGTCACCCATGTTCGCGCTTTCAAGCGCTTCGCAAACCGCGCTGGTGATTACTTCAGCTGACCTGTCCGCCTGACCGGGGAGAACCGCCGACCCTGAACCTTCGGCCGTTGCAAGCTCGTTTCCTTCACTGTCTGCGACGATAACCCGCGTACGAGTGCCGCCACCATCTACACCAATTACAATGCCGCTCACGTCTTGTTTGGCTCGCTATGAGTAAATGAAGAGAGAATTCCTGTAATCATGGTCACCGTCGTTCCGATCAGCACATACCATGGCCATGCGATCCTGGAGATTGACGCAAGCGGAAGTGAAGGGAAGACAGGAGTGAGCTGCTTCGCAAACACAACGAACGCCATCACGAATATTCCAACGGACATTCCAAGGATTGCGTCCCGCTGAACTGCACGCCGCCAGAGGATTCCCAGGAAGAAACCTCCCAGGAGCGCTCCATATGTAAATGACGCAATCGAAAGCGCGATGACTACCACCGGGGTGCCCTGCTGTCTGTAGAGCAAAGCCGCGATGAGAAGGCCAATACCCCAGATCAGCGAGAATATCTTCGCCATCTTGAAGGTCTTCGGGTCGTCGGCGGATCTTCCGGTGAGCGGAAGATAAATGTCGTGCGTCGTGGCAGCGGCCAGCGAGTTGATCGATCCGGACAGCGTGCTCATCGACGCAGCGAGAATGGCAGCGACTACGAGACCCGTAAGCCCTGAAGGCATTACCTCTACCACGAAGGTCGGGAAAATCGAATCGGGGAGCGCGAACTTTCTGCCGCTGTAATAAGCGAACAGCCCGAGTCCGATCATCAGGAAGAGAGTGAACTGGATGAATACCGCTATTCCGCTTCCAATCAGCGCCTTTCTGGCATCCTTGAGGTCCCCGGACGCAAGCAGCCGCTGGACGATCAGCTGGTCGGCACCATGCGATGCCATTGACAGGAATGCTCCGCCAATAAGTCCTGCCCAGATGGTATGGGCCCTGTCAAATCCCGCATACGTATCGAGGATCTTGAGCTTGCCCGCATCGGCCGCCTGGTCGAATATCGAACCCCATCCCCCAGTCACACCCTTTCCAAGCAGGTAAAGCGCCGCGATACCTCCGAGCAGGTACACCCCTGTCTGGATCACATCCGTCCAGACCACGGCGCGCATTCCGCCATGGTAGGTATAGATCAGGGTGAGAATGCCGAGAATCAGGATGGCGGACGGCATCAGGTATTCCTGCGGCACCACCGGACCGATGATCAGTGCAATCGGGATCGCCGTTGCAAAGACCCGCACCGAATCTCCCAGTGCGCGCGTGAACATGAACACAACCGACGCAAATCTTCTGGTCTGTAAACCGAACCGTTTTTCCAGCAGTGCGTACGCCGTTACGAGCTCACCCTGGTAATACCGTGGCAGCAAGGTATAGGCGACGATGATTCTTCCAATGATGTAGCCGCAAACCACCTGGAGAAATCCCAGGTTCGACACATATGCGAGCCCCGGGATGCTGATGAACGTGAGGGCGCTGGTTTCGGTGGCGACCACTGAAAACAGAATGGCCCACCAGGGGATTCGTTTGCTCGCGACGAAGTAATCCTTCGCATCCTTCTGGTCGCGGCCGAGCCACAAGCCGAGGGCCGTGGTCCCGGCGAGATATGCGACCAGTACAAACAAATCGAGGGCAGTGAATGATGGTTTCATTGCACTGCCCTCATATTGGAGACGATTGAAGTCGTCAGGTTATTAGGCCGTAAACGAGCTGCCGCATCCGCAACCGCCGGTTGCGTTGGGATTCTTGAATGTGAAGCCCGATCCCTGCATCGACGTTACATAGTCGATGGTGATTCCGTTCAGGTACTGAACCGAAAAGGGATCAACGAAAACCTTGAAGCCTTCATAATCGAGCACGAGATCATCCTCGGCGCTCTGATCTTCGATTACGAGATTGTATTTGAAACCGCTGCAGCCACCGGGCATGACACTCACGCGGAGACCGCCCTGTTCGACAGTCACGCCTTCAGCGGCCATGAATTTCTTGACCTCTGTGCCGGCTGCCGGAGTGAGAATGAGCTCGAGTTCTGGTTGCGACGAAATAGCCATTTAAGCCTCCAAAATCAGGATCGGCGGGAAGCGCCGGAACCGATATCTATAGTAGGAATTTAAGCGACTTCCGGTTCGGGAGGTAGCTGTTCCGAGCCTCCCCGGGCAAACGACCTGGCGATCCAGCCAAATGCCGCCGCGGCGACGAGCATCAATATCAGCCCCGTTCCAGTATCTCCGAAAATGAGCTTTCCTATTCCGAACAGGGTTGCATACACCGCCACGATGCCGGCGATCCAGTTGGTCCACGCCAGCGCACCCCCGGGAATTGCTTCCCGGCCGTAGCCCAGGCGCGTAGAGATGGTTGCCCAGCCGGGTCCGCCCGGTCTGACGCGCCTGTAGAAGGATTCCAGAATCTCCGGACCCTCAGGCTTCGTCAGAAAAGTGACCGACACCCAGATGATCGTGCTTGCCACGACGGTGACAAGCATGATCGTGGCGTCTGCGTTCGGGTCGCCTGGTGCGAAACGCTGCGGAATTGTCTTGAACGCAATCAACGAAACGATGAGAGAGGCCGTCATTGCGCTGATTTCAGACCAGGCGTTGATGCGCCACCAGTACCAGCGGAGTATGAGGACCAGTCCGGTTCCGGCACCCATGGCAAGGAGGAAGCGCCATGCACGCTCGACCGAGTCGAGCTGTGAAGTTACGACGATCGATAGCAGGAAGATGACCACGGTCGCAATACGCGAAATCTTGACGTAATGGTCTTCCGACTCGGCTGGCTTCATGAATCGCCGGTAGAGATCGTTGACCAGGTACGATGCGCCCCAGTTGAGGTGCGTTGCCACAGTGGACATGTATGCCGCCGCGAAGCCGGCGAGAATAAGGCCTTTCCACGGCGACGGCATGTGGTCCATGAAAGCCTGGACATAGGCGGCCTCCTTGTCCGTGGCATTTGGATACAGGACCACAGTTGCCAGTCCCGTAATGATCCAGGGCCATGGCCTCAGGGCATAGTGCGCGACCTGGAAGAACAGAGTTGCAAGCACGCCATCGCGCTCAGTGCGTGCCGAAAATATTCTCTGCGCGATGTAGCCGCCCCCGCCCGGTTCTGCGCCAGGGTACCAGGCTGCCCACCATTGGACCGACAGGAAAACGCCGAGCGCTAAAATAGGCATCCATGCGTACGCCGTGATGCCTTCCGGCCCTATCGAAACCGGCAGCACACCAATCGCAGCCGTTTCGCTCCCAAAGTGCTGGATGACCTGCGTCTTCAGTGACGCGATTCCGCCAACCGCGTCTACGACGAAGAAAGCCAGCAGGATCACCGCGGACATCATAATGATGAATTGCACCAGGTCTGTCCAAAGCACGGCACGAAGGCCTGCGGCAGTGGAGTACACAACGGTAATCACGAAGCAGATTCCGACGGCGATGTATGGTGACACGCCGAGCGAAATGGTGAGGACTTTGATCATTGCCCGGGTTACCCACCCCAGGATGATCAGGTTGATGGGGAGGGCAAGATACACTGCGCGAAAGCCGCGCAGGAATTTCGCGGGTGTCCCGGAATACCTTATCTCGGCGAATTCGACGTCAGTCATGACGTTGGCGCGTCTCCACAGCCGTGCGAAGAAGAACACAGTGAGCATTCCGCTCATAACCATGTTCCACCATAGCCAGTTCCCGGCGACTCCATGTGCTGCCACGAGACCGGTAACGACGAGGGGCGTGTCGGCCGCGAACGTGGTCGCAACCATCGAGAAGCCGGCGAGCCACCAGCTGACGTTGCGTCCGGAGAGAAAATACTCGGTGGTGTTCTCGCCACCGCGCTTCGTAAAAAGCAGTCCCACCGCCGTGGTAACTGCGAAGTAGGCAGCAATGATAAGCCAGTCGACCGCGGAAAGATTCATTGGCTGGGGCCCGGGTTTGTCAGTGGATGCTCAGGTGGCTGAAAAGGTGCCTCGTAAGATGGCCTCGCGTGAGTGCTTCTGAAAGAAGCTTCTTGACGGTGCAGGAATACAAGCGTAAAAAGCTCTCCATGAAATGGGTCAAGCAGGGGTTGGTCTACACGCCGGACGGGAGCCAGTGGTGGGCGCGCGGTTATGCGACGATCCCGACCGCCGAAGTTCTGGATGGCAGCATGGTGCGCATCTACTTTGCTTCCGTCGACGAGAGGAAGCACGGGCGGATCGGCTTTGTTGAAATTGATGTGCGCAACCCGGGAAAGATTCTTCGCCGTTCGGACGAGCCGGTCATGGACATCGGTGCGCCGGGCACGTTCGATGACAGCGGTGTTAACCCGTCTTGTATCCAGTCGATCGGGGGCGAGCCCCACCTTTTCTACATAGGATGGCAGCGCTCCGAACGGGTTCCATATTTGCTGTTTGCCGGCCTGGCAAAGAGAAATTCAGAGGGGCGGTTCGAGCGCATGCAACGTGTTCCGATCCTCGATCGCACTGAATCCGAGCCGTTCCTTCGTTCCGCGACTTCGGTGATCAGAGAGGACCGGTTTCGGATGTGGTATGTCAGTGGTGATAACTGGATCACTGTTGACGGTCGCCCTTATCCCCAGTATCGCATACGTTACGCGGAGTCCTCCGACGGGCATTCCTGGTCGTCGTCGCCGCGGATTTGCATTGATTTCGAAGACCCGGCCGAGTTCGGGTTTGGCCGGCCGTGGGTTGTGAGGGACGGGCCAATCTATCGGATGTGGTACTCGATCCGGTCGCGCGGCGCGCCATACCGGCTGGGGTACGCAGAATCCGGTGATGGCATCGAGTGGGAGCGGATGGATTCAAAAGTGGGACTGACAACGTCAGAATCAGGATGGGACTCGGAGATGGTTTGTTACCCATGCGTGGTGGATGTTGATGGCCACCGCTACATGTTTTACAACGGCAATCAGCATGGCTCGACGGGGTTCGGCATGGCGGTGCTCGAATGACGAGCACGGTTTCTGTCATCGTTCCCGTTTTCTTCAACGCTGCGTCACTCCCTGCTTTGCAGGCTGCGCTCGAGACGATCGAAGGTGAGCTGCAAGAACGTGGTGCCGGGATGCAGCTGATTTTTGTGGATGATGGGTCACGCGACCAATCGCTCGCCGCACTCCGTCAGATCAAGGCCAAACGGCCTGATACCACCATCGTGAAGCTGACCCGGAATTTCGGTGCTGTTCACGCCACGAAAACCGGCATCCGGTTCGTAACGGGTGACTGTTTCGTAGTACTGGCGGCTGACCTTCAGGATCCACCCTCGCTGATCGTACAAATGTACGACCGCTGGGTGGCCGGATCGAAGTATGTGGTGTGCGCCAGGTCTCACCGGCAGGATCCGCTATCCAGTCGCATTTTTTCCGCAGTGTACTATCGGTTGGTGCGCTGGCTGGTTGCACCGGATTATCCCCCCGGCGGCTACGACATGGCGCTCATGGACAAGGCGTTCCTGCCCTACCTGATCGAGAGCAGCAAGAATATCAACACTCCGCTCTTTGCATATTGGCTGGGTTTTGAGCCGCACGTAATCGAGTATGTGCGTGGTCGAAGAGAGCACGGCCGTTCCCGCTGGACCTTCGGAAAGCGGGTCAAGTTTTTTCTCGACTCGCTGCTCGGGTTTTCCATACTACCGATACGCATCATCACGGGGATCGGTGCAGTCGTCTCCGTAGCAAGCTTTGTTTACGGAACGCTCATAGTGATCAACGCGCTGAGAGGCCAGACAGTCGTAGCTGGTTTTGCCACACTCACTTCACTGATGGCATTCTTGTTCGGGCTGATAATCATCATGCTCGGAGTAATAGGTGAATACATCTGGCGAATTTTCGACGAGGTGAACAAGCGTCCCGAGGCGGTCATTGACGAAGTGTTGTAGAAAGGCACCTTAGACCCCGCGACGGGTACGCACTATGCAGCCCTTCGCCATCCCATTCGAAGCCAATCCATGCGAAAAACAAAGTTGATGCTTGCCGTTGTCTCGCTCTGTGCCGCCGCCTCATCGGGCTGCACGGTCACCAACCGCGTTCTCGATCCAACGAACGACCTTGCGGAGAGCCCGGTGCGGTCCGGGATTACCGGACTTCTCAAGGACAGTATTCACCTGATCGCCGGCAAGCGGGTTGGGATTCTCACCAACCAGACGGGCATCAACGAGAAGGGAAAGTCCGGGATCGACATTATTGGGTCGGACTCACGCGCCAGGAATGCCAAGGTTTCCCTGGTTGCGATCTTCACCCCGGAGCATGGACTCGAAGGAACGGAGGACAGGCCGAATGTTCCGGGCGGGGTTCACAAGGCAACAGGCGTGAATGTGTACTCGCTGTATTCCGCGCGGACCACGGCACCCCCGGACAGTATCCTGCAGCGACTGGATGTCCTCGTGTTCGACCTGCAGGACATCGGCACCCGCACGTGGACATATGTCAACAGCATGGTCTATTCGATGCAGGCAGCTGCCAGGAACGGGAAGAAGATGATTGTGCTCGACAAGCCGAACCCGATAAGCGGGTATATAGTCGAAGGGCCCATGCTCGACCCGGCGGTGATTGCGAAGTTCCATCCACCGGGCGAACCGTCCAAGAGCGACGTGGTGCCGCTCGTGGCAGTTCCCATGCGGCATGGAATGACCATCGGCGAAATGGCGCTGATGTACAAGGACGCGCTCGGCATCAATGTGGACCTGAGCGTAATTCCAGCGAAGGGGTGGCAGCGTGAGCTCTGGTTCGACCGCACGGGCCTGCCATGGGTGAAGCCTTCCCCGAACATGCCGACCCTTCAGAGCGCGATGACTTATCCGGGCACGGTGATGTTCGAAGCAACCAATCTTTCAGTCGGCCGCGGTACCCCGATCGCGTTTCAGCAGATTGGCGCGCCATGGCTGAAGACTGCTGAAATCGTGAAGATCCTGACCGAGCGCGAAATGCGCGGAGTGCGCTTCGCCGCTGTCGAATTCACTCCGGTCAACCCGACGGACTCCAAACACGCGAACAGGAAAATCCCGGGCATCAGGGTGATGGTGACCAACCGCAGCGGATTCCAGCCGGTCCGCGTTGGAGCTGCGCTGCTCTGGGCAATCAACAAGACGTCGCCTGATTCGCTGCGCGTGAACAGCACCAGCTTCGATCGTTTGCTCGGTTCCCCCGCGGTGCGCGAGGCGTTGATGCGCGGTGAGGACCCGGACAAGGTGATGGACCAGCAGTTCCAGCCGGTGTACGAGTTCCGCGAGCGGACGAGGAAGTACCTCCTCTACAAGTGACTTTGAGGCTGTAAGCTGGCAGCGTCGAGCTATCAGCTTCCAGCTCGCTTTTTCCATAAGGGAGAGCAACGACAAGCTTGAAGCCAATAGCTCGACGCTATCCGCTGACAGCTGTAGTTAGCTCGGGATTTGCAGGGATCGACTCTCTCAAGGAGATTCCATGAAGAAATTTCTCATAGCTGTAACCCTGTTCGCCGCAGCGGCGTGCGCAGGCAGGCAGGTCGAGGTAACAACCGGCCCCGAGCCGGTAGCCGAGGCGGGGATCCACATCACCAACAACCTCAGCCAGGCCGTAAACCTGTACGTGACGACCGGCGGTACGGACGTGCTGCTGAAGCAGGTTGCCGCAAATGCGACGGAGCATGTTCCGGTGCGCGGAATCGGGGTGGGAACAAATGTGACGCTCAAGGCCGTCACCGTTGACGGGACCAGAACTTACACCCGCAAGGACATCACTCTGAGCAGCATGTACGAGTGGAGAGTTCCGTGACGCTCTGCTAGCCATAACGTGGCTCTGTGCGTAGTTTTACGGGTCGAAGGGTAGCTCAACTTCGACCCCTTTTTTTGTTCGTTTCCGCCCCCACCTGCGGGTGAATGAAAGCAATCTGGAGCACTTTAACCAACGGTTATCTGCGCATCATCAGTCCGATAGCGGACTTACTGGTGCGCATGGGTGTCAGTCCCAATACCCTGACGACAGTTGGAACGCTCTGCACGCTTGGTGGCTCAGTCGCGTACGGCATGGGCCATATCAAGACCGGTGGGTGGATAATTGGCATCACGGCCATCTTCGACGTTCTCGACGGAACCGTGGCCCGGAAATCGGGCAAGTCCACCGTGTTTGGCGCTTTCTACGACTCAACCCTGGACCGGGTAGCTGACGGTGGAGTCCTGCTGGGCCTCGCTTACTTCTTTGCCACGAGCCCGCAGCACCAGAGCCTTCGCATGGTTGTGGTCTGTTTCCTCTGCCTCATCGGCACGTATCTGATCTCGTATACGAGGGCTCGCGCCGAAGCACTCGGCATCGATGCCAAAGTTGGCATCATGCAGCGGCCGGAGCGCGTGGTCCTCCTTTGTGCCCCCCAGGCATTCTTTGGGCTCGCATTGGGCGGACTTGTGCTGAAGGGAATCGTTATCCTTCTGACTGTCACGGCGTGGTGGACCGCAATTCACCGCATCCTGTTCGTCCGCCGCGTCACGCTTCACCCGGTTGCGTCGCCTCTGCGCGTCGTAGCCGACTTACCCAAGCAAACACCGATCGCAGCGTCCCGCCGCGCTCAATCCTGAATATGGAGAATACAGATTTGCCCGCATCGGCCTCTCCGGAAAGCCGCACCCCAGTAGCGCCTCCCAATGGAAAACTCGGAATCCTGACACCCGGGCTTGGCGCCGTTTCCACAACGTTCATAGCGGGCGTTGAAAGCGTACGCCGTGGTCTCTCGAAGCCGATTGGCTCGCTCACCCAGATGGCGACGATCCGGCTGGGAAAGCGGACGGAGAACCGGTCGCCCCTCATCAAGGATTTCGTTCCGCTCGCGGACCTCAACGACATCGTATTCGGAGCGTGGGATCCGATTCCGGACGACGCGCTTACGGCCGCCCGCAAGGCGGGAGTTCTCGAGGAGCGCGATATAGCGCCGATCGCGGATTTCCTGGCGAGCATCAAGCCGATGCCCGCGGTGTTCGAGAACCATTATGTAACGAGAATCAACGGAACCAATGTCAAGCAGGGCAAGACCAAGCGTGACCTTGCCGAGCAGCTCCGTCAGGACATCCGCGACTTCAAGACCAGGAACAAGCTGGACCGGGTCGTGATCGTCTGGTGCGCATCGACTGAAATCTTCATCAAGCCGGGTCCGCAGCACGCAACGATCGAGCAGTTCGAGAAGGCGATGGAGCGCAATGACGAGGCTATCGCCCCGTCGATGCTGTACGCATGGGCAGCGATCATGGAAGGCGTCCCCTATTGCAACGGAGCGCCGAACCTCGCCGTGGACACGCCTGCACTTCAGCAGCTCGCGCTGCAAAAGGGCGTTCCGATTTCCGGAAAGGATTTCAAGACTGGTCAGACCTGGCTGAAGACTGTTATCGCGCCGGGACTCAAGGCGCGCATGCTCGGACTTGCCGGGTGGTACTCCACGAACATCCTTGGCAACCGCGACGGAGAGGTGCTGGATGATCCTGCGTCGTTCAAGACGAAGGAAGAGTCCAAGCTCAGCGTGCTGCACACGATCCTTCAGCCGGAGCTGTACCCGGAGCTTTACAAGGATTTCTCTCACGTAGTGCGCATCAATTACTACCCGCCGCGCGGGGACAACAAGGAAGGCTGGGACAACATCGATATCATCGGATGGATGAACTATCCGATGCAGATCAAGGTGAACTTCCTCTGCCGCGACTCCATTCTCGCTGCGCCAATCGTCCTCGACCTTGCACTCTTTTCAGACTTCGCGCACCGCGCTGGAATGAAGGGAATCCAGGAATGGCTCTCCTTTTACTACAAGAGCCCGATGGCCGCGGCAGGACTGCAGCCCGAGCACGACCTTTTCATCCAGCAGACGAAGCTCAAGAACACGCTTCGCCACCTGATGGGCGAAGACCAGATCACCCACCTGGGACTCGAGTACTACGCATGATGCTTCGCAGGACGTTCCTCGCCGCCTCGCTCGCGTTCGCGAGCGCGTGCGGCGCGCCCAAGGAGAAGAACACCGACGTCAGGCACTGGACCGACGACCTGGCGGTGCGCATCTCCGTGAACCCGATGCCTCCGCGCGCCATGGAGCGGATCGAGTACAAGATCGTAGTCCGGGACAAGAAGACGAACCAGCCGATCGATGCCGGCGAAGGTCGCCTCTTTGCAACGAGCCAGGATGGAGCCAGCACGCACGACGGACTGGCCAAGGGAAAGGAGGTCGGCACCTACTATGCGCGTCTTTTCTTCGTTACCAGCGGCGACTGGGCGATAGCGCTTCAGTTCCGCAGGGACGCCTCCAACCAGCGCCTCCCACTCCAGAGAATGGACTGGATTCAGACAGTCAACAATCCATCTGAACCCGGCACCTGAAATGAAACATTTTTTTCGTACACAGCTCACGCCTGTCGATGTGCTGGAAGTTGCCGACAGGTTTTTCCCCACGCTTCCGCTCGAGCGGTCCGCACATACGGCCCGGACGCGCACTTTCACAGGTGATCTCGGTGCGCTCAGTCTCTCGGTAAAAAAGGAAGGCGGACATTACACCTTCGTTGAAATCCACACCGACCAGATGGGCGAAAGTCGCCTCGACAGAAATGCCAAACGCTTCTTCGTCGAGCTGCACCGCAAGGCCGACCCCGCGCACAAGCTGCAGGCCGCGTACTGATGGCACGCCGCGGTAATCGCGCGGAGACGAGCACGGCTCTCTCCCGCGATCAGCAGCTGGAGATCTACTATTACATGCGGTTGACCCGGTCCCTCGAGGAGAGGCTGGTCAATCTTTACCGCCAGACCAAAGTCGTCGGCGGGCTCTTCCGCTCGCTGGGGCAGGAAGCCGACGCAGTTGGAAGCGCGTACGCACTCGACCGAACCAGGGGCGATATCCTGTCCCCGCTGATCCGCAACCTCGGCTCGATGCTCGTGCAGGGCGCGACGCCGCTCGAGATCCTCAGGCAGTACATGGCGAAAGGCGACTCTCCAACACGCGGGCGTGAGCTCAACATCCACTTCGGCGACCTGGTGCGTGGTTTTGTCGGCCAGATATCACATCTCGGCGACATGGTGCCCGTGATGGCAGGCGTCACGCTCTCCTTCAAGATGCGCGGCGAGAATCGCGTCGGGCTTGTCTATGTAGGAGACGGAGCGACATCCACCGGCGCCTTTCACGAAGGGATCAACTTTGCCGCGGTGCAGAAGTGCCCGCTGGTCGTCGTCGTCGAGAACAATGGCTACGCCTACTCCACCCCCGTCAACAAGCAGACAGCGGCGAAACAGTTCATAGACAAGGCGGTTGGCTACGGCATCGCCGCGGAGCAGGCTGACGGAAACGATGCGATCGCTACGTACGAGGCGACCAGGCGCGGAGTCGACCGCGCACGAGCCGGCGGCGGAGTCACGCTCGTCGAGCTTATCACCTACAGAAGAAAGGGACACGCGGAGCACGACAATCAGTCGTATGTGCCGCCGGGTGAGATCGAGAAGTGGGAGAAGGAAAACGATCCGATCGACAGGTACGTGAGCTACCTCCGCAATTCGCTGGACGTCACGGACAAGGAGCTTTCCGCAATCGACGAGCGTGTGCAGGAGGAGATCAATACGGCGACGGACATCGCGGAAGCTTCGCCGATGCCGGAGGCGACCGACTGCCTTGTTGGCGTTTACGCTGATCCCCCGACCGTCGATTCGCTCTGGTTCCGGCAGGGCATTGCGTCCGCGGTGGAGAAGCACGAGCGCCCCGCGAGCTGGGGGACGCACGATGTCTGAGATCACCTATCTCGAAGCGATCAGGGAAGCGCTCTTCGAGGAAATGGAGCGTGACGCGAATGTCTTCTGCCTTGGCGAGGACATTGGAAAGTATGGCGGGGCTTTCAAGGTGACCGAGGGACTCCAGGAGAAATTCGGCGAGGCGCGCGTCATCGACACGCCCATTTCGGAGGTGGCGATCATCGGAGCCGCGGCAGGTGCCGCGCACATGGGCATGCGGCCGGTGTGCGAGATGCAGTTCATCGATTTCATCTCGTGCGGCTACGACATGCTTACGAATTACGTGGCAACTGCGCGATATCGCGCGATGCTCCCGTGCCCAATGGTGGTGCGCGGGCCAAGCGGGGGCTATGTGCGCGGCGGTCCCTTTCACTCTCAGAATCCCGAAGCCGCGTTCCTGCACACACCGGGTCTGAAGATCGTTTATCCCGCGACCGCTTCGGACGCCAAAGGCCTCATGAAGGCGGCCATCAGGGACGAGGACTGTGTCCTCTTCTTCGAGCACAAATACCTGTATCGGCGCATCAAGGAGTCGATGCCCGCCGGCGATCATGTGGTGCCGATCGGCAAGGCGCGAACGGCGCGTGAAGGCAAGGACGTGTCGATCATTACCTATGCGGCGACGGTGTGGAAATCACTCGAGGCCGCTGAGCAGCTCGAGAGAGAGGACGGTTTGTCGGTCGAAGTGATCGATTTGCGGTCGCTCCTTCCAATGGATGATGATGCGATCATCGCCACGGTGAAGAAGACAAACAGGGTCCTGATCGTGCACGAGGACACACGTACAGGCGGGATCGCGGGCGAGATTACGGCACGCATCAATGAGCTGGCGTTCGAGTGGCTGGATGCGCCCGTTCTGCGCGTAACTGCCGTGGATGTGCCTCTTCCATACGCCCCGGCCCTCGAGGATTACGTTTTGCCCCAGACTTCCGATATCATTAGAGCGGTTCGCCGCCTGGCGGCCTATTAATGGCAGATACTGGGCAGGACGAGTACAAGCTCGAGCGCAGGATTGGAGTTGGCTGCGTGAGTGTGGTTGCCGGCTTCTTCAGCGGCGGGATGATCGGCGTGATGGTAGCGAAGATCGTCGGGAGCGCTCGCGGGTGCCAGCCGCCCGAGGGTCTGCCTGCATGTGACTGGCATTTGTATGCAGGCGCTGGGATGCTGATCGGTTTGATTACGCTGCCGCTGCTCATCGTCCGCCGCATGCGGTCGAAGCCAGAGGCTGAACGAATTTCGAATGAGGATAATTAGGTGGCACGCATAGACGTCATCATGCCGCAGATGGGCGAGTCCATTGCAGAGGGCACGCTCTCGAAGTGGCTGAAAAAAGTCGGCGACGAGGTCAAGCGCGACGAACCGATCTTCGAGATATCGACCGACAAGGTCGATGCGGAGATTCCTTCGCCCTCCGCGGGAGTGATCGCCGAAATCCTCGTTCAGGAAGGCCAGACGGTTGCGGTGCAGACCGTGGTCGCCCGGCTGGAAACTGAAAAGGGCGCTGCGGTTGCGGCTGAGGCCAAGCCTGTCGCTGCACCAGTAGCAGAGCCGGCTCCAACGCCCGCTGCAGCGGCAGCACCAGTGGCACAGAGAGCGCCTGCCGCACCGGTTGCAGCGGGCAGCAATGGTGGAAATTCCCTGGAGGAGCGTCTCAGGACAAAGTCTTCGCCACTGGTTCGCAAGATTGCTGCGGAGCATGGGGTCGATATCGCTGGTCTTCAGGGTTCAGGAATCGCCGGTCGGGTGACCAAGAAGGACATTGTCGGATTCATCGAGTCCGGTGCGCAGGCGCCGGCGCGCGTGGCATCCATGCATGCGCCGGGCGGCGTCTCGCGAGTGGCCGATCATGGACCGACGCCGGAGCCGTGGCCGGGCGACGTTGTGGAGCCGATGTCGAAGATGCGCGCGCTTATCAGCGATCACATGGTGATGTCGCGCCGCACGTCGGCGCATGTGACATCGTTCTTCGAGGTGGACTTCACGCGGGTTGCGAAAATCCGCCAGAAGAAGCGCGCCGAATTCGAGTCGGCATACGGACAGAAGCTCACCTACATGCCGTTCATCATCAAGGCAGTCGTGGACGGCCTGCGCGCATTCCCGATCATGAATTCCTCGGTGGCCGGCCAGAACGTCATTTACCGGAAGCAGGTCAACATCGGAATTGCCGTCGCACTCGACTGGGGGCTTATTGTCCCCGTAATCAAGAATGCGGACGACCTGTCGCTCTCCGGCCTGACCAGGAGCCTGAACGATCTTGCAAGCCGCGCGCGGTCCAAGAAGCTGTCGCCGGAAGAGGTGCAGGGCGGAACTTTCACGATCACGAATCCGGGCGTCTTCGGGTCGCTGATGGGAACGCCAATCATCAGCCAGCCGCAGGTGGCAATCATGGGCGTCGGCGCGATCGAAAAGCGGCCGAAGGTCATGACCGGCCCGGACGGCGAAGACACAATCGCGATCCGTACATGCGCCTACTTCTCCCTGTCCTTCGACCATCGGATCATCGATGGAGCTATAGCCGATGAATTCCTCGCGCACGTCAAGAAGAGCATCGAGACGTACCCTGAAACAGGAGTCTGAGTGGCGCGCACGCTGACGATCTCACGAACGACAGTTCCTCTTGGGGAAAGACCCAGGTACTTCGAGCGCCTGGCGCTGCGCAAGGCGCACTACGAAGCGGCAAACTGCCGGTTCTGGGTATTCGAGGAGGTCGCGCTCCCAGGTGCGTTCATCGAGTTCACCGAGGCGAGCGACGCCGCTATTCTTTCCGAAGCACATTCAAATGCACCGCACCGCATACTGGACGCGGCGCGCATCTATAAGGAAGTGGAGCTCTAGCATGCCCGCACGAGAAATCGAGATCGACGGAATGTCATGGTCCGTATTCCCATCGGGATACGTCACCTCGTACATGCAGGACGAGTTCGGACTGTTCTTCGCTCGCGGTACAGGCGAAAACCGCGAAGTGCGCACGACGCGCTACTCGCCGGTAGGTACACGTTCACGCGAGCAGTCTTTCGCGGAGTTGAGCGACGAGGACCTGCGCGGACTGTTCGCTCAGTCGCAGCCAAGCTTCACCTCGCCAGAGGCCGGCTACAGGCGGTGACAGCGGTCGCGCCTTCCGCGCGCGTAGACCTTCACCTGCATACGACGGCTTCGGACGGACTGCTTCCTCCCGAACTGCTCGTCCAGGCGGCACACAGTGCGGGGCTGGCCGCAATCGCAGTGACAGATCACGACACACTGGAGGGAGTCGAGGCCGCCGCAGCTGCCGCGGCACCACTTGGAATTCGCGTCATTCCGGGAGTGGAGTTGAGCGTCTTTCACGCAGGCCGCGAGATTCACATGCTGGCCCTTCACATAACGAAACCGGATGCGATCAATGTCAGGCTGCGCCGGTTCCGCGAGACACGACAGCTGCGGGCCGAGGAGATCGTGCGAAAGCTGAACGCGATTGGCGTTCCTCTGTCCATCGAGTCGGTAATGCTCGAGGCAGGTGATGCGGCCGTCGGTCGCCCGCACGTTGCCCGCGCAATGGTGGCGCACGGAATGGTGCGTGACAACCACGAAGCGTTCGACCGCTACCTGGGCTTCGGCCGCCAGGCCTACGTCCCCAAGGAGCGTGTCACGGCGCAGGACGCCATCGACATCACCCACGAGGCCGGCGGCATCTGCCTGTGGGCGCACCCGGGCAGCAGCGGCAAGCGTGCGGAACTGGAGAAACTTCGTGACCTGGGAATGGACGGTGTCGAAGTCCGCCACCCCAGTCATTCCGCAGAAGACATCCTTAGGCTGGGTGCGCTCGCTGATTTCCTGAACCTGCTCCCGAGCGGAGGGTCGGACTGGCATGGCACCCGCGAAGGTCCCCGTCAGATCGGCAACATGAACGTTCCAGTGGAGTGGCTCGACCGGCAGGACCTGCACCTGGCGCGGGCGGGAGTGTCGGTTTGAAGATCGACGGACTCACCGTTCTCGTCACGGGCGCAGGAGTTCGCATCGGGCGGGAGATTGCGATCGCACTGTCCGAGTGCGGCGCCCGGATCGCGGTTCACTGCAATTCCTCGGAAAAACAGGCCGAGGAAACGCTGGCGGCCATTCGTGCGGCGGGCAGTGAAGGGGAGATATTCAAGGCTGATCTGACGGTCCCGGGAAGCGCCGACAAACTCATAGGTGAAGTCGTCGCGCACTTCGGGGCTCTCGACGTGCTCGTGAATTCCGCCGCCGTGATGCACCGCACTCCATTTGGAGAGGTCACTGTCGGTGAATGGGATGCGATGTTCGCGCTGAACCTCCGGGCTCCCTTTTTTCTTTCCCAGGCAGCCGCCGCTGTAATGGACGAACGTGGCGGTTCAATCGTGAATATTTCCGATCTGGCCGCCTTCGAAACCTGGCCTGCCTACATCCCGCACGGAATTACAAAAGCTGGAGTCGTGCAGATGACCCGGGCGCTGGCTCGCACGCTTGCACCTCGCGTTCGCGTGAATGCAATTGCGCCTGGTGCAGTGCTGCTTCCCGATGGCTGGAGCGAGGAGAGCGAGGAGCACATCATCAGCACAACTCCACTCAAGCGTCTTGGCAGTCCAAAGGATGTGGCTGAGGCAGTGATTTACCTGATCCAGGCCGACTATGTGACGGGCACCACTCTCATAGTCGACGGCGGGCGTCACATCCGAACCTGACTCCAGGGCCGGCTCGCATGTTTCCACTCGAACCTCTCGGGATGGAAAATGTGTGCGAGCAGCTCGATCGCCTCGCCAACCCGCGGACCTGGTCTCGCGAAATAGGCGTTTGCATCAACCGCGAAGACCTGCGCGCCCGGAATTTCGTCCAGGGACTCAGCGAGCTGGACTGCCTGCTCGAGACGGTATCCGCAGGGCGACACGATGACTATTTCCGGCCTGGATTCGCAAACGTCGTCCCACGTGATGCGCACGGAGTCACCGCCCTTTTTTCCGTTAGGGTCGATGCCTCCGGCAAGCTCGATCATTTCGGGCACCCAGTGTCCGGCAGAAAAGAAGGGCTCGACCCATTCGAGAAAGGCGACCCTCCTGGGTGCCGCGCCGGCAACGGCGTCCTGGACACGTGCGATCCGATGGCGGTTGGCGCTGAGCACTGATTCCGCGTTGTCTGGTTTCCCGCATGCAGCAGCAACTGCCCGGATGTTGTCCTCGATGTCGCGCAGTGTGTGCGGAGAAAGCCAGACAATTTCTGGCTTCACCGGAAGGTCGCGAATTGCGCGGGTGAGCTCATTTCCGGATGGCGCGCAGACCTGACAAAGGTCCTGCGTGATGATGACATCGGGCGCCAGCTCGCGCAGCAGGATTTCATCGACCTCGTAAAGACTGGCTCCCGATTTCAGACGGTCGGAGACAGCACTGTCGATCTGCTCCTGCGACAGCCCATCGAGCCTGAGGGCAGGGCGGCTGACGACGGGGAGAGTCAGCACCTCAGGGGGAAAGTCACACTCGTGTGAGCGGCCCAGCAGGTCGTTGCCTGCACCGAGCGCGTAGAGGATTTCGGTGCCGGCAGGCAGGAATGAGACAATTCGCGGCATTTTGAAAACTAACTGCAAAGTAAGAAGTGCCAGCCGGGAGCAGCTCGCCTTGAGCCCTCTGCCTGGAGCTTCTCCGCACTGCAAACTGCCAGCGGTTCGCGGTTCCCAAGTGGTAGTTTCCAGCAGAAACGTGGTAACTTTCAACAATGTCTGACCCAAAGCAGCTGGAAACCCTTCTCATTATCGGCAGCGGTCCGGCGGCCTGGACCTGCGCCGTGTACGCAGCCCGCGCGAACCTGGAGCCCGTGGTGTACGAGGGCGAAGTGAGCCGCGAGATGATTCCCGGCGGGCAGCTGATGTATACCACTGACATCGAGAACTACCCCGGATTCCCGGAGCCCGTGAGCGGTCCCGAGCTGATGGACCGCATGAAGGCGCAGGCCATTCGCTTCGGGACCCGCGTCATCTCCGAGAACATCGTGAAGACCGATTTCTCGTCGCATCCGCACAGGCTCACGACCGGGGCAGGGAAGGAAATCGAGGCACACGCTGTCGTCATAGCCACGGGCGCGCGTGCCAACTGGCTTGGCCTCCACAACGAGGAACGTCTCGCGAGAACGGGGGGCGGTGTCTCCGCGTGCGCAGTATGCGACGGGGCGCTTCCCTTTTTCAGGAACAAGCGCCTCGTTGTGGTCGGCGGCGGCGACACAGCGATGGAAGAAGCGACTTACCTCACCAAGTATGCGAGCGAAGTGGTCATCGTGCACCGGCGCGATGCGTTCCGGGCGTCGAAGGTGATGAGCGAGCGCGTGCTCGCAAACCCAAAAATTCGTGTCGAGTGGAATTCGCAGGTTGTAGACGTCCTTGGCGACGACTTCATCACCGGGGTGATGATCAGGAATATCGTCACGGATACAACAAAGACCGTCGAATGCGGCGGACTGTTCATCGCCATCGGCCACACGCCCAACACCGATTTTGTGAAGGGCCAGCTCGAGCTCGAGGAATCAGGCTACATCGCCACGCCTTCACCATGGAGGACTGCCACGAGCGTGAATGGCGTTTTCGCAGCCGGCGACGTGATGGACAGCTACTACCGGCAGGCTATCACCGCGGCGGGAACTGGATGCATGGCCGCGCTCGAGGCAGAGCGCTGGCTTGCCCATCACAACATTGGTGACGCGCAGCCTCCGGTGCTCGAGACGGCCGACGCGCCCTCCACCATGGATCGCCGCTTCGAGATGAGAAAGGAATGATCGTCACGCCACTCACTGTCGGTCCCTTCCAGGAAAATTGTTACCTGATCGCTGACGACTCGAGTGGAGTTTCCGCGGTTGTCGATCCGGGGGACGAGCCCGATCGGATCATCGAGATGATAGAGCGTTCAGGCACTACGCTGCAGGCGATCTGGATTACGCACGGACATGTCGATCATGTGGGCGGTATTGCGGGAGTAAAGCGGCGGTGGAATGTCCCGGTCACGCTGCATCCTCTCGATGTGCCCGTCTACCGCCTGGCTGGACAGAGTGCGCTGATTTACGGGATTCCTTTCGAGGAGCCGCCGCTGCCAGACAATGAGTTTTCGGAGGGTGAGATTCTCTCGCTGGGGTCGCTCAGGTTCGAGGTGAATCACAGGCCGGGTCATGCTCCCGGCCACGTGGTGATGCACGGACACGGAATCGCGCTGGTGGGCGACTGCCTGTTCGCGGGATCCATCGGACGCACGGACCTCCCGTTCTCACAACCCCGGGACATGGCTGCCTCGCTTAAGCAGATAGCGCAGCTGCCTCCCGAAACCATCGTTTATCCAGGGCACGGGCCCTCGACCACGATCGGTGAAGAGCTGCAGTCCAATCCATTTCTCAACGGAAGCGCGCGCGTAGTCGCGAGCTGACAACCATACAAAAAAATGGCAAACGAAACGAGACGCGAAAAAGACCCCCTTGGCGAGCTGGACGTTCCCTCGAGTGCGCTGTACGGAGTCCAGACGCTGCGCGCGGTGCAGAACTTTCCAATCAGTGGAGTCAAGGCACTGCCGCCATTCGTGGATGCGACCATTCGCATCAAGCGCGCTGCGGCCCTCACTCACAAGGAGACCGGACGGCTGGAGGCACGGCTTGCCGATGCAATCGTTCAGGCGGCCGACGAAGTGCTCGCCGGGAAGCATCGCGACCAGTTTGTGATCGACGTATATCAGGCCGGCGCCGGAACGTCGCACAACATGAACTGCAATGAAGTGCTGGCAAACCGCGCTAATGAAATTCTGGGCGGCAAGCGGGGCGAGTACAAGCCGGTCCACCCCAATGACCATGTGAACATGGCGCAGTCCACGAACGACGTGATACCCACGTCCATTCGTCTCGCCTGTGCGACACAGCTGGGCGGACTGGTGAGCGCTTTTACGCGGCTTGCGGACGCGCTCTCAAAGAAGGGTGAGGAGTTCGATGGCGTTCTGAAGTCGGGACGTACACACCTCCAGGACGCAATGCCGATCCGCCTCGGCCAGGAGTTCGCCGCGTACGGAACCGTGATCCGCAGGGGATTGAACCGCGTGATAGAGGCGGGCCGCTACATCCACGAGCTGGGAATCGGCGGTACCGCCGTCGGCACGGGAGTGAATGCCGAGCCTGCGTATCCGGCGCTGATGGTCAGGTACCTCCGTGACATGACGGGACTGGCGCTGACAGAGGGCGATCGCATCGCGCTGATGCAGAGCATGGGCGACGTTGCCGGTTTCAGCGCGCAGCTTCGAACACTGGCTCTCGACCTGAGCAAGATCTCCAGCGACCTGCGCCTCATGGCGAGCGGACCGCGCACCGGCTTCGACGAGATACGCCTCCCCGCGGTGCAGCCTGGTTCTTCCATCATGCCCGGCAAGATCAACCCCTCGATTCCCGAAATGGTGAACCAGGTGTGCTTCCAGGTTGTTGGAAATGATGCGTGCGTGTCTGCCAGCGCCGAGCACGGGCAGCTGGAACTCAACGTGATGATGCCCGTCATCGGCTACAATGTCCTTCATTCGATGATGATCCTGACCAACACGGCGAACACCTTCACAGACAGATGTGTTACCGGCATCGAGGCCAACGAGGAGATGTGCAGGTACTGGCTCGAGCGTTCGGCCGCGCTGGCGACAGCACTCGCTCCACAGATCGGCTATGCCCGCGCTGCTGAGATCAGCAAGCAGTCAGTCAAGGAAAACGTCCTGATCCGTGACCTCGTGAAGCGCGAAAAGGTGCTTCCCGACAACGAAATCGACGAAGTCCTGGACATGCGCAAGATGACCGAGATCGGCGTGCCCGGCGGCGCGCACGGCGGTGTTTCGGCGGGCTAACAGCCGCCGCGAACTGGTCCTACCTATTCCACGTGCTCCGGTATATATTACTATAACGTTATATGGTGATATGACATCCGAGCCTGGGATGCGATCGCCGTTTGTCCCACCTACCGCATCTCACTGGAAATCATGCCTGATACAATACTGCCTGAAGTTGTTGCACCCTCGCTGCTCAGCCCCCTGCTGAAGGACCGCCCGGAAATTCGCTTTCTGGATGTCCGCACTTCGGGTGAGTTCGCGTCAACCCACATTCCCGGAGCGTACAACGTTCCGCTGGACACGCTGGGAGAGCACACCAGAGAGCTTCTCCGGGTCGCTGACACACCCATCATCCTGGTTTGCCAGAGTGGAGGCCGCGCGCGCAAGGCCGAAGGAAGCCTGAAAGCTGCCGGAATGGATAACCTCCACATCCTGGACGGCGGAATGAATGGCTGGATCGCCGGCGGCTTCGCTGTTGTGCGCGGTGCACCGCGCATGTCGCTGGAGCGCCAGGTGCGAATTGCTGCCGGTTCGATGGCGGCGCTCGGCGGAATTCTGGCGCTGCTGCTGAACCCGTTGTTTGCAATCATTCCCGCGATGGTCGGCTCCGGGCTCGTCTTTGCTGGTGTCACTGACACATGCGCCATGGGAATGCTGCTCGCCCGGCTCAGTTATAACCGCCCCTCCACCTGCGACCCCGCTGAATTTGTGCGCGCTCTTCAGGCAGGCCGCGAAGCTCCGACCGGCAACTGGACTGCGCCGGCCAGCGCTGCCGCCTGCTCGAGCTAAGTAACACGATGCTTGTTCTCGGCTACGCCCTCGCACTTGTAGTGGGATTGTCCCTCGGCCTTCTGGGCGGGGGCGGCGCCATTCTCACCGTTCCAATATTCGTGTATGTGCTGGGCTTCGACGCAAAGCTGGCGATCGCGATGAGCCTGCCCGTTGTCGGCATTACAAGTCTCATTGGAGCGGCCGGCCACTGGAAATCGGGGAACGTACGGATAAAGACGGCGGCAATCTTCGGGATCATTGCCATGGCCGGTGCGTATGCCGGTGCACGCCTTTCTGTTCTCATCACCGGGAACGCACAGCTTGCAATCCTGGCTGTCGTAATGCTGGCCGCGGCAGTCGCTATGTTTCGGTCCGCCCGACGTGACGCTTCCCGCACCGAACCCGTCCCTGACGCCCGTGCGATGCCAATTCTGCTGCTCGTGCCGCTCGCACTGTCTGCGGGGATCCTCTCAGGCCTGGTGGGAATCGGAGGCGGGTTTCTCGTCGTGCCAGCCCTTGTACTGCTGGCGCGCATTCCAATGAAGCAGGCAGTCGGAACGTCGCTCGTAGTCATCGCGATGAATTCATTTTCCGGCTCGCTTGGCTATATCGGCCAGGTGTCGATGCCATGGGGGTTCATGCTTGGATTCATTGCGTTCGCCGCGGCCGGCATTCTTCTCGGTGCACGCCTCGTCAGATACGTCTCACAGTCCGTCCTCAAGCAGGGCTTCGCAATATTTCTCGTGATTATGGGTGTGTTCATCCTGGTCAGGAACCTCACATGAGCCGGAACAGCGCGGCGCGTGATAATGCAACCACAGGAACAAGGATAGACAAATGCTATTAAAGCGATTTTATGACACGAAGCTCGCGCAGGCGAGCTATCTCATCGGCTGTTCCGCCACGGGCGAAGCAATAGTGATCGACGCCAACCGGGATATCGAGCAGTACATCACTGCCGCCGGGGATGAAGGTCTTCAGGTCACGCACGTCAGCGAAACCCATATCCACGCCGACTTCGTCTCCGGAAGCAGAGAACTCGCCGCGCGCACTGGTGCGACGCTGCTGCTCTCAGACGAGGGAGGGGAGGACTGGAAGTACAGTTTTGCTGCCGACGCCGGTGCAACCCTGCTGAGGGACGGCGACAATTTCATGGTCGGCAACCTCAAGTTCGAGGTGATGCACACACCGGGTCATACACCCGAGCACATCGTCTTTGTCGTGACTGATACGCCTGCCACGGATAAACCGATGGGTGCAGTGACGGGAGATTTTATTTTCGTTGGGGACGTTGGCCGGCCCGACCTTCTCGAGAAAGCGGCCGGTGTCGCCGGAACGATGGAGTCGAGCGCCAGGACACTGTTCAAGAGCCTGCGGCGTTTCAGTCAGCTTCCTGACTACCTCCAGCTCTGGCCTGGACATGGAGCGGGCTCTGCATGCGGCAAGGCGCTGGGAGCTGTTCCATTCTCGACGCTCGGCTACGAGAAGATTGCGAACTGGGGGCTCACCACGAGTGACGAAAAGGAGTTCGTGGCCGCAGTTCTCGCCGGCCAGCCGGAGCCGCCGCGGTATTTCAAGGAAATGAAAAGGATCAACAAGGAAGGTCCGGCAATCCTGCACGGATTCCGTCGCCCCGAACTGTTGCCTGAGGCTTCGATGGACGCGGCACTCGAGAGCGGGAGCATTGTCGTGGATACTCGGTCCGCGGGACTATACGCCTTGGGTCACATAAAGGGTACGATCAACATTCCGCTCAACAAGAGTTTCAACACCTGGGCAGGCTGGCTGCTGCCATATGACAGTGACTTCTATCTGATAGTGGACAAGGAATGCTCCCACTGCATCGACGAAGCCGTGCGCGACCTGGCGATGGTTGGGCTCGACCGGGCTGTCGGCTATTTCTCGTCAGACACGATTGATGCATGGGCTGCCGTCGGGAACAACAAGCTGGATACTGTTGAACACATTTCGACCCAGCACCTCGCCGAGAAGATGAAGTCTGGAGAGGTGCATGTAGTCGATGTTCGTGGGGAGTCGGAATGGGCCGCTGGACACCTTCCGGGAGTCCGGAATATTCCACTTGGATACCTGACCGAGCGGCTGGGCGAACTTCCGGATGGCAAACCGGTTGTCGTGCAGTGCCAGAGTGGTGCGCGTTCGGCAATTGCGGCCAGCGTTCTCGAGGCACAGGGCCGTACGAATGTCCTGAATCTCACAGGTGGATTCGCGGAATGGGCCCGGCAGAAGCTGCCGGTAGAGACCGCCGCCCGATGAGCACCCGCAAGCTGAAGCCGGAAATCCTCCCGCTCGTGGCCTCGCGGTTCAAGGCACTTTCCGAGGAAGCGCGGCTGAACATTCTCAACTGCATGCGCACAGGCGAAATGACGGTGAGCGACCTGGTTGAGGAAACAGGGCTGGGGCAGGCCAATCTGTCAAAGCATTTGCACCTGCTGCATTCAATCGGATTCGTGCGGCGGCGGAAAGAAGGCCTGTATGTGTATTACGCTCTTGCCGACAAGGGTATTCTCCAGCTTTGTGACGTCATGTGTGGCCGGATCGAGGCAGAGGCGAAGGCGCACAGGCGCCTGCTGGCCCTCTAGGTACTAAGCTCTTGTTTGACCGGCGGCGCCGTCGTATCCTGCATATATGAGAATCACGACGTGGGCCGAGTATGGCGTGATCTGCGCGCTGCACCTGGCAAAAAGAGCGGAAAAAGGGCCGGTAACCGGCCGCGATATCGCCGCGGTGGAGAAGCTGCCCGCGGATTATGTCGAGCAGATATTGTTGCGGCTGCGCAGGGCTGATGTCATCAAGAGCACTCGCGGAGCGCGCGGCGGCTATATGCTCTCCCGGCCGCCCGAGGAAATCACAATACGTGACGTGATTCACGCTTCCGAGCTCGAGACCTTCGACCTGCACTGTGTCAGCCACCCGGTGGAGGAAGACCGGTGCAATTCCGCGCACAACTGCAGCATTCGTCCGGTATGGGTGATGCTCCAGCGCAAGATCGACGACGTGCTCGAAGGTGTGCGTCTCTCCGATCTGATGCACAAGGAATCAGTCGTGCGCGAGCGGGTCGGCCTCCCGATTCTGGAAACCGTCTGAAGATCGTGGTCGGCTAGAGAGCGATGCCGGCATCCGGCACCGGAGATAAAGCAAAAAGGCGCGTGAAGAGAAATCTTCACGCGCCTTTTCATAGTGCCGAAGGGGGGACTCGAACCCCCACGAGCTTGCGCCCACTGGCTCCTGAAGCCAGCGCGTCTACCAGTTCCACCACTTCGGCGAACCCTAAAGTTAATTGAAGCTGGCGTGAAAGAGCAGTCGCTGGTTTGCAAAAGGTTTTAGATGGCGTACAAATCGCCTAACTTGCGGGCATGACCGACCGCAGACCCCCAAAAACCGAGGAAAAGGAAGAACGCCGCGAGTCGATTGCCAAGAACCGGCGCGCCCGGTTCGACTATACCATCCTCGACACCTGGGAGGCCGGGATCGTACTCACCGGCAGCGAGGTGAAGTCCCTGCGGGACGGCAAGGCGAACATAACGGATGCTTACGCGATCCTTAAGGACGGAGAGGTGTACTTACTGAACCTCCACGTTTCGCCGTATGAGAAGGCCAGCTTCTTCAATCACGAGCCGACGCGGACCCGCAAGCTCCTGCTGCACAAGAAGGAGATCAAGAAGATGATTGGTTCGGTGGAACGCCAGGGACTCACCCTGATTCCGCTGGAACTGTACTTCAAGCGTGGCCGGGCGAAAGTGGCCATAGCGCTTGGCAAGGGAAAGCAGATGCATGACAAGCGTCAGGATTTGAAGAGAAAGGATGATGAGAGAGACATGCAGAGGGCGGTAAGAAAAAGATGATCGGTTCCATTGCGCTGCTGCTGCAGCTGTCGGCGGCAATGCCTGCGCCTGCTGTTCCCACGTCATTTACCGTGAAGCGGACCGGCAGGGACACGCAGGTTCCGGTGCTGCAGACGCCCCGGGGCGGAGCCGTGAGGGCGGACCTGCTGGCAAGGGCATTTGGTGGAACCCTTTCGGTGCTGCCGAACGGACGCGTTTCCTTCGTCGTATCGGGCAGGAAATTCGAAATCGGCGAAGCGCTGTACTTTGCGCGTGTTGACACCGGATTGATACCGCTTTCCTATCCCGCGTTCAGGCGGGACGGACAGTTCTACCTTCCGCTACAGGTTGCGACCGACATCATTCCGCGCACAGGGACCGGACTGATGTACGATCCGCAGTACGCGGAGCTTCGCGTATTCAACACGGCAGCGCGGACAGGCACACCGGACGTCATCGACACACCCTGGAATGCAGGCGCAAATGGCGACGACGCGCCGGTGCCGGCCGTGGGTCCCGTTCGCAGGTCTTCGGGTTCGCAGCGGCGACTGGTTGTCGTGGACGCCGGTCATGGCGGGGTGGACGGTGGCATGTCCGGTCCGATCGGGGGAGGGCCGCCTATCAGGGAAAAGCACATCACCCTGGCAGTTGCCCGGCTCGTCGCGCAGGAGCTGCGCACTTCCGGTGTGGACGTTCTGATGACGCGCACCACCGATACGCTCATAGCGCTTTCCGATCGTGGACGCATTGCCAACCGGGCGAAGGGTGACCTGTTCGTTTCAATCCATGTGAACGCCACCGGATCCCGCGCAAGCTGGGCCGCGAAGGAGCGCGGATTCGAGACGTACTTTCTTGCAGAGGCAAAGACAGAGGAAGCAACGCGCGTCGAACGCATGGAAAACGAAGCCGTAAAATTCGAGACCGGCGCGAACGCACCCAAGGGAGATCCGCTCAGCTTCATCATCAACGACATGGCGCAGAATGAGCACCTTCGCGAATCCAATGACCTGGCGGAGACGATTCAGCAGGGGCTGAAAACCATTCATCCGGGACCGAGCAGGGGGGTGCAGCAGGCCAACTTCGCGGTACTGCGTGGTTCATACATGCCTGCCGTGCTGGTGGAAATCGGTTTTGGAACGAACCCGGCGGAGGCGGCCTGGATGAGCAACCCTGACGCGCAGCGAACGATCGCCCGCACGATCGCGCAGTCGGTGCTTTCCTATCTCGAGCATTACGAGTCGAGGGTCGGCGGCGGGTAGTTTCAGCCGGCCAGCCAGATGATAGCGCTGAGCCATTAACTGACAGCGTAGAGCCATCGGCTGCGAGCTCGCCATGTCTTTGCGGATGGCAACTGCGAGCTGTTAGCTAATAGCTGGAAAGCGAATAGCTGATAGCTTTCAACGACATGAACCTGGCGCGACTAGAGACCACCGTGTGCGGTCTCCATTTCCAGAATCCGATCCTCCTCGCAGCAGGCACTGCGGCCTACGGTCGTGAGCTGAACGGGGTGTCCGATCTCAACGCGCTCGGCGGTATTGTCACGAAGGCGGTGAGTCCCGAACCGCGTGCCGGGGCGCCGGCGCCGCGGGTAGCCGAGTTCGAGAGCGGGATGATCAACGCAGTCGGCCTTGCCAACCCGGGTGTGGAGAAGGCCAAGTCGGATGACCTGCCCTGGCTTGCGGCGAACCTGGATAACACGCGCGTCATCGTGAACGTTGTCGGGTCGCGCGTCGAGGATTTCGCGGATGTCGTATCACGACTGGAAGACAGCGCAGTCGATGCCTACGAGCTCAACGTGAGCTGTCCCAATACGAAGCAGGGCGGCGTGGAGTTCGGCGCCGACAACGCGGTGCTCGCCGAGCTCGTGACGCTGGCGCGCCGGGCAACGAGGAGGCCGCTGTTCGTAAAACTTTCTCCGACGCTGGCGGACATCGGGCGCACTGCAGGAATTGCGGTGGACTCGGGCTGTGACGGAATCACCGTCATCAACACGATTCCCGGCATGCTGATAGATACGGAGACAAGGAGGCCATCTCTCGGATTCGGAACCGGCGGTGTCAGCGGATCCGGACTCCTGCCCGTGGGGATTCTAGCCACGTGGAAGGTGAAGCGGGCGGTGAGTGTTCCCGTCATTGGTGTCGGCGGGATTGCAACTGCCGATGACGTTGTGCAGTACTTTCTTGCCGGCGCCTCACTCGTTGCCGTGGGAACGGCGGCGCTCCGCGATCCGCGCGTTCCCGAGAAGATCATTCGCGGCCTCGATGCCTGGTGCGATGCGCATGGTGTTGCGAATCTCTCGGAAATCACAGGGAAACTCCAATGGCAGTAGTTCCGATCGTCGCACTGGATTTCAGCAAGGGGGAGGAAGCCGGCGCAATGGTGCGCAAGCTTGGCGACAGCTGCTCCTTCTATAAGGTCGGCAGCGAGCTGTTTACCGCTGCAGGGCCCGCATTGGTGCAGTCGCTCGTGAGTGCAGGGAAGCAGGTTTTTCTCGACCTGAAGTTTCATGACATCCCGAACACTGTTGCCGGTGCCGTGCGAACGGCTTCATCGCTTGGCGTCAGACTCCTGACCGTTCACGCATCGGGAGGCATTGCCATGATGCGTGCCGCCGTGGAGTCCGCCGCGGAAGCAGGATCGACCTGCGAGATATTTGCTGTGACTGTTTTGACGTCGCTCGATAACCCGTCGCTTGCTGCTGCCAGTGGACGGCCCGACGCGGACGTCATGCGCGAGGTCGAACGCCTGGCGCAGATCGCCCATACTGCGCAGGTGAATGGCGTGGTGTGCAGCGGCAGGGAAGCACACATGATCCGAATGAAGCACGGGACCGATCTGCGCCTCCTGATTCCCGGCATCCGGCTCGCTGGGGACCCTGCCGGTGATCAGGCGAGGACTGTGACCCCGGACGAGGCGGCCAGGGCAGGCGCCAACTACATAGTGGTGGGACGGTCGGTCACGAGGGCTGCGGATCCCAGGGTGGCAATGCAGTCGGTGGCTGCTGCGCTGGGCATAACCGCTTAACTTTCAGGATGTCCATCCCTCCCGAAGTAATCATCGTCCCTATCGTGTTTGGCCTTCCGGCCGCAGTGGCGATTACACGCATGTATTTCAAGCATCAGGAGAAGATGGCAGAGCTGCAGCGCGGTTCTGGCGCCGGCCTGGAGATCAACCAGCGTCTGGAGCGGGTGGAGAGCTCCATCGAGGCAATCGCTGTTGAGATGGAAAGGGTTGGCGAGGGACAGCGATTTGTCACAAAGCTGCTGTCGGAGCGCACTCTCCCCGGCGACCGGACTTAAACTCCACACCTGCCTTGCCTTAGCCGTTTTGTTTGGCTAAGTTGAAAGGCTAATTCTGAAATGCCCGATCACCTGACGGGCATTCGTACGTTCTCTGTGGAGCAGCACGTGAAAGTTCGTAGCAGCGTTAAGCCGATTTGCGAGCACTGCAAGGTCATCAAGAGACAGGGTGTGACTCGCATCATCTGCAAACGCAATCCAAAACACAAGCAGCGGCAGGGCTAATAATGGCGCGTATTGCAGGCGTCGATCTTCCACGCGAGAAGAAGATCGAAATCGGTCTCACATACATCTTCGGAATCGGCCGCGCGACAGCGCGCAAGATTCTGGCGAGCACTGGCGTAGACGCAAATCAGCGCATCCGCGATCTGAACGATGCAGACACGAATCGTCTGCGTCAGGCGATCGAAAAGGATTTCCGCGTTGAAGGTGCACTCCGCACTGAAGTCGCGATGAACATCAAGCGGCTCATGGACATCGGTTCCTACCGTGGCATCCGCCATCGCAGAGGACTGCCGGTTCGTGGGCAGCGTACACATACAAACGCCCGCACGAAGAAGGGGCCGCGCCGCGCGATCGCGGGTAAGAAGAAGGTCACGAAGTAATGGCTACCGGCAAAAAGGTTAAGCGCGTAATCGAGGCGGAAGGAGTCGCCCACGTCAACGCGACATTCAACAACACGCTGATCACCATCACCGACTCGCACGGGAACACAATCTCGTGGGGCTCGTCAGGCAAGGCTGGCTTCAAGGGCTCCAAGAAGTCGACGCCCTTTGCCGCGACCGTGGCGGGAGAGCAGGCTGGACGCGAGGCTTTCACTCAGGGCGTTCGCAGAGTGCACGTTCGTGTGCAGGGACCCGGCAGCGGACGCGAGTCTGCGATTCAGGCTCTTGTCGCAGCGGGACTGCAGGTGAAGTCGATCAAGGATGTGACACCAATTCCACACAACGGATGCCGCCCGCCAAAGCGGCGCAGGGTTTAATAGATGCGTTACACAGGACCAAGCTGCCGTCAGTGCCGCCGCGAAGGAACGAAGCTGTTCCTCAAGGCGACCAAGTGCTTCACCGAGAAGTGCCCGGTCGAGCGCCGCCCGACTCCTCCCGGACAGCACGGAGCGAACACCGCCCGTCGCCGGAAGATGTCGGAGTACTCCAAGCAGCTCCGTGAGAAGCAGAAGATCAAGCGCATTTACGGCGTTTCCGAAAAGCAGTTCCGCAACACTTTTGAACGCGTTGCGACAATGCCCGGAATCACCGGTCACAACCTCCTGGCAGCTCTCGAGAGCCGCCTCGACAATGTCGTGTACCGCATGGGTTTCGCAGGCAGCCGCAAGGCAGCCCGCCAGCTCATCCGTCACCGTCACGTCGAGATCAACCAGAAGAACGTGGACGTTCCAAGCTTTCTCGTTCGTCCCGGTCAGGAAATCCGCGTTCGCATGAAGTCGCGCGAGCAGGCATCGATCATGGCAGCCATGGACCAGTCGTCCCGTGGCGCACCGCTTTCGTGGATCGCAGTGGATCGCGACACGTTCAGCGGCCGCATGCTCGAGAGACCTACCCGTCCGAACATTCCGATCGCGGCGCAGGAACAGCTGGTCGTAGAGCTCTACTCCAAGTAATCAATCCGGGGCCCTAACCCCTGTACGGGCTCACCGCGCGTTAGGGGCGGGGTGGGACGTGATGAGGAAATAAAATAAATGGCTAATGCAATAGATCTTCGCGGACTGGTTCGTCCACACCTGGTCGAGTCCACGAAGCGTGAAGACAATCCGAACGTAGCAGAATTCCGCCTGCAGCCCCTCGAGCGTGGCTTTGGCCACACTCTCGGCAATGCAATGCGCCGCATGCTGCTGTCGTCGCTCCGCGGGTCCGCTGTATGGGCGTTCCGCATCGACGGCGTCCTGCACGAGCACCAGACAATTCCCGGTGTCGTCGAGGACGTTCACCAGATCATCGGAAACCTGAAGTCGCTCACGCTTCTCCTCGACGATGAAATCGAGAACACGATCCTGCGCATCACCAAGAGTGAGTCGGGTGCCGTGATCGCCGGTGACATCGAAGACCAGTCGGGCGTGAAGATCGTTGATCCGTCGCACCACCTGTTCACCATGCAGGATGACCGCGACATCAACATCGAGCTGTACGTGAACAAGGGCCGTGGCTACATCGAAGCGGACCAGCATGTCATGGACAAGAGCCTGCCGGTAGACGTCGTACGCATCGACTCGATCTACAACCCCGTTCGCCGCGCGAACTTCTCGGTTGCTGAAACCCGTGTCGGACAGCGCACAGACTACGATCGCCTGACGCTCACCCTCGAGACAAACGGCACGATCTCGCCTGAAGAGGCGGTTTCGTACGCGGCGGCGCTCGCACAGACGCACTTCCAGTACTTTGCGAGCTTCGGCTCGCATGCATCCGCTCCTCTCACGCCGGGAAGCGACCTGCCCGGCAGCGATGGCCACAAGCTCGCGGAGCTGCTGCGCACACCGATCGACGATTTCGAGCTGAGCGTCCGTTCAGTCAATTCGCTCAAGAACTCGGCGATCCGCACGCTTGGAGATCTCGTTCGCCAGACCGAGAGCCAGATCCTCCAGGTCAAGAATTTCGGAAAGAAGTCGCTCAACGAGATCGCTGATCTCCTCGAGCGTGAAGGACTCAACTTTGGCATGAAGTTCGAGGATTCACCCGACGGCATCCGTGTCGTCGATCGTGGAACTCCTCCGAACCGAAACCTCGCGCCCGTCGGTGCTGACGATGACGAGGGTACTGATGTGAACGGGACAGGGGCCCTGTAAGAAATGCGTCACCGTAAAGCAGGACGGCAGCTACGCCGCACCAGTGAGCAGAAGCTTGCTCTCATGAGAAGTCTCGCGCAGGCGCTCATCGAGCGCGGCGCTATCGAGACGACCGAGGCGAAGGCGAAGGAGCTGCGTCCATTCATCGAGAAGATCATCACCAAGGCGAAGACGGGCACGCTGCATTCGCGCCGCCTCGCAGGCCGTCACGTGCAGAAGCGCGAGATCGCCGACAAGCTGTTCGCCGAAGTGGGTCCGAAGTTCGCGACCCGCCAGGGCGGATATACACGCATTCTCAAGACCGGCCACCGCAAGGGTGACGGCGCAGAGATGGCACGCATCGAGCTGGTGGACTAATGGCGCAGATCAAGAGAAATCGCTGCTACGTCTGTGACAAGGGCGTCGCTTATGGAAACAATGTCTCGCACGCCAACAACAAGACTCGCCGTACCTGGAAGCCCAACCTCCAGGTGGCTCGTATCGTTGCTGACGATAAGATCATCAAGATCAAGGTTTGCACCCGCTGCCTGGCCGCTGGGAAGATCCAGAGAGCGCCTCGCGGAGTCTCGGCGGCGTAAGCCTGACGCCGTCCAACGCATGATGAAAGGAGCCCTTTAGGGGCTCCTTTTTTTTCTGGCCGGAAGCTGCTCGCGCGAATCGGGAAAATGCCGACAAGAACTCGGCGTTATCCCGACAGACTCATGGTCACCTTTCCCTCACATTTGGCGGGTGTGGATTGAGACTATGAAAAGGCGAGAGCCAGGAGGGGATGTTATGAAATCCGACACTCAACTCCAGAAAGACGTAATGGATGAGCTGAGATGGGAACCGCGGGTAACTGACAAGGAAATCGCGGTGGCGGTAAAGGATGGAGTCGTAACGCTGAGCGGCTACGTACAGAGCTATTCGCAGAAACGTGCTGCCGAGCAGGCAGCAGCCCGCGTAGCGGGAGTAAAGGCAGTGGCAGAAGACATTCAGGTGAAGCTTCCGATGGGCCACGAGCGCACCGATACTGAGATCGCACACGCGGTCGTCAACGCGCTGAAGTGGGACACCGAAGTCCCCGATGAACTGATCAAGGCCAAGGTCGAGAATGGATGGGTCACGCTCGAAGGCGTCGTGCCCTATTTCTACCAGAAGAGCGCAGCCGAGCGGTGTGTCCGGTTCCTCAATGGAGTGAAGGGCGTCACGAACCTGATGAGCCTGAAGCCGAGCGTATCCACCACGAAGGTGACCGAGAACATCGAGGCAGCGCTCAAGCGGCGCGCCGAGAGAGAGGCGAACAGGATCAAGGTCGAGGCGCATGACGGAAAAGTGACCTTGCGCGGCTCGGTGCATTCCTGGCTGGAGCTGAAAGAGGTCGAAAATGCGGCGTGGGCGACACCAGGCGTGTGGGCAGTCGACGACAAGCTGGCGGTCGTATTGTAGCCGCGCAGAATCGGCGGAATCCTGACAAAGATTCAGGATTTCGCCGACAGTCCCCCGGCTTCATTCGCGTAGCTTAATGGTGTGTTCAGGGGACGGAAAATAACCTGAACAGAGCTCTTCCCAGGGACGCCGAAAGAAGAGCGGTGCGATGGAAGTTCGAATCCATCGTACAGATTGTGAGGTTGCTGGCCACAATTGATTTGCTCCGTAATCTCCGGAGTACCTTTCCCGGCCGTCAGGCGAAAGGTCGAGAGTTGGAGCCGACTGTGAGAGATCGCAGAAGCCGAACCGGTTCTAACTCACCAGCAGAAGAGCCTTCGCAAAATGGAAACAGAAAGCGAAGGCTCTTTCTTTTTTGGTACCCGTCGGGATACCAGGCCGAAAACCTCCCCCCAGGGCGGGAGCCGGATGCAAGAAGCCCCTGAGCCTTAAGCCAGCCGTTCTTACTTGGAGCTGGACAGGGTATCTTGCCTACAGCCAATGCCCAGAAGAAACGACATCCACCGAATCCTCGTAATCGGGTCCGGGCCGATCATCATCGGCCAGGGAGCGGAGTTTGACTACTCCGGGACCCAAGCTGCCAAGGCGCTCAAGGAAGAAGGGTACGAGGTCATTCTCGTGAACTCCAATCCGGCCACAATCATGACGGATCCGGAGATTGCCGACAGGACCTACATCGAACCGGTCACGCCGGAGTTCGTCGAGAAGGTCATCGAAAAAGAACGACCGGACGCCCTCCTTCCCACAATGGGCGGACAGACCGCACTCAACGTCGCGATGAAGCTCGTAGAGAACGGGGTGCTGGACAGGTATGGCGTGCACCTCATTGGAGCCGACGCACGGGCCATCAAGATGGCTGAAGACCGCGCCGAGTTCGGCAAGGCAATGGAGCGGATCGGGCTGAAGATGGCGAAGGGGATTATCGTCACCACCTTCGATGAGGCAATCGACGCGGTGGATATCATCGGGTATCCCGCCATCCTTCGTCCTGCCTACACGCTGGGCGGCACCGGCGGAGGCATCGCGTACAATCGTGAGGAGTACGAGAAGATCGTGCGCCGCGGGCTGGACCTGTCGCCCGTGTCACAGGTCCTCGTGGAGCAGAGCGTCATCGGGTGGAAGGAATTCGAGCTGGAGGTGATGCGCGATGGAGCGGACAACGTAGTGATAGTCTGCTCGATCGAGAACATCGATCCGATGGGTGTTCACACCGGTGACTCGATCACCGTTGCACCCGCGATGACCCTTACGGACCGCGAGTATCAAACGATGCGGGACGCAGCCGTGGCTGTGATCCGTGAGATCGGAGTCGAGGCCGGCGGCTGCAACATTCAATTTGCGGTCAGCCCGACCAATGGAGAGCTGCTCGTCATCGAGATGAACCCGCGCGTTTCCCGCTCGTCCGCGCTGGCCTCGAAGGCAACCGGTTTCCCGATCGCGCGCATCGGCACCAAGCTCGCCGTGGGGTACCGGCTCGACGAAATTCCCAATGACATTACGCGGACCACGCCGGCTTCGTTCGAGCCCGTGCTCGACTATGTAGTCGTCAAGTGTCCGCGCTTTGCTTTCGAGAAATTTTCTGCTGCCAATCCCCAGCTCACGACGCAAATGAAGTCTGTGGGCGAGTCGATGGCCATCGGGCGCACCTTCAAGGAGGCATTCCAGAAGGGACTTCGCGCTCTCGAAACCGGGCGACCGGGATGGGCAATCGGCAATTCGCTCACGGACGACAGGCTGAAGGATGACACGCTCGAGGAGCTGCGCGCGGGGCTGCGCAGTCCAACGCCGGAAAGAATCTTCCAGGTCAAGCGGGCCTTTCTCGCGGGGCTGTCCGTCGCTGAGATCAATGAGCTGACCGGAATCGACCCGTGGTTCCTGCACCAGATGAATGAGCTGATCGAGGCCGAGAAGTCATACGCAGCACTGGCCTCGGTGTCACGGGATGACATGCTGCGCATGAAGCGCATGGGTTTTTCCGACAGGCAGCTCGGTGCGCTCACAAAGCAGTCGGAGGGCCACGTGCGCGCGGCGCGATGGAAGCTTGGCGTTCGCCCGTCGTACAAGATGGTGGATACCTGTGCGGGTGAGTTTCCATCGTCCACGCCGTACCTGTACAGCAGCTACGACGAGGAAAGCGAAATGCCGAGGACGGGGCGCAAGAGCGTCGTCATTCTCGGCAGCGGCCCGAACCGGATCGGCCAGGGAGTGGAGTTCGACTATTGCTGCGTGCGTGCCGCCCTCGCGCTCAGGGAGAAGGGATTCGAGACCATCATGGTCAACTCGAATCCTGAAACCGTCTCTACCGATTTCGATATTTCCGACAAGCTGTATTTCGAGCCGCTGACCCTCGAAGATGTTCTCGAGATAGTCGATCGCGAGCAGCCGGTCGGCGTCATTGTGCAGCTGGGTGGACAGACACCCTTGAAGCTGACGCGAGGACTGGAAGCGGCAGGCGTAAGGATCCTCGGAACGTCGCCGGATGCGATCGATACGGCAGAGGACCGCGAGCGATTCGACGCAATTGCGCGCTCGCTGAATATCGCCCAGCCCGAGAACGGCACGGCGACGAGCATCGAGGGCGCGTTGAGTGCCGCCAAACGGATAGGCTATCCGGTGCTCGTGCGCCCATCGTATGTGCTTGGCGGCCGCGCCATGGAAATCGTGTACGACGACACCCAGCTCGAGGAGTACTTCGAGAGGGCGGCAATCGTTTCCGAGGATCGTCCGGTCCTGATCGACAGGTTCCTGGAAGACGCCTTCGAGGCGGACGTTGACGCAATTTCGGACGGAGAGCAGGTCGTAATTGGCGGCATCATGCAGCATATCGAGGATGCCGGAATTCACTCGGGCGACAGTGCCTGTGTTCTTCCTCCGTACAACATCGATGCGGAATCCATGGAGATCATGCGCGGCCACACGGTCGCGCTGGCCAAGGCGCTTGGCGTCGTCGGGCTGATCAACGTGCAGTATGCAATCAAGGACGGCAAAGTTTACGTGCTCGAGGTAAATCCGCGGGGAAGCCGGACTGTTCCCTTTGTGTCCAAGGCAATCGGGGTTCCACTGGCCTCATATGCCGCGCGCGTCATGCTGGGAGAGTCCCTCGAGGAACTCGGGTTCACCAGGGAGATCATTCCTCCGTACATCTCGGTCAAGGAGGCGGTTTTTCCCTTCAACAAGTTCAGGGAATTCGACCCCATTCTCGGTCCCGAAATGCGCAGCACCGGGGAAGTGATGGGAATCTCGGAGACATTCGGGAGTGCATTCGCGAAGGCACAGCTTGCCGCGGATAATGCCCTGCCGGAGGGCGGAGCCGTGCTGATCACCGTAAACGACTTCGACAAGAAACACATTGCGCCGATTGCGAAGCGATTTGCCAACCTGGGGTTCGAGGTGCTCGCGACTTCCGGTACCGCGCGCCATCTTCGGGGGCAGGGGCTGGATGTCGAGTCGGTGCTGAAGGTTCACGAAGGCCGTCCGCACGGAATCGACCTGATGCTGAACGGCCGGGTAACCCTGCTGATCAACACGCCCTTTGGAAAACATGCGCAGCGGGACGATTACTCGCTTCGACAGGCTGCGATCGCAAACCGTGTCGCCTACACGACTACACTGTCTGCGGCGCGTGCAGCATTGAGCGCGATGGAAGCACAGCGTGAAAGCGAACCCAAGGTATGCTCCCTACAGGAATGGCACATGAAGCTCGAAAGCCCGGCGGTGGTGTAATGTCGAACGCGATGATTCATGAGAGCGCGTATGTGGATGATGGTGCAAAGATCGGAGACGGCACGCGCATCTGGCACTTCTGTCATGTGATGCCCGGCGCCGTGATTGGCGAAAGGTGCTCGCTGGGCCAGAACGTCGTGGTGATGAACGGAGTCCGGATCGGCAACAACGTGAAGATCCAGAACAACGTGTCGGTCTACGAAGGCGTCGAGATTCAGGATGACGTATTCTGTGGTCCATCGATGGTCTTCACGAACGTGATCAACCCGCGCAGCGCCATCTCGCGAAAGAGCGAGTACCAGGCAACACTCGTGAAGAAGGGTGCGTCCATCGGGGCAAATGTGACGATAGTCTGCGGGGTTACCCTCGGAGAATACTGTTTCATCGGTGCCGGTGCGGTTGTGACTAGCGATGTTCCCGATTTCGCCCTGATGCTGGGCGTGCCCGCGCGGTTCGCCGGCTGGATGTGCGAGTGCGGCAGCCGTCTGCAGGATGGCGGCGGACTGTTGTGCGGTGAGTGCGGCAAGAGCTACGAGCTGCAGCACGGCTCGCTTGCGCGCGTCGGCTGATGACCGGGTCAAAATCCTACCGCATCGCATTCGTCGGATGCGGCCGGATCAGCAAGAATCATTTTGACGCGATCGAAAAGATCGACGGCCTCGAGATTGTCGCTGTAAGCGACGAGATCGAAGAGCGGGCCCGCGAGGCCGGAGAGAAGCTGGGTGTTCCCTGGTACCCGAGTCTCGAGAAGATGCTGGCCGGAGTCGAATGTGACATCGTCGCGATCGCGACACCGTCAGGGCTGCATCCTGACCAGGGTGTCACTGCCGCCAGAGCGGGCAAGCATGTCGTTACCGAGAAGCCCATGGCTATATCACTCGCCGGCGCAGACAAGCTCGTGAAGGCGTGCGACGATGCGGGTGTGAATCTCTTTGTCGTCAAGCAGAACAGGCTGAATCGACCGATCCAGCTGCTCAAGAAGGCAGTCGATACCGGCCGTTTCGGAAGAATTTTCATGGCGAACTGCACGGTTCGCTGGGCGCGGCCTCAGGAGTATTACGACCAGGCTCCCTGGCGCGGCACGTGGAAATACGACGGCGGCGCGTTCATGAACCAGGCATCCCACTACGTTGACCTGATTCAGTGGATGATGGGACCCGTGGAGAGTGTAGTCGCCAAGACTGCCACACTCGCCCGCCGCATCGAGACAGAAGACAGCGGAGCCGCCATCATCCAGTTCCAGTCAGGCGCGCTCGGCGTTCTCGAGGTCACGATGCTTACTTATCCGCGCAATCTCGAGGGGTCCTTCACGATTCTCGGAGAGAAGGGAACCGTGAAGATCGGCGGCACCGCCGTGAACAAGGTTGAGCACTGGCTGTTCGCCGAGCCCGATGCTGATGACAAGCTGATCGAGCAGATGAACACGAATCCTCCCAACGTGTATGGGTTCGGCCACGAGGGTTACTACCGCAACGTGCTGGCAGTTCTTCGGGGTGAGGCGAAAGCGGATACTGACGGACGGGAGGGGAGGAAGTCGCTCGAGCTAATCCTCGGGATCTACGAGTCAGCGAAGAGCGGACGTGAAGTTCGGCTGCCTCTCGCAGCGGGATAGCGGCAAAGATCGTAAACACCTGAATTCAGTACGTATAGTATTGACTGAACGATTGGGCTCAGGTATTCTTGGAAGATGGACGCAGGTGTTGAACGTTTCATAGAAAGATTTGGGGTAATGTGGGAAGAAGACGGCCTGCCGCGTATTGCGGGTAGAATCTTCGCATTGGCGCTTCTGACTGAAGGCGCACTCTCCCTGGACGAAATTGCCACCAGACTCGGAGTCAGCAAGGCCAGTGTAAGCACCGACACTCGCCTTCTCGAGCGCATGGGCTTCATAGAGCGCGTAAGCCTGCCCGGCGACAGAAAGGACTACTACCAGTCAAATGAGCGCAGCTTCGAGCGCGCCATTGCTGAACGTGTGCGGCGCATGAATGACCTGCAGAAGCTGATCGAGTCGGGCAGGGAGCTTGTGAAAAAGTGCCCCGCAGTGCGCTGCCGGCTGGACGATCATCATCTTGCTTTTGCCCATGTGACCAAGGCGCTGGAGACAGCGCTCGAAGAGCTGCAGGCAAAGCATGCAGGACACAAGGACCTGCAGTGAAACCCGACTTACCGACCTAATGACCAACCGAATTGCCATCTATATAGTTGCCGCTGTCGTTGCCAGCGCGGCTCCTGCCTATGCGCAGGTAACCGCGACACGCGACTCATTGCCGCTTACACTCGACGAAGCGCTGGCGCGCGCGGTCGGTACGAGCGACGAGATTCGACTGGCGCGATCGCAGGTCGTGCTCGCGCGAACCCAGGTGCGCGCTGCGAAAGCGGGTGCTTTCCCTCAGCTGGACGCACGTGTTGGATATACGCGCACTTTCGCCTCGGCATTCAGCGGTGGCGGCTTCACGATCCCCGATTCACTGAAGTTCGATCCCGATCCATCGGCCCCGCTTGCCGATCGCGTCAAATATCTGGAGGACAAAGTTCCGGGAGCTGCGCTTAGCAGTCTTGCATCTCTTTTTGGAAACCTGCCCTTCGGCCAGGCGAACGCTTACTCGGCGACGCTGGCAGGTTCCCAGCCCCTGTACTCAGGCGGCAAGGTCGGCGCCGGACTGCGAATCGCGCATCAGTACGTCGAGGCCGCACAGTTCACCCTGCAGGAGCAGACTGCGGAGATCCAGCTTCAGGTCCGGTCGGCATATTACCGCGCGCACCTCGCGCAGGATCTCGCGGAAATCTCACGCGCGGCCGTCGCCCAGGCCGAGAGATTCCTGAAGACCGAGCAGGTTCGCCAGCAGTCGGGGCTCGGCTCGGAACTCGATGTTCTCCGCGCGGAGGTGTCTCTCGCCAACCTTCGTCCTCAGCTGATCGCTGCTACGAATGCGGCCGAGGTGGCGAATCTCGACCTGAAGCGCCTGCTGGATCTTCCGCTGGAACAGCCGCTGCGCCTCACCACCACTCTGGATGTGCCGACCCTGCTTGCTTCCACGGACACGACTGTGACGCTCTCCACTCTTTCGCGTCGCGCGGTGATAGCGGCTGAGGAGCGGCTGGTAAGAATCCGGCAGGAGCAGGTCAGCATCGCGCGCGGTGGGTACCTGCCGTCCGTGAATCTTGTTTTCAACTATGGCAGGCAGCTTTTCCCGACGACGGTATTCGGCTTCAACCAGGAGTGGCGAACCGATTTCACCGCAGGTGTAATGGTTTCCATTCCAATCTTCAGCGGTGGCCGTGTGGGTGCGGAGGTGGCTCAGGCGCAGATTGCGCTCGAGCAGGAAAGGTTGCGGCTGTCGCAGCTGCGCGAGAGCGTGCAGCTGGAATACGAGCGTGCACGTGGTGAGCGTGACCGTTCCCGCTCTTCCATTGCCGCCAGGCAGCGCACGGTCGAACAGGCGCAACGCGTTTACGACCTGACAGTACTCCGGTATGAGCAGGGTCTTGCGAGCCAGCTCGAAGTTTCCGATGCCCGTCTTTCCCTCTTGCAGGCGCGAACGAATCTCGCGCAGGCCGTAAGTGATTTTCAGATTGCCAACGCAACATTGTCACGCGCAATCGGCGTGACAACAACTCCACGCATACGATGAAACGCACACTTGTAGTTCTTTTTATTGCTGCAATCGCGATACAGGCATGCAGCAAGTCCGATGACAGTGCTGCCGAGAGCGCTGCCCCCGCACCAATCGTCCTCAGCGCACAGGATGTAGCGACCGCCGAGGTACGGACGATGGGAGCCGAAGTCCTGGTATCGGGAAACCTGGATCCTTTCGACGTGGTGTCGGTGAGCGCACAGATTCCGGGTACGGTGACCGGCGTGAGAGTGGATCGCGGCAGCCGCGTGTCGCGCGGGTCAGTGCTCGCAGTAATCCAGGCGCAGGGAATTCGAAGTCAGGCTGCGGGAGCTGCGGCACAGGTTGCAGCCGCGAGAGCACAGCTTGCAGTTGCACAGCAGCGTCTCGATGCTTCCAGGAAGATGTTCGAGGCAGGCGCGATCTCGGCCATTGAGTACAAGACCGCGCAGGCGAATGTAGACGCCGCGGCGGCCCAGGTTGCTGCTGCCCGCGCGGGCGCAGCAGGAGCGAGTGAGAGCGCAGCGCGCGCGACTATCGTGTCGCCCATCAATGGTGTGGTGAGCGCGCGAAATGTGAGCGGCGGTGAAGCAGTAAACCCGGGGACTCCATTGTTCACTGTGGTGAATGCTTCGGAGCTGGAGCTTTCGGGTCAGGTTGGCGTTCAGGACGCGGGCCGGATCCGGGTGGGACAGCCTGTGACATTCACCCTCGACGGACACACCGGAGAAGCGTTCCGCGGCCGGGTGGCCCGCGTCGATCCAACAGCTGATCCTGCGACGAGACAGGTTGGGGTGTTCGTTCGCCTGCCCAATCCCGGCAATCGTATCGTGGGCGGACAGTATGCCCGCGGTCGGATTGAAACGGGTGGAACCAGTCCCGCGGTTGTGATTCCGGAGGCGGCGATCACCAGCCGGTCAGCCGACAGCGCCACTGTGTTTGCAGTGGTTGGCAACAGGGTCTCGCGCAGATCCGTGGTGCTCGGCGCCAGGGATGCAGGGTCCGGCCTGGTGGCAGTGGTGAAGGGAGTGCAGGCAGGGGAGCGAGTGCTCCTGAACCCGTCGACCGACATAGGTGAAGGGACGATCGTTTCCATCTCGGGTGCATCGGCGGTGACGCCGGGCCGCCCGGATTCCTCCAGGTAATCACGTGGCAAAACAAGATCTGACCGGTCTGAGCGGCGTCTCCATACGCCGGCCGGTCTTCATTACGATGGTGATGATCGGGCTCGTCGTGCTCGGTCTGTTCGCATACAGGCGGCTGCCGATCGACCAGTACCCTGAGGTCGACATTCCGGTTGTTTCGGTGCAGACAGTCTATCCGGGTGCGAGCTCCGAGACCATCGAGCGCGAGGTAACCCGCAAGTTGGAGGAGGTGTTCAATCCGGTTGCCGGGGTTGACCGGATTACATCCGTATCGCTGGAAGGTGTGTCACAGATTGTCGTCGAGTTCGACCTCGGGCGTGACGTGGACGTCGCGTCGCAGGACATCCGCGCGAAGATCGAAGGCATCCGCCGCGAACTCCCTGCCGACATCGAATCTCCCGTTGTGCAGAAGTTCGATCCTGCGGCCGAACCGATCATATCCCTCGCACTGGCTTCCAATACCCAGCCCATCGACCGGCTGACACTTCTTGCGGACGAGACCATTCGCAGGCGGCTGGAGTCGGCGCGCGGGGTGGGTGAAGTTCGGATTGCCGGTGGACTGGAGCGCGAAATTCGCGTCAACCTCATCCCCAACAGGCTGCAGGCGCTGGGTGTCACGGTGCCGGATGTAATGCAGGCGCTTGCTCAGCAGAACATGGAGGTGCCCGCGGGGCGAGTGGAGAGCGGCGCTCGCGAGCAGCTGGTTCGGGTGACCGGAAGAATCACCGATCCGCGGCAGTTCGAGGACGTTGTCGTGGTGACACGTGGCGGGCAACCGGTTCGTCTCAGGGATGTTGCGAACATCGAAACAGGAACCGAAGAGGAGCGCTCAATAGCCCTGGTGAACAACCAGCGCGCGGTCTCGATGGACATTCTCAAGGTGAGCGGCGCCAATACCGTGCAGGTGGCCGACGCGGTTCAGAAGGAAATCACAAAGATCCGGAAGGCACTCCCGCAGGGGACAGAGCTGCGGATCGTCCGTGACAACTCCGTGCACATCCGGCAGTCGGTGACCGACGTCATTCACGAGCTGTTCCTGGGCGCCCTGCTCACGATCATCATCGTCATGCTGTTCCTCAACGACTGGAAGGCAACGGCAATCACGTCGCTCGCACTTCCTGTGTCCGTGATTTCGTCCTTCATCCTGATGGACATGCTCGGCTTCTCGATCAACATGCTGACGCTGATGGCGCTCTCGCTCTCGATCGGAATCCTGATCGACGACGCGATCGTCGTGGTCGAGAACATCGTACGGCACAGGGAAAAGGGTGAGGATCACTTCACCGCGGCCGCGAAGGGAACCAGGGAAATCTTTCTTGCAGTCATGGCGACGACTTTGTCGATCGTCGCGGTATTCGTTCCCGTCGCCTTCATGGGCGGGATCATAGGAAGATTCTTCTTCCAGTTCGGACTCACGGTTGCGTGGGCGGTGCTCGTTTCACTCTTTGTTTCCTTCACACTGACACCGATGCTGAGCGCCTGGTGGGGGGTGAATCCACACGTTCGCGGCGCCAAGGGAAACCGCATCACCGAAACGATTGCGAAGTTCAATCGCTGGTTCGACAGCCAGGCAAACCGGTATCGGGGGGTAATACGCTGGGCCCTGGGTCACAGAAAAGCGACCCTGCTGATCGCTGCGGCAAGCTTCATCGGCGCGATAATGCTTTTCCCGCTGATCGGAGGCGGGTTTTTTCCCGAATCCGACAACTCCGAATTTGCGGTGATCTTTGAAACGCCCGAGGGGTCGAGTCTCGCCTACACGCGTTCCAAGGCGGAGCAGCTGCTGGCGGAGCTGAGAAGGGAGAAGGGTGTGGACTACACGTACACCACAATCGGGTCGGGCGCCACCGGAACGGTGACGGCAGGCAATATCTATGTGAAGCTTACGAAGCCGGCGGAGCGCGACCGGTCGCAGAAGGACATCATGGCCGCGGCACGGGCCAAGCTCACGCGAATGCAGGGAATCGAAGTCCAGGTGCTCGAAGGCGGGGGTCTTGGTGGTCCGGTTGCGCCGCTTCAGGTGCAGATCAATGGCCCCGATGTGCGCGAGCTGCAGAACATCTCTACGCAGGCAGTTGCGCTCATGCGCACAATTCCCGGCGTGGTCGACATAAAATCTTCGCTGGGCGATCCCAAGCCGGAGTTCCGCATCGTGGTTGACCGCGACGTGGCAAACCGGATTGGTGTCGATATCGGTTCGATTGCCGGAACGATTCGTCCACTCCTGGCAGGCCAGACGGCAACGCGGTGGGAAGACCCCACAGGCGAGGAGCGCGAGGTAGTGGTCCAGGTTCCCAAGGCCCTGCGTTCGTCTCTCGAGGACATTGCATCCATTCCCGTGGCGACTTCGGAGAAGGTCAATGGCATGTCGCGCCTGATACCACTTTCGGACATCGCGCGGATCGAGTCGGGAACTGCTCCCGCGCAAATCGACCGCAAGGACCTGGAGCGTGTGGCTTCGATTGGAGCAAGCACCTCGGGCATCGCGATCTCAGAAGCATCGTCCGCAATCACATCCAAGCTCGAAGCGATCAAGCTGCCTCCCGGATACTCGATCGGGCTCGGGGGTGAGACCGAGCAGCTTGCCGAGACGGCTGGCTACGTCCTCGAAGCGATAGCGCTGGCCGTGATCCTGATCTTCCTCATCCTTGCGTCGCAGTTTGAATCGTTCACGCAGCCCTTTGCCATCATGGTGTCGCTTCCGCTGTCGCTGGTGGGAGTCCTGCTCGCCCTGCTCTTTACGGGAAGCACGATGAACATGATGTCCATGATAGGTGTCATCATGCTCATGGGGCTTGTCGTCAAGAACGCGATTCTAGTGGTGGACAATGCCAACGAGCGCCGCGCGGCAGGTGCCGATCGCACCACCGCACTGATCGAGGCGGGTGCCGTGCGGCTCAGACCCATCATGATGACGACACTCGCCATGATTTTCGGAATGCTTCCGATCGCACTGGCGATGGGCGAGGGCGGCGGGTTCCGCGCGCCGATGGCGCGCGCCGTGATTGGGGGACTCATTACTTCTACCTTGCTGACGCTCCTCGTAGTGCCGGTGGTGTACACCTACTTCGACGGTCTCGGCAACTGGTTCCGCCACAAGTTTGTGTCGGAAGAGCGGGAGCGGGAGATGCACGCCGAGCAGGCAGAAGCGGGGATGACTTCGTAAGGACGAATCGGGGTTAGAGTGTTGCGTTCAGTGCCGGTTGCGATCCGCAGGCACCCGGAGCTTCGCGCGCTTGCGAAGCTCAGAACTCCGCGCGCTGTTCAGGACTTTCTCGACACACTTCCCATAAATCACGAACGGAAAGTGGAGACATGTTCCTCTCCACTTGTGACTCTGCGGCGCGGCAGTGCGCACTGCCTGGAGGGTGCGCTCGTTGCCGCGCTGGCTCTGTGGATGAATGGGCATCGCCCGCTGTTGATGGACCTGAAGACGACCCGCGACGACATCGATCACATAGTCGCACTTTTCAGGGACGGCAGGTTCTGGGGCGGAATCACCAAGACGAATCACTCGGTACTCCGGTATCGTGAGCCGATATTCCGTGATCCTCGCGAGCTCGCAGTGTCATACTTTCACGAATATTCGCTGCCGGACGGCCGCAAGACTCTGCGCTCGTATTCCGCGCCTTTTGATTTGCGCTCTTATTCCGGCGACTGGATCATGTCAGAAGATCCTCTATGGGATCTCGAGCGGCAGATCGATGATTCCCGGCACATCAGGATTCTTAACCGGGGCCAGGTTGCGCGGCTGCGCCGTGCCGACGAGATAGAGATTCGCGCCGGCAAGATTACGGAGTGGAAGTAAGGGACGCCACAGAGTGCGCCCGCGAAGTGTCGGCTTATTGATGATTGTTGGCCATCACCGCGGCCGCACGGGCAACGAGGCGTACGTCGGACATTCTGTCGGCCCACTCCGGAAACCCGGGCGTGGGGCCAGTCCACTTCAGTTCGCTCACATCGGTAAATAGCGGCTCGTCCGCTCTCAGGGTCGCAAGCTTCTTGAAGAGCAGGGCCTGCTGACGATTTTCCCCGAGGATTGCAGCAGGGAACTCTTCTATGGGACCGTGCCGGTTCAGCAGGGTTGCGGCAGTGGTTTTTCCGATTCCGCGAATTCCGGGATACCCATCCTGAGCGTCTCCAACAAGCGCGAGAAAATCGGGAATCAGGGCCGGGTCGACACCGAACTTCTTTCTCACCGCTTCCGCATTCCTGATCTCCAGTCCCTTTCGAATAATCTGCACGACCCGGTCGCCGCGAACGCATTGCGAGAGGTCCTTGTCATTGGCCCAGATGCACACCTTGTCCACTCTATGGTCACTGTCTGCGAGGCGGGCAGCCGACGCGAGCGCGTCATCGGCTTCCAGTTCTACCGTCGGCCAGACGGTAACTCCCATGGCGGTGAGTGCTTCCTCGAGCGGGTGAAACTGCCTGTAAAGCGCAGGCTCTATCCCTTCTCCCGTCTTGTAGTCCGGCCACAGTTCGTTGCGAAAAGACTCGATGACATGATCGGTTGCGACGCCGACATGCAGTTGTCCGGTCTCGAGTATTTCCAGGATAGAATGCAGGACACCGGCTACGGCGCCAAGCGGCCGGTCCTTTCCCTCGTTGAATCGTCGCTGACCATAGAAGTGGCGGAAAAGCTCATAGGTGCCGTCTATCAGGTGGACGATCACTGCCTGCTCCCGCCAAAGGTGCTGCCGGCCCACTCGGAAGCAGCATGCGCTATCTCGCGCAGTACATCCGCGTCAGTACGACCAGACGATTTCAAGACGTGGAACGAATGATCTGCACCTTGCACCCAGTGCATGGTCCAGCCGGATGGTACAGTAGCGAGAGCGGTTTCCATGAGACTCCTGTCGCAGAGCGGGTCCCGAGTCCCGTTGATGCAAAGAACTGGCATCTCGATGGAGCGCAGGTGGGCGTCACGCAGTTTTTCCGGCTGTCCGGCGGGATGGAGAGGATAGGCCAGCAGAAATAGCCCGTCTGCGTCGAAGCCGTCCGCTGCAAGCATCGATGCGGCCCGACCGCCCATGGAACGCCCGCCGATGATCAATCGTTCCGGGTGGATCTCTGCACGTGTGTGCGCTGCTACAGCCGCGACACATTCCTTCAATCGCGGCATGGGGTCGGGACGGCCAGACCCTTTTTCCCTGTATGGAAAATTGTACCGGACGATACCGAAACCCGCGTCGCGGAGCGCGCCTGAGGCGGCGAGCACGCCTCGATCGTTCATGCTGCCCCCGGCACCATGCGCCAGGAGGAACAGAGCGCGCTCATCAGTCGAGGCGGCTTCGTACACTGCACTGACTGTGTCACTGCCCACCGCAACATTCCAGGATGTTATCTTCCCAGACGCCATTCAATTCCCTCGGATAACAGATATGTCGCAACGCAGATGGCTTTTCATCCTCGCCGCTTCGGTTGTATCTGCGGCGTGCGCGTCCCAGCCGCTCAACCCGGTCGATGGCAAACCTGCGTGGATGCAATCACTGATTGCAAGCATCGAGGCTGAACCGGTGTGGAATCCCCCGGCATCGATCACGCAATACAGGTACAAGGGCGCAGTTGTTTACTATCTCGCTTCCCATTGCTGCGACATTCCGAGCAAGCTCTACGACGCGAATGGCGCCGTGATTTGCGAACCGGATGGAGGCATAACGGGCAGGGGCGACGGCAGGTGTGACGACTTCCTGGCGGTGCGCACTGATGAGAAGGAAGTCTGGAGGGACCAGCGCGGCAAGTGAAGCCCGTCCAGGGGCGCCTAATGCGCAGGCGAGCCCCTGTTCCGCTATCTTGCGTACAGCACTTCTTATTACTCCGTACCTCCGCAATACCATGACTGAAACAACGATCGATTCCACAGGATTTACCACGCTCGGTCTCAATGCCCAGCTGGTGGAATCGCTTTCAAAGCTCGGCTACGAAGAGCCGACCCCGATTCAAAAAGAGGCCATCCCACCCCTGCTCGAGGGGAAGGACCTGCTTGGACAGGCAGCGACGGGAACCGGCAAGACCGCGGCCTTTGCGCTTCCACTGCTGCAGCAGATATGCGATGACCCCGACAGGAATCCTCGCAGGCCATTCATCAGTGCGCTGATTCTCGTGCCGACACGCGAACTCGCGATGCAGGTCGCAGAGGCCGTTCACAAGTATGGAAAGGCGTTCAACTGCGAAGTGCTTCCGATTTACGGTGGCCAGTCGATGTCGCAGCAGCTCCGCGCGCTCAGTCGAGGTGTGGACGTAGTTGTCGCGACGCCCGGCCGCGCACTCGATCACATTCGCCGCTCTACGCTGAAGCTCGACCGCGTGCGCACGGTTGTGCTGGACGAAGCCGACGAAATGCTGGACATGGGATTCGCGGAAGATCTCGAGGCGATTCTGAATGAAACGCCAAAGGAGCGTCAGACGGCGCTCTTTTCCGCGACGATAGCGCCCAAGATCAAGGCGATTGCCAAGCGCCACCTGAAGGATCCGGTAAATGTAAAGATTGCTTCCGAACGCACCGCGCCGGGCGAAGTACCCCGTGTAACACAGGTCGCGTACATGGTACAGCGGAACCAGAAATCCGAGGTGCTGGGAAGGGTACTCGACATCGAGAGTCCCAGCTCTGCGATCATTTTCTGCCGCACACGGAACGAAGTTGACGAGCTGACCGAAACCCTGAATGCACACGGCTACCGCTCGGAGTCCATTCACGGCGGACTTTCTCAGGAGCAGCGTGACCGTGTGATGCGCAGGTTTCGCGACGGAAGCGTAGAGCTGCTGATTGCGACCGACGTTGCGGCGCGCGGGCTCGACATCGGCCATCTGTCGCACGTATTCAACTACGATGTTCCAGCGTCGGTGGATGCATATGTCCATCGTATCGGCCGCACCGGCCGGGCCGGCCGCGAAGGCGTCGCCATCACGCTGGCAGAACCGCGCGAGACCAGGCTGCTTCGGAACATCGAGCAGCACACCCGTCTCAAGATTACCGTGAAGCCCATTCCCACCGAGACCGATCTCGAGGCGAGGAGGCTGGAAGCGAGCCACACCCGCCTCCGCGAAGCGATTGAAGAGGGTGAGCTCGATGCCTATCGCGCAATCGTGGAGTCCCTGGCTGCGCGTGAAGAACTGATGGATATCGCAGCCGCGGCAATGAAGATTGCGCATCAGAGCACGGCGGGCGCGAAGCGCGCGAGAAAGACAGTCAGCTCGCCGGCTTCCGAGGATTCGCAGGATCGTTCCGCCCGCAAGGGAAAGCGGGAGCGCGACCGCGAGCGTCCAGGCAAGCCTGCCTACAAGGAAGGATCAGGCGGGAAAAAGCGTCCGCGTGAGTCCAGCGCTCGCGATGCCAAGGTTACGCGCGTTTATGTCGGTGTCGGGCGGAATCGCAAGACTCGTCCCGCCGATATCGTCGGCGCCATCGCGAACGAGACCGGGATCGACGCCCGTTCGATTGGATCGATCGAGATTCTGGAAGACCACAGCTATGTGGAAATTCCGACACACGCGGTAAAGACTGTCATCACGGCTCTGCGGAAGACGACGGTGCGCGGACAGCGGGTCACTGTTCGAGAGGAGCAGTAGCAGGAGCAGGAAAAAATCGGCATTTTTGCTTCACTAATCATCAACATGGTGGAGTAGATGCTTCGCAGATCCCTTTCCGTAACTGCTGCGCTCGCCATCGTCGCGTGCGCTCCGTCCGCGACTGTCAATACGACACAGGTTCCTGCCGCGGCAAGCGCGGCTGACGCCCTCGCCGCGCGCCGCGCCGAGGAGGCCATGATTCGCGGCCTCGCAGGCAGGCTGGACCTCGAGAGGTACAAGGCGACAATCAAGGGGCTGACGCAGTTCGGAGACCGAAGGCAGGGTACCGATCGAAACCGGGCTGCCATTGACTGGATCGAGGCTCAGCTGAAGAGCTACGGGTGCACGAATACAGAACGCCTGAAATACGATTATCAGCCTGCGCCGCGCCGCGCTCCGGCAAACCCAGCCGACCCGCAGCTAGTGAATGCAGCCGGGGCTCCCGTGCCGAGAATTGTCGGAGGCGGAAGGCCACGTGGTAACCGCACCAGGACAGGCGTGAACAACGATTCGCTTGCCCAGCCGGATGCACGACTTCGCGCCCTGAATGCGCAGCCGACAACGCCGGGCCCGCGTGAAGAAGTGTACTGCACCAAGATTGGATCAACCCGGCCCGATGAGATGTACATCATCGGCGCGCACATGGACGGACATGGGTGGGGCGAAGCTGCCAATGACGATGGATCGGGTACCGCGATCGTCATGGAGCTGGCGCGCATTTTCAGCAGTCCGGATGTCAGCACCGACCGCTCGATCCGCTTCATCCTGTGGAACAACGAAGAGACCGGCCTCGACGGGGCTTACGCTTATGTCGCACAGCGCCGTGAGCTCCAGGGAAAGGAATACCCGGTTGGCTCTGGCAAGTACCCGGAACCGAAATGGCTGGGAATGATACAGCACGACATGATGTTGTTCGATCATGGAATGCCTCGCGCCGACGGAACCGTCAGCAAGGAACAGCGTCTCGAGGCCGACGTGAACATCGAGTTCCAGGACACTTCGAGATTTGCTTCTCAGGCGCAGGCGCTTGCATGGCACTTTCATGCGGCGAACGAAAAGTATGCGACCGATTATCCCGCGGCGGTGGGACGCCATATGACCAACACCGATTCAACCCCGTTCATGCAGTGGGTGGCCTCGATCAGCCTGCGTGAAAACGAGAGAGGAACCCAGATCGGAAGCGGGTGGGATCCGCACTGGCACCAGCCGACGGATCTCTTTGCCACTTTTTCCGACAAGGATTTCCGGCTTGGACTCAATGCCGCACAGACGACACTCGGTGCCGTCGCCGAGCTTGCGGGAGCGAGAGTAACCGGCAAATGATGAGGAAGATATTTGCCGACCAGTCGCGGTATCTGCTCTGGTTTGCCGAGCCGATGCTCGTGGGATTGAATGACTCGCACCTGGCCCTCGAGCCGGTAGCAGGTAACAAGAGTGCCGGCTGGATTCTCGGTCACCTGGCGGTGTCGGGAGATTTTGGCCGGCGCCTGCTGGGACGCACTCCAGTGTGCCCCAGGGAATGGAGGCCAATTTTCAGTCCGGGAACAACATCAGGTGCAACAGCGGCCAGTGCATATCCGCGGATGGAAGATCTCGTGCTCATGTTTCGTGAGGTGTACAGGGATTTGCCGGATGCGTTCGTCGCAGCCGACGACGCGACGCTCGATGCGCCGAACCCGTTCGAGCCGGCGCGCGAAGGATTCAAGACCGTGCGGGAGTTCACTGCCTGGCTGATTACCGGCCACCTCGCCTATCATGTCGGCCAGTTGGGCGACTGGCGGCGGGCATCGGGACTTGGCCACAAGAGTCACATCTGACGCAGGCCGAGTCCGCGATGCCGAGCTGGCAGTCCCGTTTTTTCGCGAACGCAATCGCGAAAATCCTTCGCCACGAAAACTGGGGCGGCGAGTGGAAGCTGAAAATTGCTGCGCGCGCACTTTTCGGCGTGCCCGCGCCCTACAGCTGGCTGGCCTCGCTCGGCGTAAAAGTGGAGAAGATTGCAGGGGCGCCGGGCGAGTGGATTCACCCAAGGGACCCGAAGCGGGGTGTGATTCTCTACATCCACGGGGGCGGATATGTGTCGTGCAGTGCGCGGACGCATCGTCCCCTTACGGCTGCGCTTGCCCGCCGCACAGGGAGACGAGTGTTCAGCGTGAACTACCGCCGCGCGCCGGAGCATCGCTTTCCTGCCGCGCTGGATGACGTAATCGCTGCCTACCAGTTCGTGCTTGCGAACATCCCCGTTGACGAGCCGGTAGCCATAGCGGGCGATTCGGCCGGCGGCGGACTGGCACTGGCGCTTGCGATGCACGCGCGTGACGCAGGCCTCACACCGCCTGCCTGTGTAGTGCTCTTTTCGCCCTGGACAGACCTGGAAGGAACTGGTGCTTCACGACTGGGCAACGACGGAAAGTGCGCGATGTTCCGTCCTGCCAACATTGAGCAGTTTGCCCGTGTCTATCTCGGCGATGCATCGCCGCGCAACCCGAAGGCATCTCCGCTCTTTGGCGCCGCAAGCAATCTGCCGCCGGTGCAGTTCCATGTCGGGATAACGGAACTGCTTCGGGATGATTCAGTGCGCGTGCACGAAAGAATTCTCCAGACAGCAGGTTCGTCGGAGCTTCTTTACAATGATTCTTTTCACGGGATGCAGGTACTGACGCCGATTATTCCTGAAGCAAGGGAATCGATTCAGGCGGCATCCGAATTCATCGTGCGCTATCTGGAGCGCACGTAAGGATCAGCGGCTGGAGGTGTTCCAGACGACGCCGAGAATGATCGCGCGATTGTACACTTTGTCGGCGAAGTCGGAGCCGTCAATGCTCACCATTCCGTGGTCATAGCGCAGGAATCCTCCGAACCGTCCAAACTCCACCGATCCTCCCCCTGCGATCGAGATGTCGTATGCGCGGATCTGCGGCCCGTCCGGTTCGCAATCCGATTCGACGCTTCCTCCGTTCTGGGTCGGAACTTTGTACCTGCATCCAACGTTCAGCGAAGCGATGGGCCCGAAGAAAAGCGCGGGGCGCACTTCGGAGTATCGGCCGGCAAACCCGATCCGGAGCATTGCCGGTGCCTCGAAGTAGGAAAGTTTCAGCGACGATTTACCTGACGTGGCTCCCCCGAGGGCGAGCGAGGCACCCTTCTGCACAACGCCCAATCCTGTCTGGAAACCGATATTCTGTGTGAAGGGATGAACCAGCTGAAGCTCCGCCATCATCCCGATCTTGCGGCTTACATTGCTGGCGTCCTCACCCGCAAGCGTGGATGAGACCAGTCCGACGATGAGAGCCGTCTCATTCGACCCAATCTGGGCATGGAGCGGAGTGGCAGTGCCAGCCGCATATATAGCCAAAAGGCAGGCAACGGTTCGTATCTGCATTGTGTATCTCCAGAGGGATGAATGGCGCTGCCGGAACCTTGGCCGGCGGTACCGACAAGTCAAGCAAAAGCTTTCCCTGTTTGCAGGGGGTCTTAACAGAGGATATCCCCGCTCCACGCATTGATTTAGGTCATCAAAATGGGCATTATTCAAGGCTGTATCCCTACTACTATAGATGCCCGTTCCACTACTTGATCTCAAAGCCCAGCACGCAACCATCCGCGACGAAGTAGTCGCGGCCATGATGCGCGTCGTCGATGACCAGGCCTTCATTCTGGGTGACCCGGTCGAACGACTCGAATTGCAGGTTGCGGAGCTCAGCAACGCGAAGCACGCCATCGGCTGCGCAAACGGTACCGATGCGATCCTGCTTGCATTGCGTGCTCTTGGTGTGGGCGCTGGCGACGAGGTCATTACGACCCCGTTCACTTTCTTTGCCACTGCCGGCGCCATTCACAACGCCGGTGCAAAGCCCGTTTTTGCAGACATCGACCCTGCAAGCTTCAACCTCAACGCTGACGCCGCGGCGGCAGTGAAGACGAGTCGCTCGAAGGCCGTAATTCCAGTCGATCTTTTCGGCCAGATAGCGGAGCTTGAACGTTTCGCCTCAATCGGCTTGCCGGTGGTAGAGGATGCGGCCCAGACAATCGGCGCGCGCCGTGAGGTGTCAGGCAAGATTACCCGCGCTGGCGAGCGCGCGACCATCGGGACCTTCAGCTTCTTCCCGTCCAAGAATCTCGGCGGCTATGGCGATGGCGGAATGATGGTCACGCAGGACGATGAAATTGCCACGCGTCTCCGCAAGCTTCGGGTCCATGGCGGCCTGAAGACCTACCATCACGAGATGGTTGGATACAACAGCCGCCTGGATGCACTTCAGGCAGTGGTTCTTTCCGCAAAGCTCCCGCATCTGGAGTCATGGAGCGCAGCGCGCCGGGCGCATGCGAAGTATTACGATGACGCATTCGCGGACCTCGGCGGCGTAAGAACCCCGGTGATCGACAGCAAGAACGAATCGATCTACAACCAGTACACGCTCCGGGTGGAAAAGCGTGACCAGCTTCAGGAGCACCTGAAGTCACGCGGCATCGGATCGGCGATTTACTATCCCGTTCCACTGCATTTGCAGCCATGCTTCGACTATCTCGGCTACAAGAAGGGCGCTTTCCCCGAGAGCGAGAAGGCGGCGGCTGAAGTTCTTTCGCTGCCGGTTTACCCCGAGCTTACGCGCACGCAGCAGGATGAAGTAATCGAGGCAGTACATGATTTTTACCGACACTAATCAGCGATCTCGCTGAGCATACATGAATACCAGACAACAGCTTCTCAACAAGATTGAAAACCGCCAGGCGAAGATCGGTGTAGTCGGTCTTGGCTACGTCGGACTTCCGCTCGCACTGGAATTTGCCCGCGCCGGGTTCAAGGTGATCGGCTACGACGTGAACGAACGCGTGACTCAGCAGCTGATGTCGGGCAAGTCTCACATCATGGATGTGAAGACGTCCGATCTGGCCGAGTTCGTCAGGAGTGGACTGTTCGAGGCGACTGCTGAAGAGAGCCGTCTGGGTGAGTGCGACGCAATTTCGGTCGCCGTGCCGACGCCGCTTGCCAAGACACGCGATCCGGACATGAGTTACGTACTTGCGGCCGCCGATGCCATTGCGCGCACGGCGCACAAGGGACTGCTCGTCGTACTGGAGAGCACGACTTACCCGGGAACGACCCGCGAACTCATGCAGCCCAAGCTGGAAGCCTCGGGCTTCACCATTGGAGAGGATGTATTCCTGGCTTTCAGCCCGGAGCGTGTCGATCCAGGCAACCCCAAGTGGAATACGAAGAACACGCCGAAAGTAGTAGGCGGAATCACGCCCGCCTGCACCGAGCTGGCGACGGCCCTGTATGCATCGTGCATCGATACGATCGTACCTGTTGGCAGCACTGAGACCGCTGAACTCGTGAAGCTCCTTGAGAACACGTTCCGCAGCGTGAACATCGGCCTCGTAAACGAGATGGCGATTGTGTGCGACAAGCTTGGCGTGAACGTATGGGAAGTGATAGATGCCGCAGCGACGAAGCCGTTCGGATTCATGAAGTTCACGCCAGGTCCCGGAATTGGCGGTCACTGCATTCCGCTGGACCCGCACTATCTCGCGTGGAAGATGCGCACGCTCAACTACAAGACCCGCTTCATCGATCTTGCCAGTGAGATCAACAGCGAGATGCCCGCGATCGTTGCCCGCAAGGTTGCGACTGCGCTGAACGAGGAAAAGAAGGCCGTGAATGGAAGCCGGGTTCTGGTCCTCGGAGTTGCCTACAAGAAGAACATAGACGACATGCGCGAAAGCCCCGCCCTCGATGTGATTCGGCTTCTCGAGGACCAGGGCGCCCGGGTCGTGTACCACGATCCGCACGTTGCGTCGTTTCGTGAGGATGGCCACGAGCACAAGAGTGTTGACCTGACCGACAAGGAACTCGGGAGCGCCGATGCAGTGGTGATCATCACCGATCACGACTCTGTGGACTACCGACGGGTCGTAGACACTGCGTCGATCATCGTCGACACCCGGAATGCGACGGCGTCACTTTCGAACCCGCGCGGACGTGTAGTGTCGCTGACGTCGGGAACTCATTCGCTCGCACTCGTAAGCTGAGTCGGCCAGAATGAAAATCTCCGTTATTGGATCGGGATATGTCGGTCTGGTCGTTGGCGCCTGTCTTGCCGAGACCGGCAATGATGTCGTGTGCGCAGACCTGGACGCCAGGAAGATCGAGGGACTGAAGAAGAACAAGCTTCCGATATACGAGCCTGGTCTCGAGGGTCTCGTGGAGCGCAATCAGGAGCAGGGACGCCTGGCGTTCACTACAGATGTCGGCTGCTCGATCGCGCAGGCCGATGTGGTCTTTATCGCCGTGGGAACCCCTCCCGGTGAAGACGGATCAGCGGATCTCCAGCATGTGCTGAAGGTCGCCGAGTCGATCGGAAAGCACATGACGCGGGAGATGGTCGTCGTTACCAAATCGACCGTTCCTGTTGGAACAGCGGAAAAAGTTGCCGCCGAAATCAGGAAGCACGCAAAGCACGAGTTTTTCATGTGCAGCAATCCCGAGTTCCTGAAGGAAGGCGCTGCGGTGGACGACTTCATGAAGCCGGACAGGGTGGTGCTCGGGGTGGACAGTCAGCAGGCCAGGCGTGTCATGTCCGAGCTGTATGCCCCGTTCGTGCGCACCGGAAATCCGATCATCCTGATGGACATCCCGTCTGCCGAGATGACCAAGTATGCAGCGAACGGAATGCTCGCCACCCGTATCTCGTTCATGAATGAGATCGCCAATCTTTGCGAGAAGGTCGGCGCAAATGTGGATTTCGTGCGGAAGGGAATTGGCAGCGATTCGCGGATTGGGTCGAGTTTCCTCTTCCCGGGCCCCGGGTATGGCGGCTCCTGCTTTCCGAAGGACGTAAAGGCTCTGATGCGGACTGCCGATGGCATCGGCCTTCCGCTCGACGTCCTGAACGCCGTGGATTCCGTCAACGAACGCCAGAAAATGCTGCTCGGGAGGAAACTCCGTGCGGCTTTGGGTGACCAACTGAAGGGAGCACGCATTGCGATCTGGGGGCTGGCGTTCAAGCCCCGCACCGACGACATGCGTGAGGCTCCGTCTCTCACCCTGATCGAGGATTTGCTGGAAGCGGGCGCGGCCATTTGCGCTCACGATCCTGCAGCCATGGAGGAAACGCGCCGTATTATTGGGGACCGGATCGAGTATGCAGAGACAAATTACGACGCCCTGAACGGTGCCGACGCGCTCGTAGTCATCACTGACTGGAATGAGTACCGCCACCCTGACTTTGTCCGCGTGCGGTCTGCGCTCAAGCAGCCGATAGTCATAGATGGACGCAATCTTTACGATCCCGAGCAGATGAAGGAGCTCGGAATCCAATACTTCTCGATCGGGCGGGCAAGCGTATGAACATGCCGCGCCGGAGCGGGGTAAATAGGCCGATGACCAAACGCTACACTTTGTACGCCCTGGCGATGTTCGTGTGCATCTCCTGCTCCCGTGGATTCTACGCCGCCTCTTTCACGACAATGGATTCGCTCTATGCGGGGGCCATGAAAGAGTACAACGACAAGAACTGGGACAATGCGGTCAAGGCATTCGAGCGCCTGACCCGTGACCTGGATCCACGCGACCCCAGGCTGCCGGTCTCGTATTTCTATCTTGGAAAGTCACAGGCCCGCATGCGTGACCATCTGCTTGCTGCGACGAGCTTCACCCGCGTGAGCGAGTCGTTTCCGCAGGACACGCTTGCCGATGATGCGCTCTATGAGTCAGGGGTGGCGTACGAGCAGATGTGGCGCAAGCCGGATCTGGATGCGCAATACGGCGAGAACGCAATCAATGCGTTCCGGCTGCTGCTTTCTCTGTATCCGGAGTCGCCGCTGGTTCCCCGTGCACAGCGAGAGCTGTCCAAGCTGGATGAATGGCTTGCGACGAAGGACTACAACACCGGCTACCACTACCTGAAGCGCAAGGCGTACGACTCCGCCATCATCTACTTCAAGGACGTCCTCCGCCTGCATCCGGATGCAAAGAAGACTCGTGACGCCTATCTCCGGCTTCACGAAGCGTACAGGGCGATCAACTACAAGGACGACGCCGCCGAGCTGTGCACAGCGATGCGGACAAAGTATCCGAACGATCGCGAGGTACGCGAAGCATGCGGAAACGCGCAGGCCAAGTCCTAGGCGTTTGTGCGCATCGGGGTTTATGGCGGGAGCTTTGATCCTCCGCACATAGGACATCGTGTGCTGGCCGTTGACGCGGCCGAATCCCTCAAGCTGGACCGGCTCATCGTGGTTCCTGCCGGGATCCAGCCCCTGAAGGCCGAAAAGAATGACGGAGCATCCCCGGAGCATCGCCTGGCAATGGCAAGACTTGCCTTCGCCGGCCTCGAAGGGGTGGAAGTAGACGAGTCGGAATATCGCCGGGCCGGTTTATCTTTCACCGTGGACACGCTCGAGGAGTTATCACGGCGGTATGCAGGGGCGGAGATATACCTGCTGATGGGGCGGGACAGCTACAGGTCGCTGGGGGAATGGAAGAATCCAGAGCGCATTCGGGAGCTTGCGACGATCGCAATTCTGGAGCGAGGTGGGGAAAGCAGGAAAGCCGATGACACCCTTGTTGTTGCTGCGCGCAGGATCGATGTGTCGTCGTCGGAGATTCGCACTCGCAGGAAAGCGGGAAAATCCATCGCTGGACTGGTCCCGGATTCAGTGCTGAAATACATCGAGTCAAACAATCTTTACGCGCCTCAGGGCGCTTCGCAGGAATAAGGCAATGCTGAAGGGTCTTCTTACTGGAGTGTTTGGCACCCGGCACGAGCGGGAACGGAAACGCATCCAGCCGATCGTTGACGAGATTAACGAGCATTACGAGCGTCTCCACGAAGTTTCCGAAGAGGAGCTTCGCGGGCAGACGGCGAAATTTCGCGCCCTGATTCTCGAGGAAACCGGCGAGCTCGAAGCACGCATAGCCGACCTCAAGGAAAGGAAGAAAACAACCAGCGATCCTGCGGCACGTGAGGAAATCGATTCAGAGCTGAGCGGACTGGATGGAAGCGGCGGAGTGGAAGCGGAGCTGCGTGAAGCAACCGCGGCGGTGCTCGAGGACCTCCTTCCTGAAGCTTTCGCTACTGTCCGTGAAGCCTGCCGCCGGCTGGTCGGGACCAAGGTGTCGGTCACCGGTCACGAGATGGAATGGAACATGATTCCATACGATGTGCAGCTCATGGGCGGCATTCAGCTGCATGCGGGCCGGATCGCAGAAATGGCCACGGGTGAAGGCAAGACGCTCGTCGCTACGCTTCCGCTCTACCTTAACGCTCTTCCCGCCAAGGGCGCGCACCTGGTTACGGTCAACTCGTATCTCGCCCGGCGTGACTCGGAGTGGATGGGACACGTTTACCGCTACCTCGGCCTCACGGTCGGCTGCATAGACACGACCGAGCCCGGCACGCAGATGCGGCGCGCTGCTTACGAGTGTGACATCACCTACGGCACGAACAACGAGTTCGGCTTCGACTACCTGCGCGACAACATGGTGATCTCGCTGGACCAGCGTGTCCAGCGCCCGCACTTCTTCGCGATCGTCGACGAAGTGGACTCGGTGCTCATCGATGAAGCGCGGACACCGCTGATTATCTCAGGACCGGTCGGAAACGAGACCGATGCCGAATACGCCCAGCACAATGCGGCCGTTGCCCGGCTGGTTCGCAGGCAGAGCGACATGGTCAACCTCCTGGTTGCCGACGGCGAGCGCGCTCTCGAAGCGGGCGACGAACAGACGGCGGCGCTGAAGCTTTATCAGGCCCAGCTGGGTGGACCGAAAAACAAGAAGCTGCTGAAGCTGTACCAGGAATCCGGCGTCAAGCAGCTGGTTCAGAAGCAGGAACTGGCCGCCATTGCCGACAGAAAACTGCCGGCCAACAAGCAGGAATTCCGTAACATCGAGGAAGAACTCCTTTATGTGCTGGATGAAAAGGGGCACACGGTTCACCTGACCGACAAGGGCGTCGAGTTCATGTCGCCCACGGATCACGAAGCGTTCGTGCTTCCCGATCTCTCACAGGAAGTGCATCGCATCGATCACGACCTGGACATGGCGCCGGAAGAAAGGATCGAGCAGCGCAACGCGCTGAACCGTAACTATGCGGAGAAGAGTGAGCGCCTGAACATCGTTCACCAGCTGCTGCGCGCACACGCGCTGTACGAGCGCGACGTGAACTATGTAGTGCAGGAAGGGCAGGTCCTGATCGTGGACGAATTCACCGGCCGGACCATGCCGGGACGTCGCTGGTCGGAGGGACTGCACCAGGCCGTTGAAGCCAAGGAAGGCGTTCAGGTGAAGGGTGAGACGCAGACCATGGCGACCATCACGATCCAGAACTATTTCCGCATGTACCAGAAGCTGGCCGGCATGACCGGTACGGCGGAAACGGAAGAGTCCGAATTCCACCAGATCTACGGACTGGGCGTCGCAGTGATCCCCACCAACCGGGATGTAATTCGCGACGACAGGCAGGATCTCGTCTACAAGACGCGGCGCGAAAAGTACAACGCGATTCTCGAGGAGACCGAGCGGCTGCACAAGCTGGGTTATCCGGTGCTGGTCGGAACGGTCAGCGTGGACGTTTCAGAAACGCTGTCGCGCATGTTCAAGCGCGCGGGCATTCCGCACAATGTTCTGAACGCCAAGTATCACCAGCGTGAAGCAGAGATTGTCGCCGAGGCGGGTCAGCCCGGAACGGTGACGATCGCCACCAACATGGCCGGCCGCGGAACCGACATCAAGCTTGGACCAGGCGTGACCGAGTCACGTCCTTCGAAGGTAAAGGACGCGGACAACAACGAAGTCGATGTCATGGAGATAGGCGGCCTTCACATTCTCGGCTCCGAACGGCACGAGTCGCGCCGAATCGACAGACAGCTGCGTGGTCGTGCCGGCCGTCAGGGCGACCCGGGTGCCTCGCAGTTCTTCCTGTCGCTCGAGGACGATCTCATGCGTCTCTTCGGATCCGAGAGGATCGCGAAGCTGATGGATCGCATGGGTGCGCAGGAGGGCGAGATGCTCACGCATCCGCTGATTACGCGCTCCATCGAGCAGGCACAGAAGCGTGTGGAGCTGCAGAACTTCCAGTCCCGCAAGCGCCTGCTCGAGTATGACGATGTAATGAATCAGCAGCGCGAAGTGATCTACTCGCTGCGTTCATTCGCGCTCGAGGGCGGAGAGGAGCTGAAGAGCGAAGCCGAGAAGATGGTGGAAAAGGGCGTCTCGCGCCGCATCGAGAACACCTTCGCGCTGTTCGAGGGTGAGGAAGAGTGGGACATGGCGCTCGTCCGGCAGGAACTGCTGATGCATTACCTGCTGAGTGTGCCAGAGTTCGAGGATGACGCTGCGCGCCCGGCCACGGTGGCCGAGGCGGTTGCTGTAGGTGCAGAGGCCGGCAGAAAAGCGTTCCGTGACAAGATGGGCAACCTGGATGAGTTCTCGAGCCAGCTGCTCTCACTGGTGATGCTCAATGTGCTGGACGAGAAGTGGAAGGATCACCTGTACGATCTCGACCAGCTGCGCAACGCGATTCACTACCGTTCGTGGGGGCAGAAGGACCCGCTCATCGAGTACAAGCATGAGGCGTACACGATGTTTGTGGACCTCATGAACGACATCTACAACACGTTCACGGAGCGGTTCCTTCGCGCCCAGCTGACCTTCGAGGATCCGGAAGAGTTCACGCGTGCTGCACCTCCTGCGCAGGCGCGTCCGACAAAGCGGTACAACGCGCTCGGCGTTCTCGAGGATGTGGATGGGACGGAGAACGCAGGAGGCGACGGTGCCGTGCCGTCCGACGAGATGATGGACGTCGGCCCCGCCGAGTCACCGACTCCTGGAGTCGTGGCGCGCCGCGAGCCCACGGTGGTGGGTGCGGGGAAAGTGAAGTCGCTGCGGCCGCCTACTGGCGGGATCCCGGGCGTGCCTGCTTCGAGTGGGGCGGGCGCCGGTAGCGACTGGTCGAATGTCGGACGTAATGATCCATGTCCGTGCGGGTCAGGCAAGAAGTTCAAGAAATGCCATGGAGCCGGCCTCTAGCCGCTGAAGGCAGCGGCGGGACAGAAGCCAGTCAGGGTGCTAGGAGAGAGTCTTCTCCATGCACACACTCACAGGGCTGTCGGCGTACTCTCCATAAGGCGGAATACTGGTGTAGCCCTCGGAACGGTAGAGTGCGAGGGCCTCGACCTGCTCCGGTCCCGTTTCAAGCCGCACACATGCAATGCCCAGTGTGCGGGCCGTGTGCTCGAGGTGGCGGATCAATTTTCGTCCGATGCCGCGTCCGCGATATTCCGGGCGCACATACATCCGCTTCAGCTCGGCGTATTCACCATCCAGGATCCGGAGTGCACCGCATCCGAGCGTGGCAGCGCCCTGTTCAATGATAAAGAAATGCAGGGCTGGGTCTCGCTCTTCGTTGGGATGAAGACCGAACATGTGTTCGGGAGGATAGAACTTGAGGAAGCCCGCATCCAGCTCGTTTATCAGCTGCTTCGCCACGGGCTCGTCGGCAAATGCGCGCCGGAAGGTAACTGAAGTCATCGGCCAAAAAGTTACCGCCTTCCGCGGGCGCGCGGAGTTGGTAATGGGCGCACGCACATGATGTGTGTGCCTTGCCCGGCATGTCTACCTTGGCTGCATGTCACTTCGAATCATGGAACTTCCCCCGGCAGAACGTCCCCGCGAGCGGCTGAAATCGCACGGTGCGCGCGCACGGGGTTCGGCGGAACTGCTGGCGATCCTGCTGGGAAGTGGCTCGGGTGGCAGGTCGGCGATGGCAATCGGGCAGGAGATTCTGGGCTCGGCGAATGGATCCCTGCGCCGGTTGGCGGCGATGCCTGTGGCCGGCATGACGGCGATCCCGGGCGTGGGAGGCGCGCGTGCAATTGCGATTCACGCCGCTCTCGAGCTTGGCAGGCGAATGGCGAGTGAGTCCCGCGAGGAGGGCGCGCCAGTACGATGGCCGCGCGACGTGTTCGAGATATTCTCATCGAAGCTGGAAGACCTGCCGGTCGAGGAATTCCACGTTGCGATCCTGGACTCCCAGCACCGTCTCGAGCGCGACGTCACAGTTACCCGTGGCCTGCTGAACTCTTCGCTCGTGCATCCCCGTGAGGTGTTTCGCGAAGCCATCGCAGAAAATGCGGCGGCCATCATCCTTGTTCACAACCACCCGAGCGGGGATCCCACGCCGTCAGGGGATGACAGGGCTGTCACCGAGCAGCTGGTTCAGGCGGGCAAGCTCCTGGATATACCGGTCCAGGACCATGTCATAATCGGGCGGGGCAGATACATCTCATTTGCCGAGGCCGGGATGCTGTAGGGAACGACAGCTTGAGCTGAGGTTGGCCGTGCGGTCCTGGCAGGTAATTCCTTCCTCGCGTCCCCGGCTATACTATAGGGAATGACAGCGGTCTCCCTCAGCGAATTCATCCCGGGCTGGGACGAGCCGTCGGAAGCTCCTATTGGAGTCACGGCGGAGCGGTCGATCCTGCACACGCGCCTCGACCATGACCTGCTGGTTCGCGCCTACAAGTTCAGCGAGAAGGCGCATCGCGGGCAGAAGCGGCTTTCCGGTGAGGATTTTGTTTCTCACTGTGTGCATGTCGCAAAGATTCTGGCAGATCTTCAGCTCGATACTGTCACTGTCGCCAGCGGACTGATTCACGATGTCGTCGAAGACACCAATGTCACAGTAGCTGACATCGAAGCGGAGTTCGGCAAGGAGATCGCCTCGATTGTGGATGGTCTCACCAAGATTGGCCATCTCCCGCTGAATTCGTCGCAGGAGCGCCAGGTCGAGAACTACCGCAAGCTGCTCCTGTCCATTGCAAAGGACGCACGGGTAATCATCATCAAGCTTGCGGACCGGCTGCACAACATGCGAACGCTCGACTACCTGCCGGAGGAAAAGCGCCGGCGCATTGCGCAGGAGACGCGCGATCTGTATGCGCCTCTTGCCCACCGGTTCGGTATGGCGCGCGTCAGGTGGGAGCTGGAGGATCTCGCGTTCAAGCACATCGAGACGAAGGAGTACAAGGCGCTCGCGAAGCTGGTCGCACAGCGTCGCACCGAGCGCGAGACGCTGATTCGCGACCTCGCAGAGCCGCTCGCCCTGCAGCTGAAGGCCGCGGGCATCAGGAACGTGGATGTCACCGGCCGGCCGAAGCATCTCTGGTCGATTTACAAGAAGATGAAGAAGTGGGACAAGCCGTACGAGGAGATCTACGACCTGCTCGCCATTCGCGTCCTGGTAGACTCGGTTCCGGACTGTTACCACGCGCTCGGTGTCATCCACGACCGCTCGACGCCGCT